>JAQYWI010000107.1 GCA_030145015.1 Desulfobacterales bacterium
GAGCTTTGGCCCAAATTACTGCATGATTAATTTTCAAAGAGCAAAAATTTTCAGTCGGAAACCGTCACCGGTTCTCCGACAGACTCATAGTTCCGTAAAAAAATGAATTTTTCACGGGGTCTTTTGAAACATAGACGATGAAATTACCCTCGATTTGTTATTGACTCCTCGGCCCCATTTTATTTATCAATTAATATCATACGGATTTGGCCTGGCTTGGGAAATAGCTTTCTGAAGCAATTGTCTAAAGTGAACTAAAGTTTGAAGCGACTAAAGTCAGCCCTCGACTCGGCTGAGCTCGTCGCAGGCCGTGGCTGCCAGGGAAGTCGGCACAGAGGCCGACCCTGCTCGCTTTTCAAAGGAGGTTTTCGTGCAAACACATAGAGCAATCTATAGGTCGCAAATTGGACCGCTTGAGGTTGTTGGTAATTCAAAGGGCATTTTAACGATTACATTTGTTGAAGACGAATTTGAGGCCGACCGCAACCTGCCGGCCTGCATGACAGAATGCCTGCGACAGCTGGATGAATATTTCAAAGGCAAGCGCCAAAAATTCAGCGTTCCCCTGCTTCTGGATGGAACCGGGTTTCAAAAAACCGTCTGGCGGCAGTTACAAAAAATTTCCTTTGGTGAGACCGCCTCATACGGAGACGTTGCCCGGGCCATCGGCAGCCCGCGGGCATTTCGCGCCGTGGGCAACGCCAACAACAAAAACAACATCCCGATTATCATCCCCTGTCATCGGGTCATCGGCAGCGACGGCAAACTGGTCGGCTTCGGTTCCGGAATCTGGCGCAAAGAGTGGCTCCTGGACCATGAAAAAAGCTTTAGATAAGGCTAAATCTGAAACTTGCAGACAATGAAATTGCAGATTTAAAGTTTGCGACCGTCTCGTGGCATATCACGGCCTGAAAGCTTGTTGGAAGCAGAGATGCCTCCAATCGGCTGCATATCAGCTTACGATTTCTTCTTTTGGCTGCCATTTATTGTTCCTGCCGCTGACAATATTTGTAACTTTCCATCAGATCGAAATTCCAATTTCAATATAACTATCTGTAAATATATATAAAATAAATTCTCCATTCCGAATGGTATAGATTTTGCTCCGTATCATGACAAGAATTTTATGCTATTCAGGGGGGGTACCGTGAATCAAAAAAGATTACTGGGAATGTGTTTAATCTTTCTCATTATCATTTTCATCTTTATTCAGCCGGCTTATATCGGTCCTGGCGGAATCGTTACCAAGGCGCTGTTAAAAAGCTTATGGTGTAAAGCGGCCCTGGCTTTGATGGCAATCACCTGCCTGCCGCTGGCCATCTATGTTTATATTCGTGAAGAAATCATTGCGCCATCATAATGCGCAATTTGGCATTTTGATAATTTTATTTTTCACCTGGGATACCTGCATATTTGGCCTGTTCAAGGTGATTTCCATTCTGAGTATATTCTTTGTCTGTGCCACACCTTACCTTAAATAAATCTTAAGAAATTCTAAAATTCAATTATTTCAATTTTCGAAAAGAATACTTGACAGTTAAGTTGAAATTTATTAACTAAATAGTTAAACTAAACGGTTAGTTTAACTATTTAGTTGGATTCATGACATAAGGAGCTTTTTATGCAGACCTTGACAGTCAAAGACCGGCGCAGCCAGACCACTGACCGGATTTTACAAGCCGCGACAAAAGAATTTGCCGAGGCCGGCTTTGCCGGTGCCCGGGTCGACGAAATCGCGAAAAGCGCCGGCGTAAACAAGGCCACTCTCTACTACCATATCGGTGATAAACGGGCCCTCTATGCCCAGGTTGTCCATCATCTGTTTGGCAATGCCGTCGTGCAATTCAATCGCAATATAACCGCAGCCCAATCACCGGAAGACAATTTGAAGGCATTTATTCAAACGATTGCCGGCATGGTCGATCTGCATCCGGAGCTGGCCGCTATCATGCTGCGGGAGCAAGCATCGGGGGGCAAGCACTTTCCCGAAATGGTGGCACAAGACCTGGCACAAGTCCTTGGTATTCTAACAAAAATTCTTGATGATGGCGTCCGGTCGGGCACCTTTAGAAGAACCGTACCGTTTATTGTGCACATGATGATCATCGGTGCGATTGTATTATTTAAAATGACCTCTCCCATCAGAGCCAAGCTTGCTCCCCTGGTGGCCACCCTTGATGAAATGGACACGAACGTCAGCGGCCAGGTGGCTGCCGAAATCGAAATGCTCATATTAAATGCCGTTAAGAAGCAGCTTGTCTGAAACGCTCAATTTAGGTGAAACCTGACCACCGGAGACTCTCGATGAAAAATTTTAGAAATCGAATCGAAGCATGGTTCGAAACCTATGCGCATGTTATTTACCGCAACCGGATCAAAACCATCGTCATCATGCTTGTGCTGACGGCGGCCATGGTCTCCCAGATTCCTAAGATCACCATCGACACCTCCACAGAAGGATTTTTACATACCGATGATCCTGCGCTGGTGGCCTATAATAATTTCCGTGATCAGTTCGGCCGGGATGAAGTCATCATTATAGCGATTAAATCGGCGGACATCTTTAGCCCAAAATTTTTAGAAACGATCCAAAAACTTCATGAGGAACTCGAAGAAAATGTTCCCTACATCGATGATATTACCAGCCTGGTTAACGCGCGCAATACCCGCGGCGAAGCCGATGAACTGATCGTTGAAGATTTACTGGAGCATTGGCCTCAAAACCAAGGCGAAATGACGGCCTTGAAAAAGCGGGTGCTGACAAACCCGCTGTATAAAAATCTGCTCATCTCCGAAGACGCCACCTTTACCACGATCATTATCAAAACCCAAAGCCACTCCAGCCTCGGACAGGATGTCGATGTTCTGGAAGGCTTTGAAGAGGAAGCTGCGCAGGATCGCAATGTAAAATCAAAAGCCGCGGACCAGGGAGCCTATCTCACCGATGAAGAAAACAGCCGGGCTGTAAATGCGGCCCGTGGGGTGATCGAAAAATACCGGGCGCCTGATTTCGACATTTTTTTAACCGGCTCCCCGGTGGTCACCCACTTCCTTAAGCGCAGCATGATTAACGATATGCGCAAGTTCGTGGCATTGGCTGTGGCCACCGTGGCCATCTTGCTGTTTGTCATGTTCCGCCGGGTTTCCGGAGTGCTCCTGCCGCTGGTGATCGTTATCCTGTCGCTGCTTGCCACCATCGGCATCATGGCACTGGCCGGTGTTGCCGTCAAGGTCCCCACCCAAATTCTGCCCTCTTTTCTTCTGGCCGTCGGGGTTGGGACCTCGGTTCATATCCTGGCGATATTTTTTCAACGCCTCCAGAAAACCAACGATAAGGAAGAGGCCATTGCCTATGCCCTGGGCCACTCCGGCCTTGCAGTGGTGATGACCAATGTGACCACGGCCTGCGGCCTGATGTCATTCGCAACCGCCGAGGTTGCACCGGTGGCCGATCTGGGTTTGTTTGCCGGAATCGGCGTTTTGCTGACCTTTATCAATACGCTTGTATTGCTGCCTGCTGTTTTAGCGCTGGTGCCCGTTAGCGCTAAAAGATTAAACGGCAGGCCATCCAAAAGTTCGCTAATGGACCGTTTCCTTAGCGGGATCAGCCATTTTTCAACCACCCATCCGGTTCCAATTCTGATCGTCAGTTCTCTGATCGTGGGTCTGTCAATTTTCGCTGCTTTGCAAATCCGCTTTTCCCACGACGTGCTGAAGTGGTTTCCCGAAAAAAACGAAATCCGCCGGGCAACCGAAAAAATCGATCACGAGCTGCGCGGCACCCTCAATCTTGAAGTCATTATCGATGCCGGCAATGAAAACGAGCTATACAACCCCGCTCTTTTGAAGCGCATTGATAAGGCGGCTGCCGATACCGAATCGCTGGAATTTGAGGAGGTGTTCGTTGGCAAAGCCTGGTCGCTGGCGACGATTCTGAAAGAAATCAATCAGGCCCTCAACGAAAACCGCAGCGACTACTATAGGATTCCATCAAACCGGGATCTGATCGCCCAGGAGTTTCTGCTCTTTGAAAACAGCGGTTCCGACGATCTTGAAGATGTGGTCGACAGTCAATTTTCAAAGGCACGCTTTACGATCAAAGGCCCCTTCAAGGACGCGGTGAAATACAACCGCCTCATTGACACCGTCAATCGCTATTTTGATGAGAATTTTCCCGGGGAAACCATCACCCTTACCGGTCTGATGGTCCTGATGTCACGCACCGTAAAAAATGCCATCATCAGTATGGCCCGGAGCTATGTTATCGCCCTGGTTGTGATCACGGTGCTCATGATCATCCTGATCGGGCGCTTCCGGATCGGCTTGCTTAGCATGATTCCCAATCTGGCTCCCATCCTGATCATGCTCGGGATCATCGGCGCGACTCCCTTTAAGATGGATCTTTTCACCATGATGGTCGCCAGTATTGCCATCGGACTTGCCGTGGACGATACCATCCATTTTATGCACAATTTCCGGCGCTATTACGAGCAGAGCGGCGACCCCAAACAGGCCGTTTATGAAACCCTGCACACCACCGGTCGGGCGATGCTGGTCACCAGCATCGTTCTTTCCATCGGGTTTTTTATATTTGTGTTCGCAAGCATGAATAATCTATTTGCTTTTGGTTTGTTGACGGCTATTACGATCCTTATGGCGCTGGCAGCCGACTATCTGGTAGCACCGGCGCTGATGGTACTAGTTAATCGACCCCATACTTGAATATTGCATGAGCCGGACGCTTCCATCTGCTGGGTTATTAAGGCCGAGGCATAGTTCACTATAGCCTCTGCCTTAAATGCCTTGCATATGAAAGCCTCCGACTCATGCAATACTCAAGTAACAACATAAAAGCGGAGGAATAAAATGATACCCCATAAAATCGCAACTATCTTCGTCACCGTTTTACTGGTTTTTGCAGGGATAGGGCCGCTGCCGGGCGCATTTACCGATGATCCCCGGGCGCGGGAGATCATGGAAAAGGTCGAGGCCCGGGATGACGGCGACAACCAGACCGCCGACATGGAAATGATCCTCATCGATAAACGCGGCAACCAGCGCGTCCGCAAGATTGCGACATTCAGCAAGGACCAAGGCGCCGATGAGCTGAGGCTGATGTTTTTTGAGCATCCGGCGGATGTCAAAGACACCTCTTTTCTTACTTATGATTATGACGAACCCGATAAAGACGATGATCAATGGTTATATTTGCCGGCTTTACGTAAAACCAAACGCATTGCCAGCAGTGACAAAAGCGGCAGCTTTATGGGTTCGGATCTGAACTACTCGGATATGACCGATCGCAATCTGGACGATTACGATTTTACGCTTAAAAAAGAAATGGATGTCAAAGGCGTTAAGACCTGGATGATCGAATCCATTCCCCGCAGCAAAAAAGTGATCAAGGAAACCGGTTACAAAAAATCCTTTATCTTCGTGCGCCAGGACAACTACGTTGTCATCCGTGCCGTCAACTGGGTAAAGGACGGCGGATATTTGAAATACGTCGATGTTCGGCGCCTGGAGCTGATCGACGGAATCTGGGTGGCAACCGAGACCCATATAACCCAGAAAAAAGACAAAAAGACGGTCCATAAAACCATTTTGAAGTTCAACAATGTCAAGTTCAACCAGAAGCTTGATTATGAGATGTTTAGTATACGCAGAATGGAAAAAGGACTTTAGAACTGGTTTAGAAACCCCTCTTTTACTCGAGGGCTGTGTTGGGGGGCGCTTCAAAATGCCTGAATATCGCGGCAAGATGCCGCTCCCCCTAATTATTAAGAGGATAGAACAAAAATGAAATGTGGTGCTTAAAAAAAGTGGGAGTGGCTTCCAGCCACGATACATAAGCTCCGCTTTTAAAACGGCTCGCGCCTAACCCTCAAACAAAACCTGGGCTTCTAAACCAGTTCTAAC
This sequence comes from Desulfobacterales bacterium, assembly GCA_030145015.1. The sequence continues at coordinate 5,920 of JAQYWI010000107.1, forward strand.
CTAAAATTATTTATGAATGGATATTAAACGAAGATTATAATTGCCGTCTTCTGACACCTTGTATTAAATGATGGGCCAATATAGCAAACATACGACCATTCTAATTTCGTTTTTTTTTGTTTTCTTCTGGTTATCAATATCAGGGAGGGTGTATGCGCAAGATGAGGCGGGGCTGGAAGAAATTTTAAGCGGGTTTGAAAATAATGAAAAATCCGATGAAGATCTTCAGGAGGTCATCGAAGGTTTTGACGATGAAGCCCAAGGCGAGAAAAAGAAAGAAGAAAAAGAAGAAGAAATTTTAGAAGGATTCGATGAAGATACTGCCGCGGCCGAGGGTTTGGTTTCCGAACAACAATACCTGCCGGACTATCTGAGCCTTGACGGATACTTCAAGCTGGGCTCAACCTACAATATGTATCACCACCAGGCTGAAGGTACGGATACCGATTGGCATGGATTATCGCGCTTGCGGGCCAAAATGGTGCTCGAGCTGGATGCCAAATTTTCCGAATCCTGGCAGGCGCGGGTAGCCGGTCACGGGTTTTATGATTTTGCATACGAGATCCAGGGCCGCGATAAATTCACCCAGGAAGTACTGGATGAAAATGAGAGCGAATTAGAACTTGGCGAAGTATGGCTCCTGGGCCGTATCACAGATCAGCTGGATCTAAAGGCCGGAAGGCAAATTGTTGTTTGGGGCAAATCGGATAACATCCGCGTAACCGATGTGCTCAATCCCCTGGATCTGCGCGAGCCGGGCTTAACTGACCTTGAGAATCTGCGGCTGCCCGTGACCATGACGAAACTGGATTACTTTATCTGGGGATTAAACCTTTCGGGTATGGTCATTCATGAAGTCCGTTACAACAAAGACCCGGCCTTCGGCAGCGACTTTTTCCCGGCCGCCCAACCGCTGCCGACAAATGAAACACCCGATACAGGATTTGATACCGATAATACCCAATTTGCCCTGGCGCTTCATGGAATCTTTCACGGCTGGGATGCTTCCCTTTACGGGGCCTATTTTTATGACGATACGCCCCACTTTGATGTCGATTCAAGCGGACATCAAAAATTGAAGCATGCCCGGCTTAAAATGGTTGGCGGGGCTTTCAACATCGCCACGGGCAACTGGCTTTTTAAGACAGAGGCGGCTTATTTTGATGGAATTCGGTTTTTCAACAGCGGCAAAGACTTTAACCGCATTGATGCATTGGTCGGGGTGGAATATTCCGGATTTACGGATACGACCCTGTCCCTTGAGATTGCCGACCGACATATTCTCAACTTTGAACGCCAAATCGAAGAAGCACCGGATTTTACCGAAGAAGATCGCTGGGTATCCGCCCTGAGGCTGACAAGGACTTATCTGAATGAAACCCTGGCCCTAACCATTCTGGCGCAAACATGGGGTCTCAGCGGGGACGACGGCGCCCTTCAAAGATTTACGGCCGAATATGATCTAACCGATGCGATCGAACTCACCGGCGGGGTCGTTTTCTATAAATCCGGCGATCTGCCCAGATTCCGCGATGTCGGGGAAAACGATAGGCTATACTTGGAGATCAAATACAATTTTTGATTTTAAATTAACCCCCCCGCCGCATGCGGATGGGGTATTGAAAAGAACTTAATAAAAATCCTTTTTAGCAAAACAATGCCCAAAATCCACCTTAGACGGATCACGCCGGTATTAGGGCTTGTTTATTTTAATGATTACAAGCGTAATGTCATCTTCTGATTTTTGGCCTTCGGTGAATTGGCCGATCTCATTGTAAACGGCGTTGAGGATATCATCGGCGCCTCTTCTGGCATTCTCGCGGATGATGTCGCGGAAACGCTGCTTGCCGAACATCTTGCCCTTTTTATTAAACGCTTCCCAGATGCCGTCGGTGCCGATGGCGAGGATCTGCCCGTTGGTTACGCCCTTGTGATGGTTTTCAGCATATTCAAAAGCAGCATTTACACCCAGGGCAACCCCGGAACCTTTGAGCTCCTCAAAGGTGTCCTGCTGCGGATCGTAGAGGATGGCCGGATCATGGCCGGCCCGCACCCAGTTCATGCGGTCTTTTTGCAGATCCACGGTCAAATAAAAAAGCGTCATAAACCGGCCGGTTTCAAGAACATCCTGGGTTAAGTGAAGGTTCATGGCCGTGATGACTTCCGCCATGGTTCCGGGCTGTGAGGCGCGCATGCGCAAGAATGCCCGGGCCGATGTCATCAGCAGCGCCGAATCCACCCCATGGCCGGTGATGTCGCCCACCGCTACGGTAAACGGGCCATCCGGATTTTCGCGCCGCCACAGAAAATCAAAATAATCACCGCCGATCTCATCACAGGATACGTTTCGGCCGGCGATGTCCAGGCCCTGAACGTCCGGTTTGCTCTGCGGCAGCAGGCTTTTTTGCACCTCTCCGGCCAGCGCCAGGGCCTTTTTATGCTCGGTCATATCGGTTATAAAAGCCATGTTGCCGATGACTTCCCCCTGATCACCTCTGAGGGTATTGCCGTGAACCAGGATCGGCACCCGGCGGCCGTTTTTGGCCACCATGGTTCCTTCAAGCTCCCGGTATTCTTTGGCGAGAATCTCTTCCCTGTTGTTGACCATATACTGTCTGAACTCCTCAGTGGCCAGATCAAGGGGTGTTTTGCCGATGATCTCATCGCACGAATATCCAAGCAATTTACAGTAGGCATCGTTGGCATCCATGATTTTCAAATCCTCATCCATAAGGATAAAGCCTTCGCCGGCGGTCTCCACAATCCGGCGAAACTTCTCTTCGCTTTTGCGCACCGCGTCTTCAGCCAGCTTGCGGCTGGTAATGTCCACCAGCAGGCCCTGGTTAAATATTTTGTTGCCCTTATCGTCCCGCACGACCGAGGTTTGATCTTCAACCCAGCGGATCTGGCCGTCTTTGGTCATCATCCGATAAAACTGGGTATATTCTTCCACGTCTTCTTCGGCATACTGCCTGATTTCTTCACCGACGCGTTCAATGTCATCCGGATGGACAATGTCTTTAAAATGGACCTTATTGTCGAGAAACTCCTCGGCCGTATACCCCATCTGGCGGATATTGTCGGATACATACACCAGCTTTGGCTCGTCGCCGGCCATCCGTCGAAACAGAATTGTCGGGCTGTTGTCGATGATAACCTGGGCCAGGCGCAGCTCTTCTTCGCTCCGGCCCCGTTCGAGGCACTCTTGTTCAAGGGAGGCCGTGCGTTCGTTAATCTGGCTTTTAAGGGCCTTTAACTCCCGGATCAATTCGTCTTTTGTTTTGTTTTTATCGGATTCCATCACATGCCCCTTTCCATTTTGATCTGTCGTTTCGGGGAGTGTTCCAAACGGGGTTTCACATTTTTAATATGTAATCAAATATAAATTTGCGGTGATTTTCAAGAGGAGCCAGATCTTTGACCAACTTCATCTGGATGATCGCACCGTGCCAGCCGGCCACGATAAAATAAGCTGTCGCGCTTACGTCCAGGTGTTCAGGTATTTGGCCGGCCCTCTGTGCTTCTGCCAGCACTCTGGAATAGACTTCAACCATCGCCTCCATCGCCTCACTCAGTTTTTTGCGAAACGCCGAACTCAGGTCGCCCATTTCCTGAGCCAGATTGCCGATGGGGCAGCCGCCGGTATAATCCGTGCTTTGAAAATGATCCATAGAGGTGCGTAAAAACAGGTCGATACGCTTAAGCGGTGCAATTGACGTGCCCTCTAATATGTCTTTGGCCATCTGGTCAAAGTGGCACTGAAAACGATCGATGATCTGAAGGCCAAAATCTTCTTTGTTCTTGAAATAATTATAAAAAGATCCTTTGGGCACATTGGCGGCATTCAGGATTTCCTGAATGCCCGTATGATTATATCCTTTTTGATGGATAATTTCGGCGCCCACTTCAAGGATTCTGTCTTTGGTGGTGGGGAGCATGCTGTATTTCCCTTGAGATTGATGCTTCTTTAAACAGTTTAAACCCAATTAAAAAATAGACCGGTCGTCTTGAGTTGTCAAGTTTTTTTTGGCGGCGAAAAAAATGGCAGCCTGATTTTCATTCTAAAAAGGGCTTGACAAATTTTCGAATCGGTATTATTTAAGTATATACTAAAATACTTAATTTTCCAGAAACGAGACCCATGAATTTAGAACCTTCTGAAATGTTTAAAGCTTTGGCGGTTGAAACCCGGGTTAAAATAATCGAGCTGTTAAAATCCGAGGGTCCACTTGGCGCTAAAAAAATTGCCGAACAGGTGGGCGTCACGCCGGCAGCGGTATCCCAGCACCTAAAAATCCTGCGCCAGGCTGGTTTTGTCAGAAGCGAACGCAATGGTTACTGGATCCCCTATTCAATTGATGAAAAGGCTCTGGAAAATTGCGGGGAGGTATTGGCGGAAATCTGCACCTGCGGCTGCCAGGGATCCGGTGATTTTAGAGAAAAAGAGCTGGAGAATTCAAATTTGGAATCTCTTAGAAAATATGAGAGCGAAATCGAAAATGAGCTTAGAACAGTTCGTGATCGGATAAACGAACTGCAATCAAACGATGATTAGCTAAAATTTTTTAAACATAAATTTAAGTGATTGCTAAAATACTTAATCAAATACGGAAAGGAGGTGATGAGTATGGCCGACAAAAAGGGCAATTGTGGTTGTGGATGTATCGGGCAAAAACAGACCAGTCAAAAAAACCCGAAAGCCACCAAAGGTAAAAACAAACCTAAAAAGTCCAAATAGTGTAGGGCATTATTCGGTGGTGATAGGAAGGCGGAGGGTTGGAAAACCCAATCGGCTAAGGGCCTACCGCTATTGCTGTGATCCCTTTAATGTCCGGCAGAATATGATGCCACTCGATCGCTTCCAGCGCTGTGGACCACAGCTCGCCGTTGGAAAGTACCGCTAACAGTTCTGCATTCGACTGATAAAAACGTTCCAGCATGTGCTGCGGCCAGGGGAGGTCCAGGCCTTTGGAGGCCAAATTCCAGGTCTGACCCCCATCGTGGGATGCTTCGATCCGTCCGTTTTTTGAGACACTATCGGCCGGTCCGAATATGATGTGCTTGGGGTCATTCGGATCGACCCACACGGCACGGCAGTAGCAAGTGTATAAGCAATTCCAGGTTCTGCCGCAATCGCTGGAGCGATAAAGCCCGCCGCCTGTGGGGGCGGTCACCAGATCAGGTGAAGAGGGATGCACGCTGATCGAATGCACGTCAGGGTGAATTAATTTTCCCAGAGCACGATTCATTTCCGGGTTTCCGTCACTGCCTTCAACCAGTTGCCAATTGCTGCCGCTGTTGTTGGAAATCAGAACGCCGCCTACCTCGACAGCAGCGAACACGCGCGCCAGTTCAGCTCCGAGGCCGAAAATGGCAAATCCACGCACGCATCCCGCTTCGGGTGAGTAAGGCAGAAACCAGCCGGATTCATCCCGTAAATTTTCGACCTCCGGGCACGCGGTCCATGTATCGGCATTGTCGCGGGACACAAAGATGGCGGCCGGTTCGGTCCCGGCCAGTGCGAACGTCCTGCTCCCTGATGAACAGGCCAGCCAGCGAACATGCCGGTTCGAAAGATGGGTGCTGGTCTCCTTCCAGTTTTGCCCTTCGTCGACCGAGCGCCAGATGCCGTCTTTCGTGCCGACCAGAATAAAGCCCTCGCATGCAGCGACACTCGTCACAAAATGCGCACTCAAGGACCCTTCGATTTTGTGCCAACCGTCACTCTCACGACGGGCGCTGAAGACACCATTTGTCGTCGCAATATACAGATTATGGGGCATTTTTTCGCCTTTCCCGCTCAAAACAATAAGGGCGGCCCAATGAGTCGCCCGTTAAAGGAGAGCAGATGAATTACGGCAGGCTGCAGAAAGGACATCCACTCATGAATATAAATTAATGCCGTACAGTGCTTTGTCAAATCGTTCAAACTTCGGGTTACATCAAAGAAAGTGCGTCCCGCTCTGAGCGGGATTCAAAGTGAGCTAAAGTGACTAAAGTTAAGGAATTCTGCCCGTCGAGAGCCTCCCTTCGAGAGCCTCCCTTCGAGAGCCTCCCTTCGAGAGCCTCCCTTCGAGAGCCTCAGGGTCTAACGACAGGGTCGAACGACAGGGTCGAACGACAGGGTCGAACGATCATTTAAATATAAAAAAGCTGGAGCGCAGCGACACCAGAACTTTAGACACTTTAGCTCAATTTAGGCATTTTAGGCATTTATTATAACCCCAAAAGTAATAAAATAAGCTTGCTTTTCATTAAAAAGATGTTATAATTATAGTAATCAATAAAGGCCCGCTCTTAATTGGCGGGCCGGTTTCGTTCTAAAGGAAGTATCCATTTGTCAAAGTGGCAACCTGAAGTATGGAACTATGAGAATTTTTTGAAAGGAGGATGTCACGATGGCTAATGGAATTGTAAAATGGTTTAATAGCAGCAAAGGCTATGGCTTCATCGAGCAGGAAGATGGTCCGGATGTATTTGTTCATCATTCCGGGATCAATGCAACCGGTTTTAAGTCTCTTTATGAAGGCGACCGCGTTACCTTTGATATAGAAGAAGGCCAAAAAGGTCCCGCTGCCGCAAATGTCACTGTGGAATAGCTGCCTATTTCCGAGTTAAAAAAAGGGCATTCCGTCTCCGTCTAACGAAGAGGGAATGCCCTTCTTATTTTGATAATAGCGCTACCCTTGCCCGATCCAAATCAAATCAAACGCCCATTTCCATTTTGTTCCTTTTGAACAAAAAAGATTAGGATCTCCTCGAATTGGGAGCCGGACGTATTATTCCAGGATCTCAAGAACGATACGTTTTTTTGCCTTTCCAGATGCTGCGCTTAATAACGTTCTGATGGCCTGAGCAGTCCGCCCGTGTTTGCCGATAATCTTCCCCATGTCTTCTTTCGCGACCCTGAGTTCCAGTATCAAAGTCTGACCACCTTCAACTTCCGCAACCTCTACCTGTTCTGGATGGTCAACAAGTGCCTGGGCAATGTGACTGATCAATTCTTTCATGGCGCCATTCCCTTCGTTAGCTGTTGAGTATTGGGGGTACCCCGAGCATCAACGATTCGTCCAGAATTTCGCATTGTTGTGATAGCTTTAGCATATCTAAAGCGCGCCTGAATGTCAAAAGACATAAAATCTGAATTGAATTCTCTGACATTTCAGTGTTTGAACTATTTGCCCGCCGATTTCAACCAGATTGCTGCGGTCCATCCCCATATCGCGTTGAAAACAACCACAAACAGAGGGGTAAGCAGGCCAAGATCGAGACCCATAGCGCCTTTATTTGCTTTCATTGGGAAAACGACGAAAAGTTGCACCAGGGTCGGGCCCAGACTGAAAATGAATCCTCTGGAAAAAATGCGTGTTTTCATGAGCGGAAGTAGAAACAGCAGCCCCCAAATTCCCCCCCAGACGAGCCGCGGATATAAAAATGCAGGCGATAGCTGGGGTGCTATTTTTACGCCCAATGCCGCTGTAATTCCCAGCTCTCCGAAAATCCAAACTGCCAGACCGTTGAGCAGGCCGCCCAAACAGCCCGCGGCAAATACCAAACTTGTGTTCCTGCCCAAGTTGCTCATATCGCTACCTCCTAAGCCTTGAAAGCCTTGTTTTTAGAGAAAGATACATTTCCGTATCTGAAAAAAATTCGGGCAGTTTTTTTTCAACAGGTGGAGAAGATCATATTTCTTTTCATCTAAAATAATCATTTTTACTTCGTATGTCTTTCTTTTTTCATTCTAAGTATCAACATGGGTATTATACCGATGACCGGGAAAATTGCCATTGCGGCGAAACTCCACAGGTAGTCGCCCGTCGCATCCCTTAAACTGCCGACGATATAAGGGCCGAATGCACTCCCAACACCGGCGCCCGTTCCCAGGATGCCAAATCCAAAACCCATCACCGACTCGGGCAGAAGCTCTGCCGGTAATGAGAATATTGCCGGCGTTAGAATAGCGACGAAGACCCCGATCGAAATGGAAAGAATGGCGGCGTGATGATTAAATTCCGGGATCAAATATAAAAATAAGGCCGTGCCGCCGCACCCGACCGCTACAAACATCCACTTGTGCCCGATGCGGTCAATTAACAGGCCAACAATCGGGGCCAGCACAATAGAGCCCCACATCGGGTAACTTGCAAGCAGCCCTGCTTTGACAATACTCTCTCCCCGGGAAATAAAGTAGTCGGGCGCATATGTAAAGAATGAGATCAGGCCGGCGTTGAACAACCCCCATGACAACCCGACTAACCAGGCGCTGCCGCCTGCCTTTTTTACCGCTGCAAGCAGCCCCGCCGGCTCTGATTTTAGTTCCCCAGCGGTGCTTTTACTGCGGTATAATACCAAGAAAAGAAATAACGCAGCAGCGCCCACGGCAAAACTAATCCATATCGATGCCTGCCAGCTGAAACGGAATGCGATGGCGCCCATAAAATTAAGAGAAAGGATCGTACCGAGCGGCATTGAAGTGTTAAAAATTCCCATCGCTAATCCGATTTCGCAGTCATAGAACCAGGATGCAACAATTTTCGCAACGACCACTATCAAGACAGTAGCCCCCACCCCGGCCACCAGGCGACCGAATGCAATAATCCCATAACTGCCGCTTAAAGCCACTATTGCAGTGCCGAGAGTCAGGCCCAGGAGTGAAGCAACTCCAACTTTGCGGGGCCCAAAACGATCTGTTAACATTCCTCCGGGGATCGATAAAAAGATCCCCGGCAATATAAACAAGCCCATCAGCGTACCGGCTCTGGCATAGGAAATATTGAGGGCCTCAACTAAAATCCCGATGAGGGGGGGAATACTTTGAAAAACGACACCAAATGTCAGTATGCAAAAAGTGCCCAATCCTAAAATAGCCCAGCGGTAAGCGTCAGCTGTTTTCATTTTCGCTCCTGATTAAGAAGTAATCCGATTCCGAATAAAGCAAAATCCTATCTCGCATTTCGGTAAATGAGGTGTCCGGCTTCACGTCATCTTCATCGTCGTTTATTCCCCAGCACTTCCTCAAACGGGTTGTGAAACGGTGTGTTTTTACTATTTTTGTGCGTCTTCTTTGCTGCGGTCGGTTTTTTTCGGTGGTTTGGTTTCCGTGGCCGTGGGCTTGTTGGCACTGCGGGCTTGCTTTTCATGGATAAAGAGATCCGCTTTCGATCCAGATCAACGGCGATAACCCGCACCTTTACCTTCTGCTGTACCTTTACAAAATCGGCCGGATCCTTCACAAAGCTGTCGGACAACTCGCTGATATGCACCAGCCCGTCCTGATGGACACCGATGTCGACAAATGCGCCAAAGGCGGTCACGTTGGTAATGATTCCCGGCATCGTCATTCCCGTCTTGAGATCGGATATCTGGTTGATGCCTTTGGCGAACTCGATGGCCTCAAACTCCCGCCGCGGATCGCGGCCGGGTTTGGCCAGTTCTGCGAGAATGTCCTCGAGGGTTGGTCTTCCGACTTGATCGCTGACATACCGGGACACGTCAATCTTTGCTCTCAAACCGGCGTCTTTCATCAAATCGGCAACAGCACAGCTCAGGTCCTGCGCCATGGCATCCACTACCGCATAGCTCTCGGGATGTACGGCACTGGCATCCAGGGGATTGGCACCTCCCTGGATTCTCAAAAAACCGGCCGATTGCTCATAGGCTTTCGGGCCCAGCCGGGGAACCGTTTTTAGCGTCTGTCTTGAATTGAAAGGGCCGTTTTCATCGCGGTGCTTGACGATATTTGCGGCCAGCCCGGGTCCGAGTCCCGAGACATAGGCCAGCAGTTCAACGCTGGCACGGTTTACATCCACACCGACGGCATTCACGCAGCTAATGACCACATCATCCAGGGCCTGTTTCAATGCCGGCTGATCGACATCGTGCTGGTATTGCCCCACCCCGATCGATTTGGGGTCGATTTTAACAAGCTCCGCCAAAGGATCCATCAGGCGTCTGCCGATAGAAACGGCCCCGCGTATGGTAAGATCCAGCTCGGGGAACTCGTGGCGGGCCGCCTCCGATGCGGAATACACCGAAGCACCGCTTTCATTGACCAGAATCAGCGGAGTTTCCTTGAGGGCCTCAATTTGGCGTATAAAGGCCTCGGTTTCTCTACCGGCGGTACCGTTTCCAACCGCCAGCGCTTCGATCTCATAGCGCTTACACAGGTTGATGATAGATTCGGCTGCTTTCAGGTCCCGCCTTTCATCCAGGTGCGGATAAATCGTATCGTAGTGGAGTAGTTTCCCCTGACGGTCCAGGCAGGCGACCTTGCAGCCGGTTCGGAAACCGGGATCGATTCCCATAACGCGTTTGGGGCCCAGCGGGGGTGCCAGAAGCAGCTGGCGCAGGTTGCGGGCAAACACTTCGATGGCATGTTTCTCAGCGCGTTGCCGGGTGGCGAGTCGCGCCTCTGTTTCCATGGAACGTGACAGCAGCCGTTTGAAACCGTCATGGACGGATAGCTTGACCTGCGCTGAATCGGCGGCAGCACCCTTTACAAAAAGGGCTTCCAGCAGCGCCAAAGCTTCCGGTTCCGGCGGTGCAATGCTCAGATTAAGAATCGCTTCCTTTTCCCCGCGGCGCATGGCCAGAATGCGGTGGGAAGGGGCCCTGCCGGCAAATTCCTGCCATTCAAAGTAATCTCTATACTTGGCGCCTTCGGTTTCCTTTCCGGCGGCCACCCGGCTTTGAATGAGGCCTTTTTTAGAATACAACGCACGCATTTTTTCACGTGTCCCGGGGTCCTCGTTGATGATTTCGGCCATGATGTGCCGGGCACCTTCCAGGGCATCCTGCGGTGATGCCACCTCCTTTTCAGGATCAACAAATTCGGAGGCAAGCTGGAGGGGATCCAGCCCCGTCTGTTCCAGGATTTTAAGCGCCAGGGGTTCCAGGCCTTTCTGGCGCGCAATCGTGGCTTTGGTCCTGCGTTTCGGGCGGTAGGGCAGGTAAATATCTTCGAGCAATGCCAGGTTTGCAGCCGAAAGCACTTTTTGCTTCAGTTCATCGGTAAGATGACCATGGGTTTCAAGGGATTTGAGTACGGCGGCCTTGCGGGCATCGAGTTCTTCAAGTTGATTCAATCGATCTCTGATGGCGGTGATGGCCACCTCATCGAGGCTGCCCGTGGCCTCTTTGCGATAGCGGGCGATGAAAGGGATGGTGTCTCCTTGTCTGAGAAGGCTCACGGTGGTTTGGACACCGGCAGACGGCAGCGTGAGTTCATCGGCGATAGTCGAAATATGGCCCGTCGTCATGGTTTTCTTTACCTTTTTTACCTTGATGTGATAAATTTGAATTGGGGTGACAGTTGAAAATAATAGGCCCACTAATGCAAGCCCGCCGGTTAAAGTCAAGTAAAAGAAGGGTCCATGTTAAGAATTCTTTGGATAATAATAAAGTATCTCATTTATCTAACATTTATAATTGGATTTGTAATATTCTTTGCAGTCCTGATAAATTTTGCTGTAAAATATTTTTAACCTAACTGAGCCTAGGTCTCTTTTGCCTCTTTGCGTCTTTGCCTCTTTTTTGCATGCATTTTATCTAAATCCTCAATATCCCCTTAATATTCAAACAAATTTGCCGATATCTATATTAGAAGCAAAAAGCTTCTTCAATCAGTATGGGTTGTGATTTGTGCCAACCCAATTTAAACCGAAGGAGATGATTCTAAGTGAAAAAATTTCTTATACTTTTTAGCATTGTTTTACTTCCGGCTTTCGCTTTTGCGAACTTTTCAATTAAGTTTGAAAATACGTCTAATGAAAAGATGATTTACAGTCTCTATTGGATTGATCACCCTTTTAAATCGCTGCGACCTGCAAATATGGCTGCCGGTGAGCTAAGCGCTTTAGAAAGCAGAAGTCTCTCGAACCATTATATAAACGGGCAGTACTATGTGATTTGGAGAGATGCCAGTGATATTAAACACGAAATGTTAATCTACATTCAGGATGGTGTTACCCAAATAACGGTCACACCGATCGACTGGAGTTTTGTAAAGGGAGATATATAGGAATTATACCGTAATTGTGGTAATTGCGTATCGGCTCAAAATGCTCACATACTATCGTGTATGCTCGGATGCACGACTTTTTCAGCGTCCCGCGCCTTTTGAACTCTGAAATCCCGCTTTTTGCGGGGGTCCTGAACCCCAGTCCGCGTTTTTGAGATGGGTTCTATTTCGCCCTCATCGTCCGGCTCGGATTTGTCGGCCAGGATCAGATATAAACAAAACACTAACCCAAAACCTATTAAGCTAAAGCCTAAATAGACCAAATTATTCAAGTTATTGTCTCCTGTAAAAGCGGGTGACCCCTGTGAGCTACTCAGCCATTCGATATACCCAAGGGAGCTTCCTCTTCATCTGGGTACCTGTATTTTTCGAGTAGGTCCTTGATCGCCTCTTCAAGGAGATCATTTTGTCGCTTGTCCAACTGAGCCGCGAGGACTTTGATTTCCCTGATCAAGTCCGCATCTAGGGTGGTGTTATACATTCTTCGTTTGCCCATATTGTATTATACCTCTAAAGAAATATCGGTAACTATACGGATAACTTTAGAAAAAAATAGGCGGTTGTTGCGAACCGCCCG
>JAQYWI010000108.1 GCA_030145015.1 Desulfobacterales bacterium
ATCTACCTCCTTTTCTTTTTATAGAAAAATCAAGTAGATATTGCAATTAAACCACTTAATCGCTAATTATCATTTTGCTATCTATATTGTAAACATATCACAAGGCAAGCTACTTTTAAACTATCTGCTATAATTACACGAAAAAACGCTCTCAAAAACCACTGATATCTCCAATATTCAATTTGCACCATAGGCTTACTTCGGCCAACTTTCCGCTTTAAGCCTGATCCAGGCCATTTGGATCGAAAGAATCGTCAGCGCGTCGGTAATTTTCCCTGCATCAATCATCCGGAGCGCTTTTTCGAGCGGATAAGTTACCACTTCAATAATCTCATCCGGGTCAAGGTTTTGCCTGGCCGGCGTTAGTCCTTTGGCGATAAATACATGGATCTCTTCATCCGAATAGGCCGGAATCATGTGAATCTTTCCGAGCGCAATCAATTCCTGCGCCCGATATCCGGTCTCCTCTATCAGTTCGCGTTTGGCGCAATTGAGAGGCGATTCGCCGGGCTCGAGTGTGCCGGCCGGGATTTCCAGCAAGTATTCGCCCATCGGATGCCGATACTGCACCTCCATAATAACGGTGTTATCGTCTAATAACGGTACAACGGCAATTGATCCCGGATGACGGATAAATGCCATCTCCGTATCGCGGTCGTTTGGAAGCGTCAGATTCTCGGTCACAAAGTTGAAAATACGTCCATTATAAACTTCGGCCGTACTTTTCACGGTTGCCTTTTTGCGGGTTGTTTCTTCTTTCATCACATCTTCAGCACACGCTCGATATCCAGCAGTTCCTCCAGGTCGCTGATGATCGGGGTTGCGGTTCGCACATCCGGCCAGGATCGACTCACGCAATGGTGTTTTAGCCAGACGGCATGCAAACCGGCATCTTGGGCTCCGCAAACATCGATGCGATAGTCATCGCCCACGTATACGGCCTCTGAAGGTTTAATGTTTAATTCCTGCAAGCACAGACGAAATGGCGCGGGGTCCGGTTTTGGAGGGATACTGTTTTCACCGGCGACGATGATGACCTTAAAATAGGTTTCCAGTTCGGGAAATCGGCTGATCCGGTGGGCTCCGGAACGCTGCTGCCCCTGGGTATTGGTGATCATACCCAGCTGATATTTTGAAGATAAACTTTTTAAAACATTTACGGTCTCCGGAAACAGGTCTGAGTTTACTTTTACGGTTTCCCAATAGGCCGTTTCCCAGGTTTCAAGGAGCCGGGTGTCGGGCTTTAGACCATAGAACTGATAAACTGCCTGCCACAGGGATTTTCTGGAAAAATTTGATCGATCATGCAATTCTTTACGGATCCGGCGATAGGTGGTCAGAAAGTCTTCCTGCCGGCTTAAGCCCGGATCTGCAAACAGCTTTTTTTGGGCCAGCTTTTCGGCTTCGCGAAAGCCATTGGCGGCATCCACCAGGGTTTGACCAAAATCAAAAATAACGGCCTTAATGACAATTTCCCCGACCAACCTATTTCCTCTGACCTGTGTCCGGGTTTATCCGAACAATTATGTTAACAGGTGTCAATTGCCTGGTTCAAAGGTTCAGCGTTCAGAGGTTAGATAACAGCAAAAACAAGCCAGATGCGATGTCGAAAGACGGAGCCGAGCAGCCAGCAGCAAGATACCAGCAGTCAATGGCCAGAACCCTTGAACCCCTGAACCCTGAACCTTTGAACCTTGTAAACTGACACTTTAGGCACTGCAGTTATTAGTCCTTTCCCCATTTTTCGAGATAGGCCCCGCAAAGCTCTTCCTCCGAGGGGATGTACTCTTCTTTGGGGATGGACAGCAGGGTATAGTTGAGAAAGTTTTCCCAGTTGATGTTGCCGCTGAAAATGTTGCCGGCCCAGGAGCCGCAACCGAGCGTATCGGTGGTGGGCAGCCCGGTGGTCCAGCCGCCGCTGTTGGCATGGGCATGCGGCATGTTGCAGACCACCCGCCCCACGTTGGCCTGCAGCGCGAGTTTAACCCGCCGCTCATCATTTTCAGTATGGATGGATACCGAATGGCCTTCGCCCGAAAATTTGAGGATTTTCTGCAAACGGTCCAGCATTTCGTCGAAATCGTTCCATTTCCAGACAGTCAGCACCGGCGAGATTTTCTCACCCGAAAAGCGGTCTTCCGGACCGACCTTCTCTCCGATGACCATCAGGAAGCGGGTGCCTTCAGGAACTGTCAAGCCTGCATTTTCAGCAATAACTGTAGCCGGCCTGGCCACGACGTCCCGGTTCAGGTGGGTTCCGTCCGGCCACATGTATTTTCGCAGCTTTTCACGCTCATCCGTGCTGCACAGATATCCGCCTTCGGATTTTAGCGCCGCGATCATATCATCGAATATGCTTTCATAAAGAGCCACCGCGTTCTCAGACGAGCAGGATGCGGAATTGTTGGCGATCTTTGACAGCCGTATCTTGTGGGCAGCGGCCGCCAGATCGACCGTATCATCTACGATGGATACCACATTCCCGGCGCCCACGGTCTGAGCCGGCTTGCCGGACGCATAGACCACCTTCACCAGGGCCGCACCCCCGGTGGCCACCGCAAAGTCGCAGTTGCTCATCAGCTCGGCGGTTTTGGCATGGTTGGTCTGTTTAATACACTGCATCAGATCAACCGGAGCCCCAATCTTTTCGAGTGCCTTGCGCACGTGCTGGACCGTTTCATAGGACGTCTTTTGCGTCCGCGGATGGGGCGATACAATCTGGGCATTGCGGGTCTTCAACGTGCTCAGGGCCAGGCAGCAAATGGTGGATTCCGGGTTCGTGCACGGCACGACATTGGCGATCACACCGATCGGTTTGGCGTATTTGCGGATCCCCAGGGCTTTGTTCTCTTCGATCAGACCGCAGGTTTTGGCGTCCCGCATATCCCACAGCGTACCCAGGGTCTTATTCTTGATTTTATTGACTTTGTCCTCGGCGTTGCCGATGTCGGATTCATCCACGGCCATATGGCCCAACTTATGGCGGACGTCTTCTTTTAAAAGTTCCCAGGCCACGGCCTGAACCATCTCGTCGACTTTTTCCTGAGGCCAGTTTTCGACTTCACGAAACGCTTTTCTGGCTTTTTTGTACATTTCCTGAATGTTGTCTTCCATAATCTTTTATTCCTCAGTAGATTTTATTAGCTTATAATGTTGAATGGAATACATATCTTTTCTCAAATCGTGGTTTTGTTAAATTCGAATATCGAAATCCGAAACAAATCCTAAATCCAAATGTCCCAATGATCAAAACAGTGGATACAGCGATGCTCAAGGCTATGAAATGTTTTAGTCATTTGAATTTTGGTAATTCGAAATTGTTTCGACCAAATTAATTAAATCCGGCGTGCTTCGGATTTCGGATTTACTTCAGCGGAATTGTGTACCCCATCTCCCGAAACGCCTCCTTGGCCACCACAAAAAAATCTTCAATATCCGTATGCGTGATCAGACCCAGATTGCATAAGCGGAAAGTTTCCAGGCCAAACATTTTCCCGGGATAGATTGTAAAACCGCGCTCATAGCAATAGTCGTGGAGTTTAAAAAAATCAAATTTATCGTCTTCCGGGGCTTTGACCGTTACTACCAGATGGCCCTGAATCTCCCTGTCGATAACCGTGTCGAGACCGATCTCTTCCAAACCTTTATGGATGGCTTCCGAGCATTGGGTTATCCTTTGGTAGCGGGCCTGTTCCCCCTCTTCCCGGTATTCTTTAATCGCCTGCCTTAAGGCATAAACGGTTTGAACCGGCGGGGTGAAATGCATCTCACCCACGCGGTTAAAAAAATCATACTGCATGAAAAGGTTACAGTAGTAAGATCGCTTCGGATAATCCTTTGATTTTTCAATTTCTTCGATTTTACCCACGGTCCAGGAAACACCGGTCATACCGCACAGTCCCTTCTGGGCTGAAGACATACAGAAATCGATGTTTTCTTCTTCAATGTCGAAGGGAATCAGACCATAGGTTGAAATCGTGTCCACAATGAAAACACAGCCGTTCGCATGGGCAATCTTCCCAATTTCTCGAACCGGGTTTAAAACCCCGGTGCCGGTTTCATGATGAACGGTGGCGACCGCCGCGATGTCCTTGTCGTTCTCAAGGGACTGTTTGACGACACCCAGGTCCGGCAACCCGGTGGTTGGAAATTCAAGGTTTACGCAGGGAATGTGGTAATATTCGGCAATCTCGACCATTCGTGCAGAATAGGCCCCGTTGTTTACGATGCAGATCTTTTTACCTTCCGGAACCAGCGAATTCACAAGGGCATCCTGGATGATGGTTCCGGAGCCGGTGAAGAGCACAGCGGTATACTTTTGCAGGTCTGCATGAACGACATGAACCAGTTCCCGGCGGACTTCGTCCATGACGGCAACGAATTCTTCCTCCCGCGGGCAGATGTCGGGAACCACCTGGGCGTATTTGACCGTATCGCTGGTCGTTGCCGGGCCCGGATTCAGCAGAACATTTCGTTTGACGGGTTTTACGACTTCCATGGCGAACTCCTTTTTCGAGTGACTAAAGTATGTGTCTACATGGTTTCAGGTGTCGGGTGTCAGGTGTCAGGGCACTGGGTGTTATCCCGAGGCCAGATAGTTCTCTGTGACTGCTTCCAGCCCGCAGAATTCAGGGTTAACATAGGCCCTCCGGGCCAAAGACTGACACCTGAAACCTGACACCCGACACCATAACAGGTTTTACAGCTTGCCGACTTTTTTTATGCCGGACTTTTTGCTGGGATCCTCAATCTCTTCAACGATGCTGAAGCCGCTGCCGCGCACCTTTTTCATCTCTTCAAATCGCGCCTTCCACGCTTCAGGAGTTTGACAAACAGCGGATCTGGCAACTTTTTCCCGCTCCGCCAATGGCGGCACCGGCCGGTCGTCCGGGCCATCGTAATCTTCTTGGGGCGTTAATTGCTGGCCCAGACGACTCGATTCTTCCCTTTCGACTTCTTCAATGTAATGGGCACCGGCGGCAAAGGAGCGGGTGACCGCCAGAATCGCCCAGGTGGCCTCGGGGGTAAATCCAAGATCCATCATGGTGGCGCCGGTGGCGCCGAGCATATCCAGATCTATGGGTTCGGCAAAAACGTTTTGGGCTGCCCTGACGACTTCCCTGGTGAATGCAGTATATTTACCGGCCACTCCCAGCTTTTCGGCTCTTGCAACCATTCTTTTTGCGGCCGGGTCTTTCAGCATCAAATTCGAAACACCCAGGGCTTGGTCATGCAGGTTCTCCTTGACCAGAAGCTCGGCTGCCGCTTCCAGAGAAAATTCTCCGTTGTCGACCCGATCAAGATAATTTTCGAATCGATTCCCAAAAGCCGAATAGGCGCCATACGCATGCCCGAAGGCCATGATCGATGCCCCGCAAGCCTGGGTCAAAAAGGTCTTGGATCTGGCCACGATCCTGGATATGGCCGCCGGTGCGGACAGCCCGTCCTCCAGTGCCAGGATCATGACGTAGTTGAGCATCCGGCCCTCTTCAACAGTCGGTATCCGCGCCTGATAATCCACAAAAAGGACCTCGATGACGCCGTAGCCTTCTTCCATCAGTTCGGTGGTGTCATAGCCCCTGGTAACGATGCGGTGGACATTCTTGTAAGCGACTTCAGACACCCACTGAAAGGGCGCTCGTTTTGTATCTTGCGGCACCGTACCGTATTCCCGATCATAATAGTCAAAGGGATTCTTCGGGCTGTCCAGATTTCCGATTTTGCGCTCCCTTTTTATTTTATTGAGCGCGTCTGTTTTTTCCTTATTTAGATAACCCATTGCTTGTATTCTCCTTCTTCCTTCTGCTTCTTGGCGTATTCCTGCTGCTCTTCCTTTTTGGGAACGATCCGGTCTGGCGGTCCGATATATTTGATCATGGAAAGGTCGATCATTTGCACCATGGGTTCGTTCCTGGAAGCCCCCCAGGCGCGGCCCTTTTTCATGTTGAAAAGGGCATGCGCCGCACAGCTAAACCCCCGAACAACACTGCCGATACACCAGCCCGCATTTGGAGAAAATCCGATTTCCATCAAGGCCGTGTTCCCGGAGCCGACCACATTGACCCCCACATAGGAACGGCCGTCCTTTTTGCGGCGGGCATGAAAATACTTTTCTACGGCGCGCTGCAATTCGAGATAGACCCCCTCCAGTTCCAATTCTTCCTGCTTGAGGTGAATCGGTTCCGCACGAGGGTCGCTGTCGATATGCTGGGGTTGTCCCATGCCCATGACCGGTCGCTTGGCGTCCAGATATTCATCGACCAGGGTCTTGGCCATTTCATCAACGCTTTTGCCTTCTTTTTTGGCCCGCTCCAGGTATTTATTGAGCATATATCCGTGCGCGGCACCGGGTCCGTGGACACCGCCGAAGGTCGAAACCGCCGCGGCCACGCAAACGGGAAGATTGGGCCTGCCCGCACTAACGCCGATGGCGCCGACTGCCGACGGCGACATGGAATGCTCTAAAAAAACCCCCATCTCGTATTTGAGCATTTTTTCTTCGTTTTCCGCAGGGATCCGGTTCTGGAACAATACAAACAGCGCATCGTAAAAAGAATAGCCCTCTTCAGCCAATTCACTTAAATCGTATCCGCGCATGACGGTTTTTTCTTCGGTTTTGTAAGAAATCGCCGTCTTTCTGCGAAACGGTGGTTTTCTATCCATCATTTCCCTCCTAATTCTTTAAGATGCCTTTTTAAAATAACTTCGAGTTTGTAATATTATTTCCGGCAGATATTGGCCCAGCGGCAAAGCCGGATGCCGAATTAGAGTTTCTGTAAAAGATGGGTTATAAAAGCTTAAAAGCCGTGATGCTTAAAATATAGTGAGCCCATATAGTATAAGTCAAACTAATAATTATCATGTATATAATAACAAATAGTCATGAAAAATCTCTGCCAAACCCCTAGCGGCTTAGCCCGATAAAGACAACACCCAATGCGATTAGAAGCGCTCCGATCAATCTCTGCCGGCGGTGGCCTTCTCCAAGCCATATGATTCCAAAAAACGCCGAAAAAACAATGCTTAACTCCCGGGCGGCCACGACATAGCTGACATTACTCATTTGCATCGCAAAAAGAATCAGCATGTAGGTAAACAAGACCAGAAAGCCGTCGACCAGGATAGGCCCTTGGTTTGTCTGCCATTCCAATTTCAAAGCCTTCCTTTCTTTAATCAACACGTAGGGCGTCAACAAAAGCAGTGAAATGACAAACATCAAATAGATGTATACCGGTGGATGCACCGACTGGACACCCACCTTATCCACAAGTGAATACGCGGCAATTGTGCAACCTGTCAGCAGCGCCCAAATAGAGGCATTGCTGCGAATTGCCGCAAAGGGTTCAAATAAAGACTGCCAGGAAAAGGAACGCAAATGAATGAAATAAATCCCGATAACGATCAAGGCGATACCGGCGATACCCGACGGACTCAGCTGTTCGCGCAATAAGATTACAGCAAAAATAGGCACTAAAAATGGCCCGAAACCCCGGGCCAGCGGATATGCCAGGGACAGATCACCGCGTTCATAAGAGCCGCCGACAAAGAAAAAATACAATGCATGCAATATGCCTGTGGCAATGATGCAGATCCAACCGACGGTTGAAATTTCAATTGCGAAATAAAAATACAAAAACATGGGGGCATAAAGAATGCAGGCGATCAGGAGAAACCACCAGATGAAAACAATCTTATTACGGCTTTTCTTCGCCAGGTAATTCCAGAAAGCGTGTAAAAAGGCGGCGACGAGTACAATTCCCAGAGACATCCCGGTCATCTGGTTAAGTGCTCCCGGTTGAAAGTTGTGAACACAATTTCTGAAAGCTCGAAATCTCGCTGGAGATATCCAGGGCCGGGAGGTAATCGTTGAGATCATTCGGGGAAAAGGACAGGCTACTAAAAATCTGTTTCTCAAGTTCTCTTGTTTTTTCCCATATCAATTGGATCCGCTGCTTATGCTCCGGCTGACTGCCGTACCTTTCCATAATATAGTCCATCCGCTCTTCCAGCGGAACGATCAGATCGTGGCGCACCCGCTTGTCGGCATAATTGATAATCTTGACTTCTGCGAGACTTTTGTCTTCGGAATAGTCATCAAGACGGACATGCTGCCTGACGAGATCGCCAACTTCCGGGTATCCTGAATCGGTTAAGTACTGCCCTCCGCTGAGGGCGTGGTTTTCCTCGGTTTTAATGCTGCGCGTCTTGGTGATATCATGAAGCAGGGCTGCAGCCTGAACGAGTTGTCTATCCAGATGAATCCCCTCTAATAAAAGATGATCCACCAGACAGGTGGCGACACGGCACACCTGAAGTGAGTGGGCCACGATGTTCTCAAGCATGTGCATTGTGCACATGAGCTGAAAGCAATCATTTTGGGATGGTATTTTCAAAGGAATCGATACCCTCGCCCCTCCCGACGTTAGAAAAAAATCGATCGAAAGTCATTTCGTTTTTTGAAGCAGTTGATCAACCATCTCGGCGAATCCAAATCCGCCCTCTTTTCGTGTTATCCAGGCCGGCTCATGTCCAATTTCTCCTTTAAACTTTGAAATATTGGCGACCCCGACCGAATGCGGGAAAAATTGAAACATGGGAACATCATTGGGCGAGTCCCCGATGAAAATGACCTCCTGTTTGACGGACACCAGATCATCCTTAAAGACTTCAGCAAATAGCATCCGGGTCATCGTAAGCTTATCATATTCTCCAAACCAGCCGTTGACATGAATTGAGCTGATCTTTGCCCGGGCCCCGGCATTTTCAAAGAGTCGGACAATATCATCGACTTCTTTCTTTGTCAGCGGCGGAACATCTTCACAGTAATCGATGGCCAGATCGGCTTGACGATAGGCCTGATCAGCAGAGACGCGGCAGCCGGGGATTTTTTTTAGAATCTCGAATTTGAGTTTTTCCAGTTTTTGACGGTCTGCGTTGCGCTGGTCTTCGGTTTTAAAATAGCGCCGCTGCATTTTGCGCAGACCGTCATCATACCTGAAGTAAAAGGCGCCGTTTTCACCCACCAATCCGTCCACCGGCCACATGCGTGCAATATGATCGCACCAGCCCGCCGGGCGTCCGGTAATCGGAATGATACGAATGCCCGCAGTTTTAAGACGCTCCATGGCAGCAAATACGACTGCCGGCAGGCGTCCATTCAGAGTAAGCGTATCATCGATATCCGCCAGGACATACCGAATCATTTTCTTGAGATCTTCGGGAAACTTTTCAAAAGGCGTCATTGTTTCGATAAGGGCTAATGCTGTTTTTTGATAAAGCCACGAAGCTGATTTTACCAGATTATTGGATGAAAATTCCAATAAAGTTAAATAGAGTTTTGAATACAGAGATTGACTGGTGATTGTCAACAGGAAACAATGGTGTGGAAAGCATTTTATGAAACATTTGACATTAACATTTCTCTCGGTTAAAGAGGCGGGATATAATGAATTTCGTTACAAATATATGTTTGCTAAAGGGAGGTCAAATTGCGAGAAGAATTAATCAAGGCAATGGAAAATTCGATCCGGGAAGTTAACAAATTGCCCCACAAAACGGTTCAAATTTTTCACCATAACGACTCCGATGGCCTCAGTTCCGGCGCGATTCTCACCCGAGCTTTTGAAAGAGCCGGATTTAAAATTAACCGTTTCTGTCTGGAAAAGCCTTATCCGGCACTGCTTCAAAAAGTATATCAGCAGGAAGGCGGGCTAATCGTATTTGCAGATTTCGCCGGCCGCATTGCTCCGATCCTCTCGGACTTAAACCGGGGACGCAACCTGACCTTGATTCTTGATCACCATGTGGCCGAGGCGGCTACCGATCCTAAAGTTCATAATCTTGACCCTGACCTTTACGGCCTAAAGGGCGATCGGGATATATCCGGTTCGACGACCTGCTATCTTTTTGCACAAACCCTGGCTGCGGCGAATATTGATTTGGCTCACATCGCGGCAATTGGGGCGGTGGGAGATGAATTCTTTGTGGATGGATGTTTGGCCGGTGAAAATCGCGAAGTCACCCTGGAAGCGGTTAGCCAGGGAAAAATTGAAATCAGAAAGCATGAACACGGCGAGCGATACTTTCTAAATACAGCCGGCGGACCGATCGCCTGCGATGAATTCGGCGCCTATCTGGACACCCTGGGGGCAGCCGGATTTTACCAGAAAGGCCCGGATTTGGGCATCAAGGTCTGTCTTGAAGGGATAACACCCGAATCGGACCGGATGCTTGAAAAATTACAAATCGTACAAACCAAAGCGTTTGAAAAAGAAATTGCAAGGGTTAAAAATGATGCCCTTAAGAAGACACCCCACATTCAGTGGTTCCATGTTCAGGATCGTTTTGCACCGATGGGTGTCAAAATGATCGGGGTGTTTTGTGATAGGATTAAAAACGCAGACTACATCGATCCTCAGCGGTACCTGGCCGGTTTTCAGATCATCCCCAATGAGATACCGGGATTCGGTCCCATCCAATTTAACGATGTCAAAATTTCCATGCGCGTATCAGCTCGAATGGAGGATGAAATCAGGGCCGGAAGAACATTGGGACTGGATATTTTGCTGCCCGAAGCAACCAATAAGCTTGGCGGTTTTTCCGATGCCTGCCACACGTTAACCGCTGCTACCACGGTGGCCATCGGCAAGGAAGAGCGGTTAATCGAGGAAATGGAAAAAATTCTCGATAAACAGGCAAAGTAAATAAAACGATATTTTACCGAACTGATAGAGAGGAGGCTGCAATGGGTAAAGGCACAGCGTTTGGGAAAACGATTCTGATCGGTGACCAATTTGTATTAAACGAGGTTCCGGCGATTGTCTCGGCCATCCCTTTTGAAACTTTGGCACAGGTGGAAAGACTGGACGAAGGCCAGGGCTGGGTCCTGGAGGACAACCGCAATGAGGTTCCGGGTTACAAGGAAAAGAAAAAGAAAGATCAGCTCGAATCCATCAATCATATACTCGAAGTGATGAAGATCGATGCCGAGAAGACCCCGATTAAAATCACCTATGGCGGATCGCTGCTGGCCGGCAGCGGCGTGGGTGCCAGCGCCGCCAGTTGTGTCTCGCTGGCCCGCGCAATTAACGACGAATTCAACCTGGATCTTTCGATAGAGGAGATCAACCACATCGGATGGGAAGGCGAATTCGCCTACCACGGTACCCCCAGCGGGGTGGATAATACGGCCTCAACCTACGGCGGGATTATTTTCTACCGCATCATAAATGGCGAAAAGACTTTTGAGAAAATCCCGGTCAAAAAACCCATCGAGATCGTATTGGCCAACAGCGGCATAACGGCCGACACCAAGCTTATGGATAATATTGTTAAAAAAAATCAAGAAGACGACCCGGAACTGTTTGTCTCACGCCTTAAAACGATTACGGGCCAGTCCCACGAAATGAAGCAGGCCCTTGAAGCACATAATTTGGAACGCGTCGGGGCGCTCATGACGCAAAATCACAGCATTGTAAAAGCGATGGGGTATTCACACGAAATACTCGATTACCTTTGCAAGCTGGGTCTTGAAAAGGGCGCCCTGGGCACAAAGGTCACCGGAGGCGGAATGGGCGGCTATATGAGTTCCCTGACTCCGGGCAAAGACCTCCAGGAAGCCGTGGCAAAAACCTTCGAAGATGAAGGGTATAAGGTTATCAGAGCCACAATCGGTGGAAGCTGATGGAAGTGACCATCATTTAATCTTAAAATCTATGGGTATTGTAATCTAAAATTTTAAAATGCTTTTTTCTCAAGTCCCGTTCATTATATATTCGTAAGTACAATAAATAACCTAAAAACTTCGTATGGAATTATGGATTCATAGCCATCTACAATTCAGCCGAAGTGTGGGTTTCGTATGGCTAATATACAATTGCTTTCCATAATTTATCTGATATTTTTTCTATATATTGTGTTCATTAGATCAGTAAATTTTCTCGATTGTGAGCGTAACTTGCAGCAAAACTTAACAATGGTGACATAAAAGTAATATCTCAACAGGATTGGAGATTCCTGAACCTCGTGTAGTGTTTGCCGAAAAAATAAAAACCGCAGATTAATTCTTAGTGGACGTTGAAAATTTCCTGAAGGCGCAAAGCACTAATAGTCGAATTCCAGCGCTTATCACAATTCAACGCCGGATTGCTTTTCCTTTTGCACAGGCTGCCTGAGTTAATTGTGGGCAGTGGAATGAACGACAATATCCCGAATCTGAATGCCTTGGAGAATGCGCAGAGGCACATCAACGCCTGCTCTGCCAAGAGCCCAGACCTTTCGGTAAAAATCCGCCATCCCATGCACATCTTGTTTATTAACGGCAAGAATAATATCACCTGTCTTGATTCCGGCCTTTTCAGAGGGACTGCCTGATACAACGCGTTCTACAAATAAGCGCCCGTATAATTCTTGTGTCCTAACACCGAGCCAAGGTCGCAAAGGTAGATCGGAACTCCCTGAACGCTTCAAGTCGCTGAGAATCGGTTTCAACACATCTATGGGCACGAACATATTTGTTGGCATTACTCCCTGATCCGCAATCGTAAGCTGAGAAAACAAATACCCGATACCAACAAGGTGGCCATCGCTATTAATAAGAGCTGCACCGCTGAATCGTACAATCGGAGGCGCAGTAAATATAGCATTCTCCAGAAGATACTCCCATGGACCGGCAAATTCTTTCCGGGCAACCACTCTAACCCCCTGGACTGCGTCCTTGCTCCCATAGCTTGCAGCCAGAACCGGGTCACCCTCCTTGATTTCTGATGAACTGCCTAGCGGCATGGGTGTCACTTGCAGCGGCGAAGTTGCCCGCAGCAGACCAAAGCCGGTATTGCGGTCATAAGCGACAACAGTCGCAGTGACTGTTTTGTGGTCTTGTCCGACTATTTCAATTGTCTCAGCCTCAATCGTCTGAAAACCGATGGTGAGGATATGGCCGGTTTTATCAATGACAACACCACTTGCCACCCGATTGGTCCCAAATCTTTCTGCTGTGCGGGCATTTTCCGGCACCGAGATTCGAATCTCAACAATAGCATCCAGGACTTTTTCCGCGCTTTGTTCCGCGTGCACAGTAAATGAAAAGAAGGCTAAAATAGCGAAAAGAAAATTCAGGTAAATTTTTTTCATAACTCCCTCCTTTCGAGGGCAAATCATTAATACGTCAGATTTTGATAGTATCTTTCATGAACCCATCTCAAAATTAAGAGTTCATCTTGGAAGACAGAGAAAAAAAGTTCCAAAGGTGCTCTAAAGTTAGAAGTGCCTTGCCTAAAGTTGAGGAATTCTACCCGTCGAGAGCCTCCCGTCGAGAGCCTCCCGTCGAGAGCCTCTGGGTCGAACGACTGGGTCGAACGATCATATTTATAATAAGATGGAGCGAAGCGAAACCATAATTTTAGGCATTTTAGATCATTTTTAATTTTAGCTCATTTGTTGTTGTAAACCCCTATTTTATATGTTTAAAACTGTACGATCGGGTGTTAAATGCTTTTTTGAGATAAGTTCATATTATCGTCCAAATCAATGGATTGATTGAATGACTTGATTTTCATGCGAATCCACTTATAAGATCGGATATTGAGTGGCGATTCAGTTGGAAGTTATTTATGACAACCACTATTTATAATGTTTAAGAATGATAATCAAACCCATTGAATAATTGTCCTATTTTTTCGGCAATTCGAAAAAACAACTCTCAAAGCAACTGGAGTAGCTTTTCGCAGATTACTCCTGAAAATAAAAGATGTTGATATAAAAAACGATATGAATTTCAGATAATATAATCAATACGATAGTTGTTAATTTTTTGTTTTGGATCAGCAAAAGCATTGAAAAATACGGTTGTACAAAGTAATATCAGCCGACGATTGAAAACCAGGCAATTTTCTATTATACAACCCGAATTCAGAAGCTGCTTCCAAATTTCCCATTCGTTGGTTTGCTGGGGTCTCTACGCCGGATCCTTTGCAAGCCCTAAGTTCGAATAACCAACCTTATTTAGAAGAAAGTAATACGATGATACTGAAAAGATGGTGTCTGATTGCGTCCGTGCCCATAGTGGCAAATCTCGTGATAACAGCTCCGCTTGTTTCAGCAGAGCTTCCCCGGGCTTTTAGGCAACAAAACGGGCTTCAGGACTACGTCCCGCCCGAGTGGTTTCTAAAGGGATACTTCATTGCCCGCGAAAAAAATCCAGGTTACGTTTTTGGACCGGTTCAGGATTTTGTAAGGGCGCTTGGTGGCATAACTACGTGGTTGATCGAAGATATGGAGTTAGAGCGCCTCAAGGCAGCCTCTGCAGACGGAAAGAAAATCGAATATTCGATGTTTCTTGAAGCGGTTTCATCTGATCGCACGGAGTACTGGGTTTTCGTGGTGCTACCATATGAAAGCGCGCAGGCGTGGTACAATGCGAGGCGGGCCTATCATGGAGGAAAGGCCAAGGGCTATTACGGGAAAACTCGAGGTGAGCTTGAACGCGCATTGAGCCAAGGGCTTAACATTAAGGCTGAGCTCCGCTTCTGGATAGAAAACGGAGAGACCAGCCTGCAGGCTCCCGAGGGCGTGATCATGGGCAGATACAAATTCCAGCCGGTTTTCGACCTCGGCACGGGTCGCCGTCTAGACCCAGCACCCAGGACCAAGTAGCTGAGTATCATATGAGGTATAAATCATGTCATTTGATGAGAATAAAGATAATAAATTCAATCGCCGCGACTTTCTAAAAAAGGCTGCGGCCATCGGATTGGGGGCTACAGTGGGTGGTACCGCTCTCGGGCGGCCCCATCAGGCTTCAGCCCAGATCGCCCTTCCTAAGGCGCCGATGCCCCGTAGGCCCTTCGGCCGCTCGGGCATAAAGGTCTCTACACTTTCACTTGGTGGGATGTTTGACATATTGAACAATCGGTTAATGCTCGCCAAAGCGCTTGAGTGGGGGATCGACTATTGGGATACTGCTGAAGGGTATGGCGGGGGCCGAAGTGAAGAAGGCATCGGCCGTTGGTTCGCTCGAAATCCCGATACCCGCAAGCAAGTGTTTCTGGTGAGCAAGCTTTCACTAAGAAGAGGTACCGATTTTACGCCCCGGCTTGAAGCGTGCCTGAAACGGCTGCATACCGATTACATTGACCTGCTTTTCGTGCATGGCATCAGAGGCATTGATGATGTGGACCCTCGTCTGGAATCCTGGTCCCAGGCCATGAAAAAGGCCGGTAAGTTGAGGTTGTTCGGCTTTAGCACACATTCCAACATGCAAGACTGCCTTGAGGGGGCCGCACGGCTGCCGTGGATAGACGGCATTATGTTTACTTACAACTACCGCCTGATGCACGAGCCCCGCATGAAAGCGGCGGTTGAGGCCTGCTACCGAGCCGGTATCGGTCTCACAGCCATGAAGACCCAGGGTGGCGGTCCGGTCAAGAGCGATTCCGAGTCTGAGATAGAGATGGCAGGCCGTTTTATGCAGAAAGGATTTACCCACCATCAGGCAAAGCTAATGGCCGTTTGGGAAGATAAACGTATCGCCTGCATCTGCTCGCAGATGCCCAATCTCACCATTATGGCAACCAACGCGGCGGCGGCAGTCGATCAAACCCGCCTTTCACAGTCCGATCGTACCTTGTTGGCCCGATACGATCGGGAAACCTGCAGCGACTATTGTGCCGGATGCGGCCGTCTCTGTTCAGAGGCGCTTGGCAAAAACGTGCCGATAAACGATGTCATGCGCTGTCTCATGTACGTTCATTCCTACCAGGATTTGATGCTGGCACGTTACACCTTCAGAACGTTGCCGACTGAAACAAGGGCGCTTTTGGCTCAGTTAGACTTCAGCGAGGCGGAACGGTCGTGCCCTCGAAACTTGCCGATCGGACGGATGATGGAAGAAGCGACGAACCTTTTAGCCTGACCGAGACATCGCCTTCGAGACCGAGCCGATTTCGCATGGGTAAACACTGTATTCATTAGGGAGGAGAAAAATGGACAAAAAATTGCTTGATTTGTATGACCGCTATATCGAGGGAGCTATCAATCGTCGAGCATTTCTGAGAAAGCTGACAGTTCTTGCTGGCAGTACGACAGCAGCCTGGGCTTTGCTGTCCCTATTGGAAAAAGACCAGGGAAGGGCCGAAATAGTGCCCGCAGATGATTCGCGCCTTGATGCCAAACATGTCAGCTACTCCGGGACAACGGGCGATATCAAGGCTTATTGGGCCAAACCTAAAGGCGATGTCAAATTGCCCGGTGTCGTTGTTATTCACGAAAACAAAGGGTTGGACCCGCACATCGAAGATGTGGCCAGACGAGTTGCCTTGGAAGGATTTCTGGCTATGGCCCCGGATGCTTTGACGCCATTAGGGGGTACCCCAAAGGATAAATCAGACGCGGCGCAAATGATAAAAAAGCTGGATCAAAAGCAGAACCTGGGCAATTTTCTTGCAGCGGTTCAATACCTTGACTCCGACCCTATGTGCACGGGAAAAGTCGGGGTGGTCGGTTTCTGTTGGGGCGGAACCATGGCCAATCAACTGGCGGTCCACTCACAAAAAGTGGATGCAGCCGTCCCCTATTACGGCGGTCAGCCCGCTGCTGAGGACGTGCCCAAGATTAAGGCATTCTTGTTATTGCACTATGCCGGCCTGGATGAAAGGGTAAACAAGGGGATTCCAGCATACGAATCCGCCTTGAAGGCGGCCGGAGTTAATTATCAGATTTACATGTATGAAGATGCCAAACACGCCTTCAACAATGATACACGCCTTGAACGGTATAACAAGGAGGCAGCCGAGCTGGCTTGGCAAAGAACGATCTACTTTTTCAAGGAAAAACTAAAAACGCCCTAAGACTGGGCTGCTTAGCGGCCCGGCCCTTGAAATGATTTAAAGAGAGATCATTAGGCGAGCCTGCCCTATTTCAAGCTTCGTCGAAAAGTCGTTTACCCAGACAGCACTTTTTATACTTGCGACCACTGCCGCAAGGACATGGATTGTTCCTACCTACTTTGTAGTCGACGCTTTCGGTCTGTGGCTGCGATCTATTGTGCTGTAAAAATGACAACGAATCAAGAAAAGGCTTGCAGTGGGTGAAGAAACGTTTAAAGCCGGCACACAGGTAGTTCAAGCCGGGCTCACCATCTGGGGTAACAATAAAGCGGTCTTTGGGACAGCCACCATTGCATATGAGCCGAACCTCGCAAAACTGACAATAATGGGGTAATGTCTTTTCTTTAGCCATTCCAAAAGCCTGTTGAACCGGGCTATCAAGGAGTTCGCCCAGGTGGTTTTCGCGGATGTTCCCCAGGCGGTATTCCTTATCTACGAAATGGTCGCAGGAGTAAAAATCCCCATTACGTTCGATGACCGGAACATCGCCGCAGGTTGGTCTGAATATGCAAACAGCTGGTTTCAGGCCGAAGGCGGTCCGCGTTGCCTCTTCGAATATTTCCACTTTAATTTGGCCTATGTCCCGCCTTTTCCACTCATCGAAAATCGTACAAAGAAAACCTCCGAATTCCTCGGCCGGCACACTGTCCGGACTGACGGCTATCGGCGACTGCGGCTGTTGTAACACCAGTGGGAGCAGGCTGAGATGTTCAGCACCAATTCGTTTGAAAAATTGATATAACCGTTCCGGCTGCCTAACGCTCTGGGCAGTGACCACGCAAAGGATGTCAGTTTGAATTCCGTGGATCTGCAGCAGATCGAATCCCCGCATTACCCGATCATATGTCTGTTGGCCCCCTTTTGCGCGTCGATGCAGGTCATGAATATCTTCGGGTCCGTCCAGACTGAGCCCGACAGTGAAATGTTCTTCCGCCAGAAAACGGCACCAGTTTTCATCCAGAAGCGTCCCGTTGGTTTGGATCCCATTGAGGATTCGCCGTCCATGGGGTCGATATTTGCGCTGGAGCGTGACGATGCCTCGAAAATATTCGAGGCCAAGGATCGTTGGCTCGCCGCCATGCCACGAAAAGCGAATTACCTCGGCCGGGGAAGCTTCGATATGTTGACGAATATAACTTTCGAGCATATCCGCGGACATTCGCACAGTCTCGGTCTCAGCATACAAAGATCCCTTGGAAAGGTAGTAACAATAGTCGCAGGAAAGGTTGCAGGCGGAACCGCCCGGCTTGACGAAAACCTGGAAATCACGAGATGCCTTAGCCATAAATTATACATCATCCTAATAGGAAAGCATTAAACTGGATTTTGCCATAAATTCAGCTTTGCTAAAAGTACATATTTCAAATAAATATCGCAAGGGTTTTTGGATGATGTTAAGATATAGTCCGACACAGGAAAATTATGCCTCATTCGTAGCTGACGAATTTGCAGATTAGTCATAGCGAATATACACTTTTTCCAGCCAATATTTTTGTTAGACTTCGTGATAATCATTTAAAAGGCACCTCCCATCGCAAAAGGTTTTGCAATTTGTTATAGGCGGGTTAAGCGCAATAATAACCCCCAAACAAAAGGA
>JAQYWI010000287.1 GCA_030145015.1 Desulfobacterales bacterium
ACGCTCCTTTTTGTTTATATCGCATCATCTTTGTACATGTTCATCCGGCAGCCATCTAATAAATGAATGCCATTCAGAATTTAATATTTTCTCTTGCCATAAAAGAAACAGCTGTGCTATAGCATGTTCAACTGGAAATAAAATGATATCAAGTTGGCTTTAGGTTTACAGAAAAAATCAAAATAAGGAGGTATTAATGAATCTAAAAAAACTAAGCGTGAACGCAACTTTACTTCTCATTGTTTTTGCTCTGCTGATCAGTCCTGCACTCGCTGCAGGTCCCTCACTGGACGCATGGAAACCCGCCTTCGATCCAGCAGGTGCCAAATACAAATTCATCGTTTCAAATGTCTCGCATCCGGTTTTAAAAGGTGTTTATACCGGTTTTGCGATCCGGGATGAATTGTGGAAACGAACAAACGGCCAGATGTATCTGGATTACAAACCCTTTTCCATGCTGGGGGGTGAGGTGGAAGTCCTTAACCAGCTGCAAATGGGTGCGATTCAGGGCATGGCTGTCAGTTCGGTGGCATCGACCAATCTGGGTCCCCGATTCGGTGTTGTGAACCTTCCGTTTTTAATTGATTCCTTCGAGAAACTCGATAAATTCGTAAACAGCGGCAAGCTTTTTGACCATTTCCTGATGTCCATGGATCATCAGGGGATCATGGCCGTAGATATTGCCAGTTACGGTAATTACGGTTGGGCCACGACGGTCCCGGTTAAAACAATTGCGGATGCGAAAAAGGTGAAATGGAGAATTGCAGAGGCCGCGGTCAATCAGCTGTCCTATAAGGCCTGGGGCTTTAATCCTGTGGCGATGCCCTGGCCGGATGTGCCGGTAGCATTGAAGCAGGGTGTTATCACCGGATTGGATCATACGCTTACGGTCTGCAGCGTTACCAAGAAATTCGAAGTGGCCAAATATTTTACCGAGCTTAATTACGCCCAGGGTCTTTTCATCTGGTCTTTCAACAAGGCCTGGTTTAACGGTCTGCCGAAAGATCTTCAGAAGACGCTGGTTGAGACAGTGCGCGACATGTGTGCCGAGGCGCGCGTGGCTGCCAAACAGCAGGAATTGGAGCAGCGCCAGGCCGCTATGGGACAGGGGATCGAATTCTTTCAACTGTCCGGCAAAGAGATGGGTGTCCTTAAAGATCAGGCCGATTCGGTACATCAAAAATTTGCGCCCGAAATCAACAAGCTCCAGACCGGAGACAAGTATCGTCCGGAAAATTACCTGTTAGAAGTCCAAAAATACATGGGTTATGTAAAATAACTTGATTATTTTTTTACCAGGCAATAATAAAAGGGCTTCGGTCTGACCGAAGCCCTTTTTACTAATTTCCGGACGAAGAGGTAGGATCCTATGTTTGGAAAGATTCTCAATTTCCTGGACAAGGTGTTGAGCTTTTTTGAAGAATGGACGCTGTTCATCAGTGTACTGGTGGCTTTGATCGCTCTTTTTTTTAACGTTGTTTTACGGTACGGCTTCAACTATTCTTTGGCCTGGTCTGAAGAATTAGTGCGTGAAGTCATCATTTACACAACATTTATCGGCTGTAGTGCCGCCGTTAAAAACCGTTCCCTGATTAGAATCGATGCGAGCGTCCAGCTTTTGCCCAAGCTCAAAATACCCCTGACCTTTTTCAGCAATTTTGTGGTCATGATTTTTGCGATCATGATGATCTATTATGGCTGGCTGATGGCTGCCCTTCAGGTTCAAACGCAGCAAAAGACCATTATCATGCAAATCCCGCTGGTGTATCTTTATGCAATTCTGCCTTTGATGGGGATCATGATGCTCATACGGGTCGTTCAGGTATTTTACCAGGATATCCAGGAACAATTGGCCCTAAAGACCCGGGATTAATTTTTGGATCCAAGTTGAAATAAGGAGAACCGCACTTATGGAAACCAGCCACTTCGTCATCCTGGCAATCCTTTTAGGGTGCATGGCTACCTATATTCCCGTCTTTATGTGTCTGTTTTTTACCGCCGTATTAGGCTTCATTTTTTTTACCGATCTGCCCATTCTCCTTTTGGCCCAATCTATCTTTCGCAGTATGGACAACTTTGCCCTGGTGGTGGTTCTCTTCTTTATTCTGTGCGGTAATATCATGACGGCCGGTACCATTGTGGAAAAGCTGATTAAGATGGCGAATGCCCTTGTCAGCTGGCTTCCGGGCGGCCTCGGGATGGCCGGTGTTTTGGCCTGTGGGCTGTTCGGCGCCATTTCAGGGTCCACAGTGGCCACCGTGGTGGCACTGGGGGGCTTTATGATTCCGGCGCTCATCGATAACGGGTATCCTCAAAAGTATACCCTGGGTGTGATGACCACATCGCCCAACCTGGGCGTTATCATCCCGCCCAGCATCGGTATGATTCTGTACAGCATGATCAGCAACGTGTCCCTTGAAGGCCTTTTTCTGACCGGATTTCTGCCGGGTGTTCTCATTATGTTCGGCGTTTGCCTCTACACATATCTTATATTCCGCAAGAAAAAGGAAATTGTGCGCAAACCGATTCCCAGAGCGGGAGAGCTCTTAGCCGTTTTTAAAGAGTGTTTCTGGTCTTTGATGCTGCCGGTGATCATTTTCGGCGGAATCTTTTCAGGCGCCTTTACCGCCAATGAAGCCGCGGTGGTTGCCTGCGTTTATGCCTTTATTGTGGAGCTGTTAATTCACCGATCGATGAAATTCTCGGATGTCAAGAAAGTGACCGTCAGTTCTGCGGTGACCTCCGCCACTTTGTTGATCATTGTCGCCGGAGCAACCTGTTTCGGCCGTCTGCTGACCCTTGAAAATATTCCTGGCAAAATCACCGAAGCCGTATTGGCCGCAATCGAATCTCCGTACATGTTCCTTTTGGCCATGAACATGCTGCTTCTATTCGTCGGTATGTTCATGGACATTATATCGGCAACCATGATCCTGGGGCCGGTGTTTTTGCCGAT
The DNA here is from genome assembly GCA_030145015.1 of Desulfobacterales bacterium. The sequence continues at coordinate 2,957 of JAQYWI010000287.1, forward strand.
GCTGGATGCGTTTGGCATCAGCTGGATGCACTTCGGTCTGATTATGACGGTCAATCTGGCCATCGGATACTGCACACCGCCCATGGGCGTCAGTCTTTACATCACCGGTGCGATGGCCAATAAGGATTTGATATATTTAACAAAATCGGTAATCCCATTTATCCTCATTCAAATGGCTGTTCTTTTTATTATAACTTACATACCGGATGTTGTTTTGTGGCTACCGCGGATGATGGGGTTTTTGGAATAGAATTGTCACAGAGCGGCATAAGATTTTAGGAGGCGCTTCAAATGTCGGGTGCTGAATCTTTACTCAAGGGCAAGCATATTCTGGCCGTGGATGATGAAGAGGATATACTGGAATCCATCAAGGATATTCTGGATGAGTCGGTCATCGATGCGGCGCGGGACTATGACAGCGCTTCAAAGAAAATAAAAACAGGTCAATATGATCTGGTAATTTTAGACATTATGGGTGTCAACGGGCTAAAGTTATTAGAAGAGTCCGTTGATCGGGGCATCCCAACGGTGATGCTGACCGCGCATGCCGTCAACCGCGAAACCCTCATGGAGTCGATTCAAAAAGGGGCTATTTCCTATCTGCCCAAAGAAAAGCTTTCCGAACTGGATGATTTGCTGGATGCGATCTTAGAAGCGTACAATCGGGGTGAACCGCCCTGGAAACTGCTTTTTGAAAAACTGGGCGACTATTTTGACAGACGCTTCGGCTCCGATTGGAAGGAAAAGGACCGGGAATTCTGGTCTGAATTCAGCCGCACCTATTCGATTGGAAAAGGGATCCAGGAGCGCCTGAAGCACGATAAAAAAATCCGTGATAAGGGGATTTAAAATTTATATTTAGGCTGCCAAGCATACTTCGATGAATATTTTTAATTAGCGCCGTCCTACCTTTCAGATTGACTCATCCACCCCCTTTTTTATATCTGCCAGGATTCACTTTTCCGATTCGGCTGAATCTGAGAGGCTCATCTTGATGAAAATAGGCGTTATTAATCCGTTTTTTAGGCGCTTTCTTTCTTGACACCCAGGATACCTTCCTCTATATTTCATCACTTATACCTCAGGCGTATAGCGTGACCAAAGGACGCCGCTTGCCAAAATAAAATTAGTCTTAGGAGGAATAAAATGGAATTTAGTCTGCCGGAAGAACTTGAAATACTAAGAAATATGGTACGTGATTTTGCAGCTGAAAAAATTGCGCCATTTGCCGATGAATGGGATGAGAAGCATTATTTCCCATACGAGGAAGCCATCAAACCAATGGGCGAACTCGGTTTGTTCGGCACGGTTATCTCTGAGGCCTACGGCGGATCCGAAATGGGTTGGCTGGCGGCCATGATTATCACTGAGGAAATTGCGCGAGCATCGAGTTCCCTCAGAGTCCAGGTCAATATGCAGACCCTGGGATGTGCTTTCACCATAGAGAAATATGGCAGCGAAGAATTGAAGCAAAAATATATTCCCAAGCTGGTCAGCGCCGAATATATGGGCGGATTTGCGATGACCGAACCGGATGCGGGCTCCGATGTAATGGCCATGAAATCCAGGGCTGAAGATAAGGGCGATCACTGGCTTCTGAATGGATCCAAAACCTGGATCTCCAATGCCGATGTGGGTGATGTCGTCATTTATTATGCCTATACGGATCGCGATGCCGGATCAAAGGGGCTATCGGCGTTTGTGGTGGAGCTTAAAAATTTCAACGATGTGCGCACGACCGACCTGGATAAGATGGGCTCCCGTTCCTCACCCACAGGCGAAATTTATCTGACCGATACCCGGGTTCCGAAAGAAAACATTCTCGGCAATCCCGGTGACGGCTCTAAAATCCTTTTTGGATCGCTGAATCAGACCCGGCTTTCGGCTGCGGCCGGGGGCGTAGGCGTAGCACAGGCTTGCCTGGATGAAGCCATTAAATATGCCAAAGAACGTAAACAGTTCGGCAAAGCGATCGGTGAGTTCCAGATGAATCAGGATCTCATCGGCCAAATGTCGGCTGAAATAGAAGCCGCCCGGCTGTTGGTTTACAAGGCCGCCTGGGCCAAAGACCAGGGCAGGTTAAACAACGGCCTGGATGTCGCCCAGGCAAAATATTTTGCGGGCGAGGTCGTCACCAAATGCGCCAACTATGCCATGCGGATTCTGGGTGCTTATGGCTATTCGACCGAATATTCGGTGGCTCGTTTTTTCCGCGATGCGCCAACCTATAGCATCGTGGAAGGGTCTACCAATATTTGCAAATGGATTATTGCCCTGGATCAGTTGGGGATCCGCAAAGCGAACCGATAGGCAGCTTTAACTGTTTAATCAAATTCATATGTTTTTTTAATTATAAGGCCGGGGGCACCGTGCTTAGATAAACAGGTGAGCTAAAATGCCTAAAATGAGCTAAAGTGCCTAAAGTTATGA
>JAQYWI010000288.1 GCA_030145015.1 Desulfobacterales bacterium
AAGTTCTGGTGTATTAAATGGTGATATTGAGCCGTCTCCATTAAACAAAAAAGCGCAAAACCAAGATTGATGAACTCGTAAAAAGTCCGTTTTGCGCTCTGTTTATGTTTTGATACTATATGAGCTTCAGGCCACGTCCTTGTTATAGCAGGTCAGGCAACATTGCAGGCAGCGGTTCGATTCATACAGGGCTTCTTCTTCGCTGATAACAAGGTCCGCTTCAACAAAAGATTTAATCCGATCCTCCACCGGAAGTTCCGGCATCTCTGTTCTTTCAGATTTTTCTATTCCTTCAACCGAATCAAAGATCGACACCGGTATATTATTCGTAAATAATGTTTTGTCCGGCGGCGTTATTTTCTCGCCGGCAATGTACAAATGGATCGAACGGGCTGCTCGTCGGCCTGCGCCGATCGCAGAGACAACTAGGTCGGCACCGGTAGCGGCGTCTCCGCCGGTAAAAATATAAGGGATACTCGATTGCAGGGCCACCGGATCTTCAGAGTCAATGGTATTCCAGCGGGTAATATTTAAATCCTCGTCAAGACGTTTGCTTTCATCTTTAAAAAAGACATCCGGACCCTGGCCGATGGCGGTAATCAGCATATCGATTTCCATGACGGTCTCCGAACCTTCAATGGGCACCGGTCTTCGTCTGCCGCTGGCATCGGGTTCACCAAGCTCCATCTTCAGATATTCAAGCCCGGTAACATTGCCTTCCTCATCACCGATTACACGGGTCGGCGCAGCCAGAAAAGTAAATTTTACGCCTTCATGTTCGGCGGCGACGATTTCAACCTCATTGGCCGGCATTTCTTTCCGGGTCCGGCGATAGACAATCGATACTTCTTCAGCGCCCAGACGAATCAGTGTCCGAACACAGTCGATGGCAGTGTTACCGCCGCCGATCACGACGCACTTGTTGCCGACAAACGGCTGACGATCTTTGACACCGTCTTCCTGCTGCCATAAAGCGAAATTTGTCAGAAAATTAATACCGGTATAACAACCGCCAAGATTTTCACCTTCAACCCCCAAAGTGTAGTCTTTCCAGGCACCGATGCCTAAGAAAACAGCGTCATATCCGGCAGCCATAAGCGATCCGATGTCAAAATCACGGCCCAGCATTACGTTTGGCTTGTGGTCAATCCCTATGTTTAAAATCCCATCGGTTTCCCATGCCAGGACCTCTTTGGGGAGTCGATATTCGGGAATTCCATAACGAATCATACCGCCTAATTTAGGCATGGCGTCAAAGATGGTAACATCATGACCCAAACGGCGGAGAAAAAAAGCACAGCTCAACCCTGCCGGGCCGCCACCGATGACAGCCGCTTTTTTACCGGTGGAAGGGGCCACGGATACGGGAAGACGACGTCCTGAATTCATTTCATAATCGGCAACAAAACGTTTCAACTGATTGATGGAAACCGCTTCGTCTTCAATGCCTCTGCGGCACTTATTTTCACAGGGATGGGGACAGACCCGGCCGCAGGATAACAGTAAAGGATTTCGTTCCCTGATCGTGTTTACCGCGCCTTCGTAATCCCCGTTCTTGATTTGGTAAATATATCTGGGAATATCAATTTCAGCAGGACAGGTCTGCTGGCAGGGGGCAATACGATCATCATACTGATTAAGATGGAGCAGCTTTTGGGACATGGTTTTGATTTCAATAATATCCTTAGGGCAGACTTTTTCACATGCACCGCATCCCACGCATTTCATTTCGTCAACAACCGGATATCCATGGGGTCCTATCTTAAGCGCATCAAAAGCACAGGCCCTGACACAGTCGCCCAGACCCAGACATCCCACCGGACATTCGTGTTTTCCCCCATACAGGGTGGCAAGGGCCTGACAGCTGTTAATACCCATATAATAATATTTATCGGCAGCCCGATCGCCACCCGTGCAGGTATTGTAAGAAAGCAAGGGTTCGGCAGTACCCGGATCCACGCCCATGATGGCGGCAATATTGGCCGCGGCTTCAGCGTCGGCAATGATACAGACACTGGGAGGCGCTTCACCGGCAACCACGGCAACGGCTGCGGCAGAGCATCCGGTATATCCGCAACCTCCGCAGTTTGCGGCGGCCATAAATGCTTCTACCTCGCCAATTCGGGGGTCCTCATAGACATAAAAAACTTTTGAGGCAACACTCAGCATAAGACCGCATGCTGCACCCAGGCCCAACATAAACAAAAGAGCTGTTAACACATTGACCTCCTTATTTACATATTGATGATTGACTATTTAATATTGAAAATTTATGGAATTCTATTTTTTCTAATAGATGATCAGACAATAAAATCTTCAATCGACAATCATCAATCCTTACACCATTCCTTTAAAAGAAAAAAATGCAAGCGCAATTATTCCGGCGGTGACCAGTCCGATGGACGTATCCTGGAGCGGCTTTGGGACCCTGGCTAAAGTAATACGTTCACGGACACCTGCAAAAAGAATAAGTGCAACACCGAAACCCACGGCAAACCCAAACGATGCAACAAGTGACTTCAAAAAGCCTAACTCTTCATCGATGTTTATGACACAAGCGCCCAGCACCGCACAGTTTGTCGTAATCAGCGGCAAGAAGATACCGAGTCCGGCATACAGGGCGGGAATGCTTTTTTTCAGAAACAACTCAACAAACTGAACAAGGGATGCGATGACCAGGATAAATGCGATGGTTCTGAGATATACCAGATCAAATGGTACCAAAAAAAGATGGTAGATCACCCATGTAATGGCTCCTGCCATAACCAGGACAAAGACGACTGCCATGGCCATACCCACAGCCGTCTCCATTTTCTTCGATGTTCCGAGAAAAGGACAGTTGCCCAGAAACTTGGCCAGCAGAATGTTGTTAACAAAAATGGTGCTGATAATTATAGAAAAATAGCCCAGTTCGCTCATTTATCTTCTCCTCTTTATCACTCAAACAGGTTCATGATGCAAAGCATCAGCCCGAGACAGACAAACGCACCCGGTGCCTGGATCATGAATGCAAACGGCTGAAATGAAGGTCCGAATACCGATGCTCCGTAGAAAGTGCCGGTCCCCAGAACTTCCCGAACACCTCCAAGCGCAGCCAGGGAAAGGGTGAATCCAATACCGATACCCAGACCGTCGGCCATTGAAGGCAGAAGACCGTTTTTGTATGCAAATGCTTCGGCGCGTCCCAGAACAATACAGTTAACAACAATCAGCGGTATAAACAGACCCAATTTGAGAAACAGCGGATAGGCATAGGCCTGCATTACAAGTTCCACCACAATGACAAATGTTGCAATAATGATGATAAAACAGGCGATTCTTACCTTTTGAGGAATGATGTTCCTCAATGCCGAAACCAGAATATTGGAGCATAACAGGACAAATGTCGTGGCAATCCCCATTCCGATTCCGTTTTCCATGGTTGTGGTGACACCCAACACCGGGCACAGACCCAGCACAAGCCGAAACGGTGCTATTTCCGCCCACAGTCCTTTGGTAAATTCCTGAGTGATCGTCTTAGCCATCTTGATCTCCCTATTTGTTAAATTCCTTTATTTTTTCAGAAAGCTGGGGTTTCAGCTTTTGATACACATTGCCGGCATCGGTCGCGGCCTTACAAACCGCCCGAGAAGTGATCGTAGCGCCACTGATTGCATTCACCTTGCCATCGTCATTCGTGACTTTTACGGGCTCAGTGATGGAAAAGCCTTTAAATTGAGCGGCAAAACCCGGATCATCTTTTGCCATTGCTCCCAGCCCGGGAGTTTCGCTGTGGGTCGTAACCTCTACGCCGACAATCTTGTCGGTGTCCAAGTTGACAGCCACCATCAGGCCGAGATCACCTCCGTACCCTTTTCCGGGACTTTCAAATGCAACCGTATCGGCCTTGCCGTCAAATTTACCCACGAAGAAACTTCTTTCAACGTCGCCGTCTAATATTTTAAACCGGTCGGCAATGGGATCATTTGAAGCACCTTCAAGAATCTTTTTGATGGCCGGTCCTTTTACAAATTCAAGCTGCTGTTTTTCGATCTGAGCGGCCGTTCCATTTCGAAGACCGGCAAGCAAGCCGCCGGAGAAGGCAGCCAAAACGGTAAGGACGACAACCATTTTTATCAATTCACGCATGTTAAACAACCTTTCCAAGCGCTTTGGGCCTGATTTTGTCTACAAGTGGACTTATAAGATTCACTAGCAATATAGCAAATACCACGCCATCAACATAAGCGCCGATATTTCTTATGAGCACCGTCATTATCCCGGCGCCGGCGCCATAAATAAGCATGGGAATAAAGTTGACCGGTGAAGAAGAGTCTTCCGTGGCCAGAAAAAACGCTCCGATCAGTGTATAACCGGTTAAAAGATGAAAAACAGGTCCGGCATACTGGGCTGAATTGACTAGGTTAAACAACAGAGCGGTGATAAACACACCGGCCAGAAATGATACCGATATCTCCCATCTGATAAATCCTCTGATGATCAGATAGATTCCGCCGATGATAAGGCCCAGTCCAAAAGTTGTTCCGATGCCTCCTGACTGCTGACCCATTAGAAGGTTGGCCGGACTGAAATCGGATATGGCGGATACACCGAAATGTTTCAGTGATGCAAGAGGATATGCCATGGCAAAACCCAGGTCATAATTGACCAGAGCTTCATTAAAATCAAAGAAATCTTTCCAGGACACCATCAGTATGGCCAGTCCAATAAGGACCGGGTTAAAGGGATTTCCGCCAATGCCGCCAAAGATCTGTTTGCCGATAACCACCGCAACAAAGGTGCCGGTTACAACAAGCCACCATGGAGATGTTGCCGGCAAAAGCATGCCAAACAGAATGCCGATAAAGGCTGCATTGCCGTCTCCGATGCTGATCGTTCGCTTTGATATTTTATTAAACAGTAATTCCCAGACAATGGCGGAGGAAATAGAGAGTGAAACCACACCCACCGCAGGCATGCCATAGCTTATAAAACCAAACAGCACCGCAGGCAGCGCAGCAATTATCATATTATAACTCCGGGCGGTTACTGTGCTCCCGTCATGCCAGAAAGGAGCGTGTGACACTATGAATTTTTTCTGATTAAGCATTTGTTGCCTCCGCTGTACTGATCCGGCCAAGTTCATACTTCGCCAACTTTATATAATGAAAGATCGGCATTCTCGATACGCAGACAAAGCTGCAAAGACCACATTCAACGCAGGAATAAAGATCGTATTCTTCTGCGGATTGTTCATATTGACCGGCTTCTAGAAATCGGACCAGCATGTTCACCGGGATTTTTGCCGGACAGATGCGAACACATTCTCCGCAATTTATGCACGGGTAGTCTGAAACCAGTGCCAGGTCTTTACCG
>JAQYWI010000289.1 GCA_030145015.1 Desulfobacterales bacterium
TTAAAGAACAAACTTAAAGGACTGAAACCGGAAACAATCGATGCGCTATGGCAATCCGGAGTATTCCGCTGGATTATCGTTGAAGCGGATGGGGCCGCCGGCAGACCCTTGAAGGTGCCTGCTTTACGTGAACCCGTTGTCCCTCAAAGCACGCGCTGGCAAATTGGGATGGTCGGTTTAAACGCCGTTGGAAAACCCTTGACGGACAAATGGGTATTTCGACCTCAATTAATATCCAGGATCAGCGGTCTTGCAATTGGCGCTGAGATAACTGAGAAGACAATTGCAGCCGTCCTGATGGATAATAACGGCATTATGAAAAATTCGCCGCCTGATGCGATGCGCTTTGCGTTCCTTAACCAGGCTGATTCTCAAGAACGGCTGGTGATCGCCAAGAGAATCGCAAGCGTTTTGGATTGTCATGAAAAAACCGGCTTCACAAGAGTCCTGATCGGGCAAACCCTTTATGAGCCGTCTGTTAAAAAGTATTACCCATAGAAGTGGCTTCAAACAATGAATTCTTAACAATAACTAGAACTTGCAAAGCCATGGTCGAAAAAATTTCAGCCCAAAATGGATAAATCTTTAACGCCTAAGGATGCCGCTACGCATTCATCTGAAATCTCCGACAGGTTTCTTAGTCAATTAGGACCCCTTCTTATTCTCACCGCCATATTTTTTCTGAACTTCGTTTCCCGCGTCACCCTGGCGCCTCTGACCCCTGAAATCGAGATAAATTTCAACCTGACCCATGCGGATGCAGGGGCCTTATTCTTTTTGATATCTCTGGGAACTTTTATAACCCTTACCGGTTCCGGTTTTATCTCCTCCCGTCTCAATCATAAACGCACCATCATTATCTCCAACACGGCTTTAGGACTGGTGCTGATCGGAATAGCCTTCTGTAAAGATGTCTGGAGTTTACGTTTAGCGTTATTCATGCTCGGGATGGCGGCAGGCCTCTATCTGCCCTCGGGGATTGCAACTCTGACAGACCTGATAAAATCTCAGCACTGGGGTAAAGCACTGGCGATTCACGATATCGCGCCTAATTTGAGCATTGTTGCTGCGCCCCTAATCGCCGAGGCCATAATGACCCGGTATTCCTGGAGAATTGCATTTGTATTTTTTGGCTTAACCGCATTGGTGATGGGTCCTTTGTTTGCTCGCCTGGGTCGCGGCGGGGAGTCCTTCGGCGAAGCGCCGAGCTTCTCATCTTTGCGTGAGTTATCTACCAAATCATCTTATTGGATTATGGTTTTATTCTTCAGTTTAGGTATATGTGCCACACTGGGTATCTACACGATGATGCCCCTTTATTTGGTGACCGAACACGGAATTGATAGAGGCCTGGCCAATACGCTGATTGCCCTATCAAGACTATCCGGTCTGATAATGGCGTTTGTCGGCGGTTGGGCAGCGGATCGGTTCGGCCCAAGCTGGACGCTGAAAATTATTTTTATCATTAGCGGCATCACGACCGTTCTACTGGCGGTCGTACCCAGTTCATATATTCCGCTTATGGTGTTTTTACAGCCATTGGTAGCGGTCTGCTTTTTCCCGGTCGGTTTTGCGGCGTTGTCCTTTATCGTCCCGCCTAAATCGAGAAACATCGCTGTCTCTCTTACAGTTCCCCTGGCTTCTGTGATCGGTAGCGGTCTGGTTCCGATATTTATCGGCTTCATCGGCGATATAAGCAGCTTTGCTATAGCCATTGCCATCTGCGGCGGTCTGATTACCGCAGGTGCTTCTTTTACCGGTAGTCTTAAATTTCATGCCCGGGAAATATGAAAGAATTCTTCCCGCATCGTCTTTGATATCGAATTATTGAAAGGAATAGCCAATGGATCTTGAAATTTTTGAGGATATGGAAAAATCCGATCTACGCAATTATATCGAATTTCTTTTGTGGCATTACCGCGTCATTGATGCATTTTGGTATATTAACGTAACAGAACATTTTGATGAGGCAACGGCAGACCGTCTAAATGAAAAAGTGTGGGGCCGGGTCGCGCCCATGGCGGCCAGAGATTTATCGACGCGATTCAATATTGAGGAAAAAGGTCTTGGTGGTTTTGTAAAAGCGCTGCGGTATTTTCCGTGGTGTATTCTCGTTGGTTATCAAATCACCCAAACGCCTGATGAAGTTTTCATTCATGTTCCCGCCTGTCCGACCCAGACAGCCCGGCTTAAGCGCGGACTGAATGAGTATGACTGCAAAGCCATGCATCGTGAGGAATTCGCCAGTTTTGCCCGGGAAATTGATGAACGCATAACGGTGGAATGCCTGTTCGCACCGCCCGACGCGCATCCGGAGGATATGTTTTGCAAATGGCGGTTCGGTTTAAGCAAGTGATGAGGACTGAGGACTGAGCAGAAAACGGTGAGGCGGTAGCATTGTAGAAAATGGGCCGTCACTTTTTATCCGTCATCTGCCTTCTTTCTTTAAATTCGATTGGAGTGCAAGATGCCTTTAGCTTTTGAATCGCTCAGCCATGGGACCATCGCATTCGGCTTTTTTAACATCGACTCGGAATCGTTTTGACAATTAAGCCGGCAGGATGTATGAACTGCGCCATAACTGTAATCTCAAAAAGATTTTCTAAAGAATAAGCATGAATAGCTACAATTATCTCAAAGAAGAAGTTTTAAAGGTCAATCAAGATATCCTAGCATTGATTTCGAAAGCCAAATCCATGCCCGGTATGGCGGAAACAAGTTTTGACGATTGGGAGAAAACCTGCCGGGGGCTGCCGATTCAGATGGCAGAAGATATTATGCGCGTGGCGGTGGTGGGGCCGATTAAATCCGGAAAGAGTACCTTTTTAAACTCAATCCTGAAAGACGATTATTTAAAAAGAGGCGCCGGCGTTGTCACCTCAATTGTCACCCGGGTGCGATCCGGGGATCGGTTAAGCGCGAACCTTTACTTTAAGTCCTGGGATGAAGTCAATGCAGAAATGGAACAGGCTCTGGTTTTATTCCCTTCGCTGGAGTGGCGCAAGAATAATTCGAAGTTCGATATCAGAAATGAAAATGAACGCCATCAAATCCAACAAGCCTTAAAATCATTGAGCACAGATCAATTGATATCTCATGACACCCGTAATCTTAATAATGTACTTCTGACCTCATATATCAAAGGGTATGACCGCGTTTATGATATTATCTCCTCCGACGATACAACCCGTCAATATGAGGAAACCACCTTTGCAGAACACAAAGGATTTGTTGGCAATGAGGATCTGGCTGTTTATCTGAAAGATGTTCAACTGGAGATCCCCTCAGAAGGACCCGACGAAAATATCGAAATTGCCGATTGTCAGGGAAGTGATTCTTCAAATCCAATGCACCTGGCGATGATTCAGGACTATTTACTGCTTACCCATTTGATTGTTTATGTTATCAGCAGTCGGACGGGTTTGCGACAGGCAGATATCCAGTTTTTATCCATGATCAAAAAAATGGGTATCCTGGACAACATCCTGTTTGTCGTTAATTGTGATTTTAGTGAACACGAATCCGTGCAAGAGCTTAAGACCCTGGTTGGCAGGGTGTATGAGGAGTTGGCCCTGATCAAACCTGAACCGGAAGTGTTTACTTTTTCAGCCTTATTCAACCTGTTTTCCTCACCGCGGTTGAAACTTTCAGAAAAAGATCAACTCCGAATGTTGCAATGGAAAGCTGAAGAAGAATTGACGGAATTCTCTGTTGAGGAAACGATGCGATTCCAGTGGGCTTTTGATCTAAAGCTCAGTGGCGGAAGAGGTGCTGTTTTATTAAGAAATCATCTGGAGCGACTCAATGTTATTTTATCCGGAATGGTTAACTGGATCGGAGTCAATCGGGATATCCTCGCGCGTGATTCTGAAGGTGCCCAGGAGTTTATGCATAAGCTTGAGGACCAGCAGAAACGCATCGATCAGATGAAAATCGTATTGGAAACGACAATTTCCGGGGCTGTTGCGAAGATCAAGAAAAAACTCAATGTGGACGTGAACCGCTTTTTCGATGTCCATTCCGGTGAAATCATCAAAAAGATTTTTACTTTTATAAAAGATTACAAAGGATTGGCCAAACCGGTGAAGGCAAAAGCAGATTTGCCCGCTGTCTCCAAAACCATGTACCTGGGTTACCAGGATTTTAAACAATCTCTGGATAAATTTATTACCGAAGACATTAACCCGGAAGTCATTCGTTTTGTTAAAATGCAGGAAAAGGAAACTGGAAAGTATTTTGAAACGATTACCCGGCCGTACAATGCGATGCTTTCGGACGCCTACGATGAATATATTCGCATGATGAAAAAGCTCGGTGTGTCTTTGAACATTGAGGGAAAGCCGAAGATTGAGTTGCCGGACATGATCGCTCTGATTCAACAGACCGGACTGAATCCACCCAAACTGGTGACAACGATGCGTTATTCTGCAAAAATTAAAACCGCTGCAATACTGCGTCTTGGTGTATACAGCCTCCAGCGCAATTTAAAAAAATTATTAAAAAAACCGGCCAGCAAGCAAGCGGAAGTGGTCCGTCAGGCGTTAAAAGGCGGCACCCGGCAGATGAAACGCGAAACATTAAAATCGGTGGTCGAGCAGCTAAAAGATTATCGGGAAAACTTAAAGTTTGCCTTTTTGCTTAAACTCGTGGAAAGTTCCGCTGAAAATCTAACGGATCTGATGCTCGATCGCTTCCAGCTATTTTTTACAGATCTGGCAGCAGTGGCCGAAAGGTTAGACAGTACGAAAGCCGACAAGCAGCGCACATTAAAAATTTTAAAGGAAATGGATCAATCGACTGCGGAGGTAAAAGAAAGCATCGGCCATTTGCGTAAAAGGATCGAGCAAATCAACTGAGGACGAAATTTAAGACTTGTCGTTTTCCGTCCTGTTCGAATACGTCCCGTCAGCCGTTTTGAGTTTTCAGTCTGGCCAGATTATCTCTGGCAAATTCAATTGAAGCGTCAAGGGTAAGCGCCATTTCATAGTATCGAATCGCTTTTGCAGGTTGACCCATATCGCGATAATTTGAAGCAATATTGGCGTAGTCAATGGCAGAAGCCGGATCGAGCTGAATCACCTTTTTGAAATTTGCAATGGCTGCTTCATTTTCTTTTAGCTTGAAATGGCAGAATCCCATTAGATTATAGATATCGGTTCTTTCCGGATCCAGCTGTTCGCCTTTCTTGAGCACGTCCAATGCCTTGCGGTATTCTCCCATATCTTTTAAAGCGATGCCCATATACGCATAAATACTGGGGACATCCTGTTTATTGGGCGCCAGATCCAGGGCCTCTTCAAAATATCTGCAGGCCGACTTGGGGTCATCCAGCGCAATTTGACAGGA
>JAQYWI010000290.1 GCA_030145015.1 Desulfobacterales bacterium
CATTCCTGTACGGCCATCCCACGTTGGTTAACCATCGCGAAATGGTTGCGCTGGTCCGGTCGGTAGCCGCCGATGAACTGAAGCCTGAGCCGGAAATAGTCTCCTTTGCCTCATTAGCCGGCGAGGATTTTTCGGAGTTTGCCACACGTGTGCCCGGTGCTTTCTATTTCCTCGGGGCGGGAAATCGTGCCAAGGAGACGGATTTCCCGCACCACCATCCGCGTTTTAACATCGATGAGGATGTCTTGCGTGTCGGAGTTGAAATGCATGTCAGGGGGGCGTTGAGTTTTTTTAACAACGCCAGAAATTTGCAGTTTCTGAACAGCGGAAAGATTTGAATCGTCAACAAAGGCATGACTGGGAAAAAATCCAAACAGGAAAATGGTTAACTTCTCAACCCTTAAAGAAAGGAGGTTATCGGGAACAAAGCTGAAAAGAAAACAAGTTAGAAGGAAAAATGATTAAAGTATCAAACCATAAAAGGAGGAGCGTTATCATGAAAAAAATGATCAGTATTGCAATTGCCCTGATGCTATTGGTTTCTGTCGGTATTGCCACCGCTGGAGAGTACAACGGAAAGGCAATAAAGGCACGCCTGGCATCAGAAGAAATTGAAGGCGATTTCATGACCGTTTGGGCCAATAACTTCGCGGATCACATGAAAAAATGGTCCGGCGGCAAGATTGATATCAATGTATATCCCTACGGTACACTGGGAGCGCTCGGTGACATCAACGAACTTTGCCAGATGGGCGTGGTGGAGTATGTTTTTTCCGATTACGCCTGGATCAGCTCATTCGTCCCCCAGGCCCAGGTTCTGGCACTGAATTATCTGTTTCCCACCGAAAAAGTACCGGAGGTGTTGGACTGGATAGCCAGAAACGGTGAGTTTATGCCGCTTATGGAAAAGGCCTTCAGAAAAAACGGCCTGGTGCCGTTGTCAATCATGTTTGAGGGATGGCAATGGCTGACTTCTAAAAAGGAGATCAAATCACTGGATGACATGAAAGGTCTCAAACTAAGATTGATGTCTTCCAAACTGCTGGTGGAAGACTACAAGGCCTACGGGGCCGCCCCGACGCCCATGAACTACGGCGAAGTTTACAGCGGACTTCAGATGGGACTGATTGATGCGCAGGTCAATCCGCTTTTTGCGATCTACAGCATGAAATTCTTTGAAGTTCAGGACTACGTCACCCAGCCGAAAAGCGAGCCGTTTGTCGGAATCCCCACAGTCAATCAGAAATTTTTTGACAACCTCCCTGCGGAAGTTCAGCAGGAGATGCGCAAGTTCTGGATCGATGCAATCATTCCTTCCGGCAAATGGATTACTGAAAGAAATGCCAGTGATATGGCAAAAATGAAAAAGGCCAAACCCGAGCTAAAGTTCACTGTACTGGATGACGCGACCATTGCCAAATTCAAAAAAAAGGCTGAAACTGTGTATCCCAAATACATCAAAATCGGCGGTGAAGGATCCCAGAAAATGCTCGATGCGCTGCTTAAAGATATTGAGAATGCAAAAAAAGCACTAAACATTAAATAACAGAACGCTGAGGCACTGCAGCAGCGTGGGCGCTGCAGTGCCTTACTCTGTTTACAGTAGAGGCGAACAATGAACGAGGAAAATGAAGAGCAAAAAAAGTTGACCATTTCCCAGCAGTTAAACAGGTATCTCGGTTCGGTAGTCAATGCCGTTGAAGTGTCAATTCTGGTTTTTTGCGTCGCATCACTCGGGATACTGCTTATAACCAATGTGTTTGCCCGGACGTTTTTCCAAAGTATTTATTTTGCCGAAGAGGTGTCGAAGTTCCTTGTGATGCTGACCACATTCACCGGCGTGAGCTATGCAGTCAGAAAAGCTCGGCATATCCGCATGGGTGCATTCTTAGACGCGATGCCCGAAAAAATGGAGAAGGTGTTTATCATTATCATTTCAATTGTCAGCGCCGTTGTGATGGGGATCATGACATGGTTTTCCTACAAATATCTGATGAACGCGATGGATATGGGACACATGACCCCGGCGCTGAGGGTGCCGAAATGGACATTTTATGTGATTATTCCGATCGGATTCGGTCTGGCATGTATTCAGTATATCAGAACGGTTATCAAAAATTTTACAGAGAAAGAAGCCTGGCAATCGCCGGACCAGCAAAGCGAATACGAAGATGAACAGATCGGGGGGGCGACGTTATGACACTTTTTGGAATAAGTCTTGCGACAATGCTTTTGTTCGGGTTTCCCTTCATGGTAACCCTGCTAGGATCCCTAATATTGTATGTATATGTCTATATGCCCGATTTTGCGCCGAAACTGGTGATGACAATGGTACAGCAGGTGATTACCGGTGTGACGCCGCCGGCGCTCGTTTGTGTGCCGATGTTTATTCTTTCGGCCAGCATCATCACATCCGGAGAGTCCGCCGGCAGGCTGATACGGATGATCAAAGTCTTTGTGGGCCATCTGCCGGGAGGGCTGCCGATTACGACCAATGCGAGTTGCACGCTTTTCGGCGCTGTTTCCGGGTCAACACAGGCAACGGTGGCCGCCATCGGCGGCACCATGCGTCCGATGCTGCTGGAGGCGGGATACCCCAGCTCTTTTACTCTGGGGCTGATTATTAATTCCAGTGATATCGCCTTTCTGATTCCGCCGAGTATCGGGTTTATCGTCTACGGTGTCGCCACCAGCACTTCCATCGGGATGCTGTTTCTTGCAGGCGTTTTTCCCGGCCTGATGCTCATGCTGATGTTTTCTGTTTATTGCTATTTCTATTCCAAGACAAAAAAGATCGGGGTACTGCCCAAGGTGAGTTGGTCCGAGCGAGCTACAGCGATTAGGGACGGGCTTCCGGTCATGGGATTTCCGGTGATTATCGTCGGCGGAATCTATGCCGGATATTTCAGTCCGACAGAAGCCGCCGCCGCCTCTGTATTCTATGCACTGTTTCTGGAGACCATCGTCTATAGGAGCCTGACACGCAGTCGAATTATAGACTCCTTTTTGCAGACAGGGGTGATTACCGGCGTTGTGTTCATTCTGGTCGGCGCCGGACAGGCGTTTTCATGGATGATCGGTTTTATGCAGATTCCTCAGCAGCTCTTGCCTCCGCTTTTTGGAACGGATCCGTCCATGTTACGGGTTGTCATTATTGTTGTTGCCGTGTATTTTGTCGCCTGCATGTTTGTTGACCCGATCGTCGCTATATTTATACTGAGCCCGATTTTTCAGCCCTATGTGGTCAGTGCGGGTGTTGATCCCATTTTTCTTGGAACGCTTGTGACACTCCAGGCCGCCATCGGTTCGGCAACGCCGCCTTTTGGGTGTGACATATTTACAGCGCAATTGATATTTCGGCGACCCTACCTTGAGGTTATCGGTCACGCTTTTCCATTTATTGTCATACTGATACTTGCAACAATTATTCTGATTACCTTTCCGGATATTGCATTGTTTCTGCCGAATCTTGCATTGGGCGGCTAATGATCGCTCAGTCAGAAAGAGCCATTAGTGCAGGCGCTATGTCAGCCGTTTCTTGTAACTTTGAAATTTGATCCGCCATTCTGGATTCCAAAGGCAAATTTTATCTGATGAGAAAAATGCCGACCCTGGATGATGCACATCAGGCACATGCGCGCATAAAACCGATGATTTGGGAAACCCCGCTGATTGTATCTTTTGATTTGGCGCAAAAGACCGGCGCGCGGGCGGTTCACCTGAAACTGGAATGCCTGCAGAATACCGGGGCTTTTAAGGTCAGAGGAGCGGCGAACAAGATTCTAAGCCTGAGCGAGGAGGAGAAGAAAAAAGGTGTGATCACGTTTTCCACGGGCAATCACGGTAAAGCGGTTGCCTATGTTGCCGGGCAGTCCGGTATCAAGGCTGTTGTCTGTCTTTCCGAGCATGTCGCCTCTTACCGGGTAGAGATGATCAAATCGCTTGGGGCGGAGGTTTCCTTAAAAGGGCATTCGCAGGATGAGGCGGAAAAGAATTATCAACAGCTGATGGCCTCACGGGGCCTCGTGCCTGTCGTGCCGTTTGATGATCCGATGATTATTGCAGGCCAGGGGACGATAGCGCTTGAAATTCTGTGGGAGGTTCCTGATACGGATATTTTAATGATCCAGCTGTCGGGGGGCGGTCTGTTGGCAGGGATTGCAATGGTTGCCAAATCCATCAATCCGAGCATTCATGTTGTGGGACTCTCTCTTGAGCAGTCTCCGGGAATGCTGGAAAGTCTGAAAGCCGGTGTGCCCGTGCAGGTGGAAGAGAAAGATTCAATTGCCGATTCGCTTTTAGGGGGTATCGGCTTTGACAACCGGTATACCTTGCCGATGGTAGAGAAATTTGCAGATGAACACCTGTTAATCTCTGAAGAGGAGATAAAAGACGGTATGTTTTATGTTTTTGATAAGCACCGGTTGATCGTGGAAGGCGCCGCCGCCGTCGGTATTGGGGCGCTGATGCATCGAAAGATTAATGTGAAAGGTAAAAAGGTAGTAACTCTGCTTTCTGGAAGCAGTATTGATTCTGAGGAGTACATTCGCATCATAAAAAGTAGACTCACCAATAGGGGGAAGCCGTGATTCATACCATTACCAGCCTCGGAAAGGGGTTAACCATGAGATGGAGAAAAGGGATCATTTCAGTATTTATCGTATGCGCTCTAATCTTTGGATTCGCTGTACGGGCTAGCGCGGTCAAATACTTGTGGCAAGTGGCCTTGGAGGAGATCGAAGGCAGTATGCAACATGAGTACGCAAAAAAGTTTGTGGAAATTGTCGAGGAGAAATCTAAAGGTGAGATTCGCTGCAACATCCACTTCTATGGAGCGCTCGGGACGTCCGGAGAGATCACAGAACTTCTGCAAAAAGGAGATCTCCAGTTTGCATTCCAATCCCCCGGGCACCTGGGTTCCTATATCCCTGAGGTTCAGGTCTTTTCCATTCACTACCTTTTTCCAACGGAGTTCAAGCTCCTTGAGAAAGTCTTGCGCAAAGGGCCAAACACTCATAGCTCCCTTCAAAAGTACTACAGAAAAAACGAACTGGAGCTCCTGTCCATTATCGAAGAGGGCTGGCAAATATGGACGGCCAATAAACCTTTGCGCAAACCTGCCGATTTCGAAGGCATTACTTTTCGAGTGATGTCCTCACCGTTTCTCATTACTGCTTACCGCCTATACGGTGCTTATGTCATTACAGTCCCGTATGGTCAGATTTACGACGACCTCGCGTTAGGCAGGATTGATGCCGAAACACAGCCGTTTTTCGCCATCCAGGAGATGAAATTCTACGAGGTCCAGGACTACATGATCAAGGCCAATCAATTGCCGTT
>JAQYWI010000109.1 GCA_030145015.1 Desulfobacterales bacterium
TGGCCTGCCAGGCGGTCGTAAAAAACGATCTGGTCGTGCGCATCCCGGTCGAATCTGCCCTGGATGCCAGCGCCCTTCGAAGGCATATGACGCCGCGCAAAACCGCCCACATCCGCGAAATGAACTTTGATGAGTTAAAAGAAAAGGGGTTGTTTGTCCCGCCGGTGGAAAAAATATTCGTACAACTCGCTGAACCGACTGCCCGGGACAACCTGCCGGACATCACCCGTCTGATCAGTTATTTAAAAGCCAAACATAATGAACACCGTCTGGATGTCGCCCTTTCGGTTATCCGCAAAATTCCGGATGTCATCCGGGAAAAGGATTTCGAAGTGACCGCCACGCTGGTGCGTCCGGTTCGCGATGTCGGTAAAACCCGCCTGATCAACGTTCAGCCGGGTGATACCACCAGCCGCAGTTATGCGATTGCCATGGATATCGGGACCACGACTATTTATGGTCAGGTCATCGATTTGATCAGCGGCGATGTTTTGGCCGAATACGGCGATTTTAACGGCCAGATCAGCTATGGCGAAGATGTCATTTCCCGGATCGTCTATGCCGAAAAACCCGGAGGCCTGGACCGCCTGCATGAAGTTGTTATCGGTACAATCAATAATGTGCTGGATAAGATTATCAAACAATCCGGTATTGATCATGAGGACTTGTCCACCATCACGCTGGCCGGAAATACCACCATGACCCAGTTGATGCTCAAGATCAACCCGCGGTCCATCCGACGCTCACCCTATGTGCCGGCGGCGACCCTCTACCCTCCCACCCGGGCCAAGGATCTGGGTATGGCTGTAGGCGACCATGTGTCCGCTCTGGTTTATCCGGCGGTTTCCAGCTACGTCGGCGGCGATATCGTGGCCGGCGTGATGGGATCCGGTATTTACCGAACTGAGAAGTTGACTTTATATCTGGATGTCGGGACCAATGCTGAGATTGTAATCGGCAATAAGGATTGGCTCGCCTGTGCGGCCTGTTCAGCCGGACCGGCCTTTGAAGGCGGCGGTCTCAAATACGGAATGCGTGCGGAGAAAGGTGCTATCGAAGATTTTTCAATCGACCCTGCTACCTATGAGCCCATGCTCATCACCGTCGGTAACGTGCGGCCCAAAGGCATTTGCGGTTCAGGCCTGATCACCATGGTCGCTACCATGTTCGAGATGGGTATCATCAATAATCTGGGCAAATTTAACCGTGATTTAGAAACGGAACGCATCCGCAAAGGAGACGGCGCCTATGAATACGTTCTGGCGTGGAAGGAAGAAACTCAGATTGATCGGGATGTCACCTTGACCGAAATCGATATTGAAAACCTCATCCGGGCCAAGGGTGCCATTTACAGCGGCTGCATGACGCTGTTGACCGAAGTCGGGATGAACCTTAAAGACATTGAACACATTATTCTGGCAGGCGGGTTCGGCAGTTACGTGGATCTGCAAAAAGCCATGGTTATCGGACTGCTTCCCGAAATGGATCCCGCCAAGGTGATCTTTATCGGAAACGGATCGCTGATGGGCGCCAGAATGAGCAGCCTAACCAATCGGATTCGTAAAGATGTCGTCGAGGTGACCCATAAGATGACCAATTTCGAATTATCCGATACCGCCTCCTACATGGATAATTACATCGCCGCCCTCTTTTTGCCCCACACCGACATCGATCAATTCCCCAAATTAAAGGCGCGCCTTGAAGCGCTTAAGAAAATTCAAAAATGAATCGGATTTAATTAGAAATTTTTATTTAGTTGGGCTCGCCTCTTGACAAAGCTATCCACTCCATATAGATGACAATATTCTGCTTTTTTTAAGAAAACCGGTCCCTTTCATTGTGGGGCGGGAACCCTAAAATTCTGGTCCAAAAGATAGAATTTCCTGTTAGGTTTACGCTGGACCCTACTCAAAATAGCCATTTAATCTAGCGTTTGTAGATTCTATCTCAAATGTTGACGGATAAGGTCAACAAGATAAGGAGGTAAACATTGGGTTTTGAATTTTTTAAAGAATCGTATTCCGGCGGAATAAAAGAAATTACACTGGGTAAAGGAGACAAGGCTGTGACGGTCGGCGGCGAGGGCTGCTATCCGTTTTACAATTTCGAAGGCGAAATGCCCCATAAACCGAAGATCGCCATGGAAATCTGGGATATGGAACCGGAAGAATGGCCGGCGGCAGCATTAAGCCCATTTAAGGATGTGATTTCAGATCCGGCGGCGTGGGCCAAAAAATGTGTGGATGAATTCGGCGCGGACATGATTGTGCTGCAGCTAAAAAGCACCGATCCCAACGGCAACGACGCCGGTGCGGATGAGGCCGTCGCCACCGTAAAAAAGGTCCTGGGGGCCATTGATGTTCCGCTGATTATATGGGGCACAGCCAATGTGGAAAAAGATGAAGACGTGCTCAAGAAAATTGCCGAGGAATGCCAGGGAGAGAATCTCGTCCTGGGTCCGGTTGAAGACAAAAATCACAAGGGTATCGGCGCGGCTGCCATGGGTTTCGGGCATACGGTTATTTCTTCATCTCCCATCGACGTCAATCTGGCCAAGCAGTGCAACATCTTACTCGAAAATCTGGGGGTGTCGATGGATAAAATGATCATCGATCCCACCACCGGTGGTTTGGGATACGGTTTGGAATATTCCTACTCGGTGATGGAACGTATCCGCATGGCAGCCCTGGCCCAGGGGGACGATAAGCTGCAACTGCCCCTGATCAACAATCTCGGGAATGAAGTCTGGAAGTGCAAAGAGGCCAAGCAGGGCGTCGATGAAGCACCCACCCTCGGCGATCCGGAAAAACGCGGTATTTTAATGGAAGCGGTCGGCGCCGTTGCTTATTTGATGTCGGGCTCCGATGTGCTGATTATGCGCCATCCCGAATCCATTCGAATGGTCAAATCCTATATCGATCTGATTTTTGACGGTGGTAAGGCCGATGATGTCGCCGCGATCCAAAAGCAATTGGATGCGGCCGATGTTGATTTGCTGGCGCTGTCGCCTGAGCCGGATTTGACCATCCCAGAAGAAAAGAAAGCGGCACCGGCCAAAAAAGCGGCGGCACCCAAACCGGAAAAGAAAGCGGCGCCGGTTGCCAAAAAAGAGGTGGCTCCCGAGCCGGAGAAGAAGGCCGCGGCGGCGGCTGAACCCGCACCGGCTGAAGCGCCTGAAGCTGAAGCCGCGCCTGTAGCGGACGCAGCTGCCAAAGCCGAGGCTGAAGCCAAAGCCGAGGCGCAAGCCAAAGCGGACGCCGAAGTGCAAGCCAAAGCGGCCGAAGAAGCCAAAGTCAAGGCTGAAGCCGATGCTGCAGCGAAAGCCGAGGCAGAAGCCAGGGCCAAAGCCGAAACCGATGCTCAAAAGGCCGCTGATGAAAAAGCCAAAATCGAAGCCGAACTCGATGGAATCAGACAGAAACGGGCTAAAGAACGTGCCGATCTTGTCGCCAAACGCGCGGCTGCTGAAAAGAATGCGGCTAAAAAGACGCCGGCAGCCGTCCAAAAATCAATGGTGGATAAGATGATCGATAATCTGGACTGGATCCACAAACGCTAACGCTAACTGATCGTCGGCGGCATTTGCTTGCATAAGCCATTGACGGTCAAATTTAAAAATGGTGGGGGAGGAACCACATATGCCAGAATCAACGAATACAACCCAAATCAAACCCGAAAAAGCAAAAAAGGTTGCCGATCCCGTGGCGGCTTCGGTTGATCAGGCCAGTCAGCAGATGATCAAGCGCGCCCAGGACCTGGGGATTGAGACCGTTTTTGATCGCGCTGTCACCATGAAGCCTTGCAACATCGGCATCCAGGGCACCTGCTGTAAAAACTGTGCCATGGGCCCCTGTCGCCTGCCGCTTCCCAAAGCCGGCATCGAAGGTGAAGATGAACGCAAGGGCTTATGCGGCGCCACCGCCAACACCATCGCGGCCCGCAATTTTGCGCGCATGGTGGCTGCCGGTTGTGCGGCGCACTCGGATCACGGGCGCAACGTTGCAGAAGTATTTTTGTCGGTCGCCAGCAAAGAAACCGGCGATTACAAAATTAAAGATCCCAACAAACTGCTGGCGATTGCACCTCATTTCGGGGTGGACATCAAAGTCGAGGTCGAGGGTGAGCAAGTCGACCGCAATATCGATGAAATTGCACTCGAGGTGGCTCAGAAGGCCGTGGCAGAATGGGGCAAACCCGAGGGCGAACTGGATTATCTCAAACGCGCCCCCCAGCCCCTTTACGAAAGATGGCAGAAGCTGGGCGTGCTGCCGCGCAATATCGACCGGGAGGTCGTAGAAATCATGCATCGCACCCATATGGGCGTGGACCAGGACTACAAAAACATCGTCAAACAATGCACCCGGGCCGCACTGGCCGACGGCTGGGGCGGTTCCATGATGGCCACCGACTTGCAGGATGTCATGTTCGGCACACCCTTTCCGCTGCAGACCGAAGCCAATCTCGGCATCATGAAAGTCGATCAGGTCAACATCATTATCCACGGGCATGAACCGGTTTTATCCGAAATGATTGTAGCTGCGGCCCAGTCTCAGGAAATGATAGACTATGCCAAAACCAAAGGGGCCAAGGGCATTCAACTGGGCGGTATTTGCTGTACCGGCAACGAGATCCTGCAGCGTCACGGTGTGCCGCCGGCCGGTACCTTCCTGCAGCAGGAGCTGGCCATTGTCACCGGCGCCTGCGATGCCATGGTCGTTGATGTTCAGTGTGTGTTTCAGAACCTGGCCAACGTGGCCAAATGTTTCCATACCAAATTGATCACCACCCACCCGATTGCCCGTATGGAACAGGACAATGTGCTGCACATCGAATTCGACGAGCACCATGCCATGGACGATGCCAAAAAAATCGTCAAAATGGCGATCGACAATTTCGAAAACCGCGGCGCCGATGTGATGATTCCCGCCCAGAAGGCCGCGCAGATCGCGGGTTTCGGTGTTGAATCGATAAAATATCATCTGGGCGGCACCTTCCGCGGTTCCTACTACACCCTGAATGACAACATCATCAACGGTCGTATCCGGGGGGTTGCCGGTGTGGTAGGCTGCAACAACGCCCGCAGCCGGCACAACGAAGCCCACCTGACGCTGGTCAAAGAATTGATCAAAAATGACGTGATCGTTCTGACCACCGGCTGTAACGGAATCGCCTGTGCCATGGAAGGCCTGCTGACACCGGGAGCCGCGCATGTGTACTGCGGACCGGGTCTGGCCGAAGTGTGTGAGACCGTGGGTATCCCGCCGGTGCTGCATCTGGGCTCCTGTGTGGATAACAGCCGGATTCTGCTGGCGGCCACCGAGGTGGTCAAAGCCGGTGGACTGGGCAATGACATCCAGGATCTGCCGGCCGCCGGCGCCGCTCCGGAGTGGATGAGCGAAAAGGCCATCAGCATCGGCCAGTATTTTGTGGCTTCCGGTGTGTATACCCTGTTTGGTGTGAATCTGCCGACCGCGGGTGCGCCGGTTTTTCAAAAGTATCTGTTTGAAGAGCTGGAAAAAATTTACGGCGGCAAGTGGGATCTGGCGGTCGATCCACTCGAAATGGCGCGTAAAATGATTGCCCATATCGATAAAAAGCGCAAAGCGCTGGGCATCGACAAAGCGCGCGAGCGGGTCCTGATGGATATGGCGGATCGCCAGCGACTCGAAGCATAATAACAATTCAGGGATTTAATCCCTCAATTAACAATTCAAAATCCTCAAAAAAGGAGGCAACTGTATGTCTAAGTTAGTTGCATTTGCCGCGATTCAAGGTGGCTACAACGTTGTATCGCAGGTTGAAGGTGAATATCAAAAAGCGCTGGATACCTTCAACGCAGATACCAAGGTGGGATTTCCCA
Organism: Desulfobacterales bacterium; assembly: GCA_030145015.1. Next base: position 5,861 of record JAQYWI010000109.1, read on the forward strand.
ACACCGCCTACTATCTGCCGGTCATTTATTCGCTGTTGGGAATTAAAGTTGAAACCCTGGAAGACATTCAAAAAGCGCTGGATGTGACGCGCAAACTTTTGCCGCCGCACATCAAAGGCATGAACCATTTGCCTTACCTGGGGCCGCTGCTGGATGCCGGTATGGCCACCCTGTTTGCCTTTGAGATCAGGGAGGCTTTACGCTACTTGAACGAACCGGATTTTTACCTGCATTCCGAAGATATCGATGAGGAAGCCGGGAAAATCTGGCTGGGGGCAGCCGATGATACCGTCTTTCGCAAACGCGGGGTCGAGTTTGTGGACGGTTCCGCACCGGGCTTTGCCGCCATTGTAGGGGCTGCGCCGGATCCCGAAATCGCCAAAATGATTGTCGAGGAATACCAGAGACGCAGTCTTTACATTTTTCTGGCCGCCGGTCACAATAACACTTCGGTGGCCCAGCAGTTGCTTGAAGCCGATGTTCAGATCGGCTGGAACACGCGAATTGTGCCATTCGGTCCCTATATTTCGTCGGCCATTTTTGCCCTGGGGTTTGCCAACCGGGCGGCCATGGCCTTCGGCAACGTTCAACCGGGGGATTATAAAACGATGCTGATGTACAATAAGAACCGCATCTTTGCCTTCGTGAATGCCTTAGGTGAAGTCGGAACCGATTGGGCCGGTGCGGCCGCAGGATGCGTCAACTGGGGTTTTCCGACCCTGGCCGACACCGACATCCCAGAGGTCCTGCCGACCGGTATCTGTACCTATGAGCACGTAGTGGCCAATGTTTCCCATGAGGAAATGGTACAAAAATCCGTTGAAGTGCGGGGCTTGAAGGTGTCGGTCTCCGCGATCGAGATCCCCTGTTCCTTCGGGCCGGCCTATGAAGGTGAGCGCGTGCGCGGTGCCGATCTGTATGCCCAGATGGGCGGCGGTAAAACCCAGTGTACCGAGCTGGTCAAGATGGCTGAAATGAATGAAATCGACGACGGCAAAGTCGAGGTTATCGGTCCGGACATCACCGAAGTTAAAGAGGGCGAGACCATGCCGCTGGGCATTTATGTTCAGATCGCCGGGCGTGAATTTCAGACGGATTTCGAGCCGATCATCGAGCGTCAGATCCATCATCTGATTAATTACATTCAGGGAATCATGCATATCGGCCAACGCGATATTTCCTGGATCCGGGTCAGCAAAGCGGCCATTGAAAAAGGTTTTACCATGAAGGACATCGGCACGGTGCTGCACGCCAAGTTCCACCAGGATTTTCAGAAGATCGTCGACAAAGTCCAGGTCACCCTTTATACCCAGAAAAAGGATGTGGATGAACTGACCAAGCGCGCCAGGGGCGAATACAAGACCCGTGACGAGCGTGTCGAGAAGATGACCGATGAGGACGTGGAAACCTATTACTCCTGCACCCTGTGCCAGTCCTTTGCACCCAACCACGTGTGCACCGTCAGCCCCGAGCGTACCGGACTGTGCGGGGCCTATAACTGGATGGACTGCAAGGCATCCTTTGAAATCAATCCCACCGGTCCGAACCAGCCGATCGAAAAGGGCGAATGCCTGGATGCGGTTCTGGGCCAGTGGCAGGGGGTCAATGAGTTTGTGCGAAAGGCCTCCCGCGGTGCCGTGGACCACTACAATTTTTATTCCATGGTCTATGATCCCATGACCACCTGCGGTTGCTGTGAATGTATTGCTGCCATGTTGCCGCAATGCAACGGCGTCATGACCGTCGGCCGGGATTACAGCGGGGAAACGCCCTGCGGTATGAAGTTTACCACCCTGGCCGGTGTCATGGGCGGCGGGGCGTCCTCTCCGGGTTTTGTGGGTCATTCCAAATTCAACATCACCCAGGGCAAGTTCATTCTCGGAGATGGGGGTATCAAGCGGATAGTGTGGATGCCCAAAGTGCTGAAGGATGAAATCCGTGAACGGCTGATTAAACGCGGCGAAGAAGTTGGAATGCCGGATCTGGTTGACCGGATCGCGGATGAGACCGTCGGTGTCACCGAGGAAGAGATTCTGCCCTTCCTGCAGGAGAAAAAACATCCGGCGCTGGAAATGGATCCGCTGATCGGGGGCTGATCGAAATACGTTGCGTGTTGCGCGTCACGAGTTTGCGGGTTTATGGATAATGAATCACGATTACCTTGACGCGTAACTTGCAACCCGCAACTCGCAACCCGAAATACGCAACTCGTAAAACGACACAAGGAGATAAAGATGGCATTAACCGGTATTCAGATTTTTAAATTACTGCCGAAAACCAACTGCAAGGAATGCGGTGTGCCAACCTGTCTGGCATTCGCCATGAATCTGGCTTCCGGCAAGGCGGAACTGGACAGCTGCCCGTATGTCTCTGATGAGGCCCGGGAGCAACTGGCTGAGGCTTCGGCACCGCCCATCCGTCCGGTAGCCGTCGGAAAGGGCGTGCGTGCCGCTACTGCGGGAGGGGAAACCGTCCAGTATCGTCATGAAAAGACCTTTTATAACCCGACCCTGCTGGCTGCCACGGTCGGATCCGACATTGCGGATGCGGATCTTGCAACCAAATTAAAAGCCTGGAATGCACTTCAGTTCGAACGGGTCGGATTAAATCTCCGGCCGGAACTGGTGGCGTTAAAAGATGTCAACGGCGATAAGGATGCGTTTGCCAATGCCGCCAAGAAAATTGCCGAAACCTCTGAGTTTAATCTGATACTGATGACGGAAGACCCCGGGGTGATGAAGGCAGCCGTTGATGTTTGCGGGTTCAAGCGCCCCTTGATGTATGCCGCCACGGACAACAATGTGGACGAACTGGGCGCTTTGGCCAAAGAACAAAATTTACCCCTGGCCGTGCGGGCCGATTCGGTGGAAGGTTTGGTGCCCCTGACCGAAAAACTCACCGAAATGGGCGTTAAAGATATTGTTCTGGATCCGGGTTCCAGGGAAATTAAACAGGCCCATCAGGACCAGGTGGCCCTTCGCCGGGCGGCCTTGAAAGACCTGAATCGTTCGGCGGGCTTTCCGACCATCACCTTTCCGAGTGAAATGGCGTCCAATCTCGACATGGAGACCGTGCTTGGCGCAACATTTATCGCTAAATACGGCGGCATCGTTGTCCTCTCGGATTTTGCCGGTGAAAGTCTGTTTCCGCTTCTGCTGGAACGCTTGAACATTTTTACCGATCCCCAGCGGCCCATGACGGTGACTGAAGGCATCTATGAAATCAATAATCCGGATGAAAATTCACCGGTGCTGGTTACCACCAATTTTGCACTGACGTACTTTATCGTTTCCGGTGAAATCGAAGGCAGCCGGGTTCCGTCATATTTGCTGATCAAGGATTCCGAGGGGCTTTCGGTAATGACCGCCTGGGCGGCCGGTAAATTTGCCGGTGATGACGTTGGCTTGTTTGTCAAGAAATCCGGAATCGCCGACAAGGTCAAGCATCAGGAACTCATTATCCCCGGTTATTCGGCGGCTATTGCCGGTGATGTCGAGGAAGAATTACCCGGCTGGACGATTACGGTCGGGCCCAGAGAAGCGGCGCATATCCCTGGATTTCTTAAGGCAAAATAAAACTACTGGAATAATGGAATAGTGGGCACGCAGTGAAGCTTTAGCGCTATGATGGAATAATGGCTTTCAAAAGATCTTATCCGTTTTTAATTCTATCTTCCGGACGATTATTGCCATTAATCCAACAGCCCGATACCCTTTCCGAGCAATAGGCTCAAAGGGCTGGAGGTCAAAACCCATATTTCCAATATTCCAGCATTCCAACATTCCAATTGGGGCGAAGCCCCAATCTGTGGGAGGGAGGGTGTATGTATTTAATCGGAGAAAGCTTAAATGTCATATCAACGAAGATCGGCGCTGCTTTTAAAGAAAGAGATCCCAAGCCGATCCAGGAGGAGGCCCTTTTCCAGAAAGAAAAGGGGATGGATTACATTGACATTAACCTCGGGCCGGCCAAAAAAGACGGCCATGAACTGATGCCCTGGGTTGTCCAGACGGTTCAGGAAGTTGTTTCGGATGTGCCGCTGGCATTGGATACTTCCAATATCGATGCCATCGAGGCCGCACTCAAGGTCTACCAGGAGACTCCCCGGCCGCCGCTGATTAATTCCATCATGGTTCGTCCCGAGCGTTACGAACGCATGGTTCCATTGGCCGCAGAGCACAATGCGGATTTTATTGCGCTGATGTGGGGACCTGAAGGATTGCCGCGGGATGAAAATGAACGGGCGGCGCTGTGTGTCGAGCTGCTTTATTTTGCCAATGAAGCCGGTATCCCCAATGACAAGATCTGGGTCGACGGCATCGTTACCCCCCTAAACATTCAGCAGCCACAGCTCATGAGCCTGATGACATTTCAAGAAATGTTACCTGACATTGCTCCGGAAGCCAAGAGTACTTGCGGTCTTTCAAATATTTCCAACGGACCACCGGACCATTTGAGGCCCATTCTGAATCAGACCTATATGGTCATGCTCGAAAAATATGGGATGTATTCCGTTATTGCGGATCCGCTGGATGACACCCTGATCGATATTGCCAAGGGCAAACGCCAGGACATTGTTGATCTGATAAACGGGATCATGGACGGTAACGAACCGGATATGGGCTCGCTTTCCGAGGAGATGCAGAATTACGCCAAGACCGTCAACGTGATCTTAGGAAAAACGCTGTATTCGGATTCATGGCTTGAGATTTAATAGCTTTACCCATTAGCCGCCTATAAAAAAAGCCTCTCCCGGTATGGGCGGGGCTTTTTTAATCCGTCAGTTGTTTGTTGTCAGTTGTCCGTGGCATTAGATAAAATGCTTTCTTGCAAGTTTTTTCCCCAACAGACAACGGATCACGGACAACTAACAGTTATTTCAGCTTATCCAAGTCGGTATCATGATAAAAAAACAATTTATACGCCTTCATCAGAAGCAGGAGTGACATGCCCCGCATAGATGATTACAAAAATGCCCGCAAGCTTGCGATCGAAAAGCTGACAACCTTATCTTTCGACACGATTTTGCAGCGAACGGGGTTTGAATCCGTTGAAGCCAATCGGTTTCGGGTTTCCTTTCTCAAGCGCGTATATCACATCAGTTTCCCTGAATTGGAATTTGAAGATGAAGCGGAGTCCCAAAAAGAGGTTCCGATTCAAGAGCAAATCCTGATTTTGCACTACATGCTGGGCCCCGCTCCCTCAGCGTTAACCGATAACTGGATATCCTACCGTGAAATTCCCGGCGCATCCTTTTACTACAGCGCTTTTGTCAAACGCGCGATCGATCCGTTAAAACAGGTCTTCGGTCAAAATGTAGACGGTCTTATACGCGCCGGTGAAATCCTGGGTGGTAAAAGCATTGATACCGGAGACGCGGGATATGAATTCAAGCTGTTTCCCAACATACCCGTGCGGTTAATTTTATGGGCCGCTGATGACGAATTTCCGGCAGAGGCCAATATTGTCTTTAATGAGAATATCGGCGGAATCCTATCGCCGGAGGATATCGCCTGGCTGGCGGGGATGGTGGTGTATCGGCTCATTAGTTTATCTAAATGAAAGACGGTGCCTGTTCGACATTCGATATTGAAATTCTTTTTGTCTCTAAAAGCACGAATCTCAATCTAAACCAACTAACCTAATCTAATTTATCCTCTTAAATTCGGATGCTTGAACCCCTTGAGTTTCCTTGAAATTGCGCCTGATCTCTGATACGCTGAAGTTCTTGGCAGCCGCAGAAATACTGATGACTATTTCAGCATCCAGATTCAGGTATCATGGTTCAATGTACAGGGGCTTGTTAGATTAGTTTTATTGGTTTCATCGGTTGAATTGGTTGGTTTAAACCGAACCAATTGAACGAATTAAACCAATCGAACCAATTAAACAGATATAACGCTTGAAACCTTAAAACTGGACTCTTAACCTGACAGCTTAATTTGTTTTCCATATCATTGAGGAAAAATGCTCGGTGAAAGTTAAATCCAAAGCCCTCGAAATTAATCTGGCAGACTATCATGTTGATGTCGCCATAGATGAAAAATATTCAATCCTTCAGGAAGTGTTGTCTAAATATTACGGCTTAACGGAAGGGTTGAACACACTGCTGAAAGAACTCTGCCACCCTTATAAAAATTGGCGCTTTATCGTCAGCGAAACTCGAAAATATTCTCTCGAATATTTTCACCTCATCAAAAATCATCCCAAGGGCCCGGATGCGGCCAGTCTGCTGATTGACATCTTTATTAATGCGATTGAGTCGGATATTGAATTTGATGTTAAAATCGATGCAGTTGATAACCTTATGCTATTATTGCAAAAAATAGTTAAGGATTCCGGCCCTGATCTGGACAAATTTCTACCGAATATCAACAGCGCCTTTTTACGAATGCTCGGTTTATCCGATGAACTTTTTGGGCTATTTACACGCAGCTATTATCAGATCAACCGTTTGGCAGACAATTTTTTAAACCAGGACCCTAAATCCGATGGTGTTATTCATTCGGTCAACCAGCTGGTGGCAAGATTCCTGCACTTCACCTATAGCTACTGGTTAAGTGAGAAGGATCCCCGATCATGGTTTGAAAAAGAAGTTTCTGAAATTGATCCGCAGGATTCCTATGAGGAATTTTTCAAAAACATTTCACATCAGCAGCTTGAAAATTGGAATCATCAGCTGGACCACATTCAGAACAGGCAGAATCTGAAACCCGATGAGGTCCTGACGTCTTTATTAAAATTTCCCGGATTTCATCAGATTGCAGCGGAATACCGCCAGATACCCCTCGCCTTGTTGAAAAAAGGGGGAAAAGATGGACGCGGCCGGCATCTTAAACTTATTTTTTTGTTTCATATAATGAGTATTGACGGCCTGTCCCTCATTCACGAGGAAGCCTTAAGGGGTATCAATCGGACGATCGGTTGGATCATCGGACATGAAAATTACCGTTATATCCAAAACCTGATCCAGAAAACCTTTTCTATTTTAAAAGAGCAGGCCGATGTGTACCCGGCCACAGCACTCAATTGCGTGCTGAATATGGGCAAGGGCGTTTATGAAACGGATGAAATTGATCTGATCAATTATTTCATTGATTCGGTCATCGATCTGGGCTTTGCCGCGCCCAACATTCAAGGTGTAAGCAATGAATGGCAAATCCAGGTCAGCAAGACGCACATCTTAAACATTCGAACCTGGCTGGAGCTGATCGAATTAAACCCAAAACAGTCGATTCGATTGCTCTCAGCGCTGATTATCCATCTATCCCTGTGCGGCGTATTTATCAAAGATATAGATCTTTTCCCGCGCGATATTACCCAATTTTTAAACAAGAGTATCGGTCCTGTTTATAACCTGGCCAAACAACTTGCCCGGCTTTTTCCGGTCTATTTTAATGATATTGGTGCCGAAGGTCGCTTGCGGGATATTTCCACGCGCATAGACGAAATCACCCAACGTCGGGACATTCTGATCCATTTTCTTAGAAAACAAAGCCACGTGGAAAGCAGCAACCGGATTATTGATCTGGTGGAAGCCACGCTTCATTTCTGGTGTAATCGAGATAAAACAGACCTGGCGCATTATGTTCCACCTTCAATTTATGACCAGATCGATACGCATGGGCCCTATATCGATGGTGTTTTCAAAATTATGACCCGGCTAAGAGAAAAGGGTGTTCGCATTCCGGGTGATTTGCTTGCTGCCGGCGAAGAAAAAGTCAAGCAATGGCTGGCAGACATTAACGATGTTTCCAATCTGGATCGGGAACGCGTTGAACTGGCCGTTATCTTGTATAAGCTTCTGAATCAGAAATATAATTTCGATTTAATCGAACTGCAAGCCTACCTGGCGCAACTCAGGACCGAAGCGCTGCCGGATTTAAACCGCCTCGAGCGGGCCTTTGCCGAATCCGATCGGCTCAAAAGGGCGTATTTGCTACTGGAATATTTGGAAAAGCTGAAAACCATAATCCTGTCCGATAAGTCTTATGAAATTCGGCAGGATATTTATAAGAAAAGACATATTACGATCGATATCCCATCCATGTATGGCAGTTATCACGAAATGAAATTTGACTGCCTGGGGCTTTCGTTTCGAATCGAAGCCGTCGTCGGTGTTCTTTTGGAGGAGCTGGTTGAGAAAATTGATCTCAGCTTAATTACCAAAGCCACCTTTCATCAAATTTACAGTTTGTTAAGGCTCTTTGATAAGGCTCTGAAACTGGACGGGATATCATCGGTAGAATTCGAACGCCAGCTCGAGTTTCTTGCGCATTCCCTGGAAGTTAAAGGATTTACCTTAACCCAGTATCTGGATATTTTTAAAGGATTTGCCCAGGCCGTAAAGAACATCGTCCATGATTACTTTAATAATATACACGGCCAGAACTTGACGCGAACTTTTTCTCAAATTTCGGTTGACAGCTTACTGCCGAAATTTTTGCCCCAGGCAGAGGCCATCGACCCGGAAAAGTTGCAGCATCGGGTATCAGAAATATTTTTCCGCGACCGTATCGCGCTCACTCTGGGTCTGCAACAGCTCGATTTGCTTTTAAGCCGAATTCTCAGTACGCTCTTTACGCAGTCATACAAGCTCTCAAAAGATAAGCTTGAGCAGCTTCTGCTCTACGATCCCCAGAATGCCATTACGCCGATCGACTCATCCCTTGCCCGACTCACCGGAATCATTTACCTGGGGAACAAAGGACTCAATCTGATCAGGCTCAAGCGTTTTGGGTATCCGGTACCGCCGGGCTTTATCATCACGACCGAAGTATTTCGTTGCCGGGAGATTATTGAAAGCTATCTTCCGGCAGAGCAAAATTTCAAAGAGCAAATTAACCAAAACATTTCAGCGCTTGAAAAAGCCAGCGGTAAGATTTTCGGTGATAGCCAAAACCCTTTATTGCTGTCGGTGCGCAGCGGATCCTCTATATCGCAGCCCGGGATGATGGATACCTTGCTGGATGTCGGCAACAATGAAGAAATTACCGAGGGCATTGCCAAAAAGACCGGCAATGCCTGGTTTGCCTGGGATAATTATCGCCGGTTTTTACAGTGCTACGGTATGTCTTTTGGCCTGAAGCGAGATGATTTTGATGCGATTATCAACGACTCCAAACAACGGCTGGGAATTCCGCTAAAAAGAGAATTTACCGGGGATCAGATACGGGAAGTAGCGCTGAGGTACAAAGGCATGATCGTTGATGCGGGTATCAAGGTGGTTGAAACGCCTTACGAACAACTGCACCTGGCGATTAAAGGGGTTTTAGCCTCCTGGGAATCTCCAAGGGCCATTGCCTATCGGAGAATTATGGGGATTTCAGAGGACTGGGGCACGGCCGTTACTGTTCAGGCAATGGTCTATGGTAATATTTCTCAGCAATCAGGCAGCGGGGTTGTCTTTACCCATAATCCCAGGTGGTCCGGTGACACCCTGAAACTATGGGGCGATTTTACCACCGGCAACCAAGGCGAAGATGTGGTCGCCGGACTGGTTAAGACCATGCCGATTTCGCTTTTCCAGCAGGAAATCGAAATGCGGGAAACCGATATAACCATGGAAACCCACTTCCCGGAAATTTATAGGGAACTAAAAGACTGGGCGCATGACCTGATTGATGAAAGAGGCTGGAGTCCCCAAGATATGGAGTTTACCTTTGAAGGGCCATCAAGCGCAGACTTGTATTTGCTCCAAACCCGGGATATGACCATTCGCGAACGTAAAAAGGTGTTGACCTTCGATTTTGAAGAAGATCGCATGGCAGTCTATCTGGGCCACGGTGTCGGGGTTAGTGGCGGCGCTATGAGCGGTCGTCTGGTTTTTACGCTGGAAGAGATCGAAGAGTGGCGGGTCATGGATCCCGTTGCCAATTTAATTCTTGCCCGCAACGATACCGTTCCGGATGATATCCAGGAAATTCATGCCGCCGATGGTTTATTGACCGCCCGGGGAGGGCTGACTTCTCATGCGGCCGTTATTGCGCATCGTCTGGGGAAAACTTGCGTTGTGAGCTGTACAAATCTTGATTGCCATGAACAGGAAAAATACTGCGTGTTTAATCAGTTAAAAATAAAATCCGGTGAACACATCAGCATTGATGGCCAGGAAGGATCGGTCTATCAGGGGCTCATCAAGGTTGAAGAAACATAATTCGAGGAAGGGGTAATTTGAATATGGGCACGGATACCTTACATTCGAATGCGAAGATATTGGGTGTAAACGGGTTTGGCCGCATCGGCAAACTGACGCTTTGGCACCATGTCGGCCGCAAATATTTTGATGATATTATCATCAATATCGGACGACAAGCCGGGTCCTCCATACACGACATTGCGCATTACGTTGAACGAGATTCAACTTACGGCTGGCTGCATAGTTACCTTCATGGGCATAGCGCCGATCCGGTCATCAGTGATCTGGATGAGAAAAGCGGCTCGATGCGTGTTGATGGGGTTAATGTGCAGTTTCTGCGATCACATCGAAATCCGGCTGAGATCGAATGGCACGATCAGGGCGTTCGCGTGGTTGTTGACACTTCCGGTCAGTTTCTTGATCCGGAACTGGAACCTGACAATCCCGGGGGTTCTCTGAGGGGTCATTTTGAGGCCGGCGCTGAAAAAGTGATCATATCAGCTCCGTTTAAACAAAAAGATAAGGGCGCTTCCGCCCCGCAAGATGCAGTCACCACTGTGATGGGGATTAATGAAAATGATTATGATCCGAGACGCCATGTGCTTATTTCAAATGCTTCCTGCACAACCACCTGCCTGGCACATATGATGAAACCTTTGGTCAACGCCTTCGGCCCCAAAAAGATCATGTCGGCATCCATGGCCACAGTCCATGCCGCCACCGGATCCCAGGAGGTTTTGGATCGGCTTCCGAAAACAGGAAAGACGGATCTTAGAAAAAATAGAAGTATTATGAACAATATCATTCTAACCACCACCGGGGCTGCCAAGGCGTTGAGATTGGTGATTCCGGAAATGGAAGAAATCGCCTTTATCGCTGAATCGGTCCGGATCCCGGTTACGACCGGATCCTTGATTATTTTGGTTGTCAATTTCCAAGAAGAACCGAGCGGGACATTTATCACCCGTGATATGGTTAATGACATATTTCACGCCGCGGCCACCGAAAGCGCTCATGGATACCTGCATTACACGAACAAACAAAATGTTTCCTGTGATATTATCGGGCTGCCGCGGGTTGCAGCTATAATTGAAGGTCACGAAACCCACACCCGTACCGCAGAGGCGACTATTGATTTGCAAAAAGTACCGGGTATTGAGAAAGTAGCGTTAGCCAACCCCCAGGATATGATTATCCGGGTGCCGGTAACCCAGGCAGTTATCTACGGATGGTACGATAATGAGATGGGAAGCTATGTCAATATGCTGGGGGATCGAACGGTATCCATTGCGGAAAATATGTAACTAAGAATTTTGCGTTGCGAGTTTCGGGTTGCGTGTTACGAGTATCTTACTTTCATCTTTCAACGCGCAACGCGAAACCCGGAACGCGGAACTCTCTGTACTAAGGAAATCCGTTAAATTTATTGAAATTTATTTGCGGCTCGCGAGTGATAAGGGACAAACGTTACTCCGCAAACCCATAATGAAAAATCTCATAAACGGTGTTACCGCCCAGCAGGTCATCGATTTGGCTCTGAATCTGCTCGCGTTCATTGCTCCGCATCCACCGTTTCCAATCATCCGATGTTTCCCAATGGCTGATCACCAGGAATTCATCCGGATTTTCAAGATTTCTCATTGTTTCTCCTGTAATGTATCCGGGCTGTTCATTTGCAAGCGTTCGCATTTCCCGGAAGAGGGGGATCATCTGCCTTGCCTTATTCTCCGGCACAGTTCTCCGAATCAGTATTTTAACTCCCATTGAATCCTCCTTTTGTGATAGGCGCATAAAAGTAATTTTTATGATTTTTCTATGTAAAACATAATATTATTGGGGCGCGGGGTCAAGAGGCTTTCATCCCATTCCATTATTCCATCAGTTGCCCAATGGACAAGACACTATAAGCTATTTCAAAATTAGCAGTTCATCTTGGAAGACAGAGGAAATAAGCTCCAAAGGTGCTCTATAGTTTGAAGTGCCTTGACTAAAGTTGAGGAATTCTACCCGTCGAGAGCCTCCGGATCGATCGATTGGGTCGAACGATCATATTTTATAATAAAAGTCGGAGCGCCACGCGGCGCAAGCGCCTGCGCTGCGCGAGCGAAACCATAATTTTAGGCATTTTAGATCATTTTTAATTT
>JAQYWI010000110.1 GCA_030145015.1 Desulfobacterales bacterium
CCATCATATCCTGTATTAGACCATCCCAATATATTCCTTTTAAAATTCCATATTGGTACCTTGAAAATATTTATGGGCGTCTAATCATATTAAAATGCGTTATTTTGGGTTTCCTACGCAATCGTTCGCTCAGAGTCTGTCGCGTCATGCAGAAGCTGCGTCGAGCCAAGTTGCGGCAGGTGTGCGTGCCAAAAGCGCAACAGCAATTGGCGAAGTGGAACGCAGAACGCATGCTGAAAGTGAATCCGAATCACATTTTGAATCTGCCTCACGCACATTTAAAAACCCGAATCACTGCCATGCAGTTACGTTCTTGTTTTATAAAATTAACAAATTGCAACAGATTAAATTTGAGTTAGTTGCGATTGAACGTCGAGTCAACGATCCTACGGCACCGACTGAAGCTGACAGGCTCATAGGTCCGGAAACAGCTGGTATGGTTGCTGTCAGACCACAAGCAGTTCTAGCAACCGACAAAAATCGTCTTGAGATAGAACGTATTGCCAGGGAAAGTACGATCGAAAGACAGCGAGCTGCTGTAGGTTTAGCAGGAGGTGAGGCTGTTGGCGGTCTTAAATTTATGGCCGCAACAATCGACTTCAGGAGGGGCCCTATAGGGCCCGAATTGAGGAAGGCCGCAATTCAAGAGGTTGACAAAGATTTAGGTAAAGCTAATTTGATCGATATCAAGACGGGTAAGCCAACTAAAGAAATCATTGCCGAGCTGTCGTGGGAGCGTGATGAATTAATTCCAACTCCAGGGTTGCTCGTGAAAAGTTGCATGGACGATTGTAATATTTGTGAACCAGCGTTGATAAAGGAGAGAGAGCTTGATATTGAGCGAAAGAACTTGGAGAACGAATTGCTCAAACGCCAGATCGAGTTGCTCGAAAAATCGCAGGAATACCGTTGTTGTCCAAAAAGTTCTGAAGAGGAGAACGAATAGACACCTACTTGGTAAATAGTGGCAAACCGTTTTTGGATTCTACGGATTGTGGAAAAAGCTTCATTTGAAGGAAGACGAACTTGACTGGACACCTTGCTAAAAAATGAGTGGTCAGATACTTCTGGATTAATTCCCCAACTAATCCGAAAAAGGAGGTAATCATGACCACTCAAGAAAAACTGGTTAGCCGCAAACTGAGCATAATCGAACTTGCAGAATTTTGAAGCCGGGTTGAATCCGTGAATCATGAATCAGGGTCGGGCCAGGTTATCATTTTGTTTTTTTAAGAATCCCAAAAATAGCTTTTATTTTGTCTTAGATTTGCCTTTTTAGGACTAAAAGTGATCGTTTAAAAACAGAAAAGCCGCAGCCTACTCAGGCTGCGGCAATTTAATTGTGGTGCCGAAGGCCGAAATTGAAAAATTAATAATGATATCAAATAGTTAATAAAATCAAAGCTAGTTTAAGCGATATTAAGCTAGTTTTTGTACAGTCCTGGCTGCATATTCGCATATCAACTGCATATATCTATCCATTATTTCTTGAGCAGAGATTTAATTATTAAAAATTGTCTTATTTATTAAAGTTACATTACAAAAAATAATTTTATCTCAATATAACCTTTTGTTTTTTATATAAGTTTTTTCATTTTTCTCTTGACATGAGGAATCGTATTTGTTTATAGAAGTATTGATAAATAGAAAATCGCCGAATATAAACCGTCCCCCCATTTTCTGACGTATAGGAGGTAAAAATGCTTTAAGGCATCCAAAACTCCATTCATAGTTAAGGAATGGGGTTTTTGTTTGTTGACTAACTCTATAGCTCATCCTCTACGATTTTAATACTAATTCTCTTTGACCCCTACACCTGAATAAATTAAATCGATTAATTGATTCCTGGTCTCCACCGTTATCTGCATCTGCCTTACGGTCTTCTCTTCTTTAGATTACAATTTTAGGTGAATCGAAAGGACCTTGCCGTATAAAAAGAGAGGCGTTCTCATTATTCTATTATGTTACAGCAAAAAACAGACTTATGAAATGTATAAATAGTACGGACGTACCCATTGTTCGTCTTCATTGTTTCAACAAATTTTATTGAAGTATCAAATGCATCAGAACAGGTTCAGATAGGAGGTTGATTATGGCATTTACCAACAACTGCGATCTATATGCTGCGATACATGAGGATGGCGTAAATCGAGTCATTCAACACATCAAACGCCAAAGACCATCATGGTTTAATTACGCCACTGCTGATGTGATTAACAATCGCGAACTGTGGTGTGTATTAGTGGAGCACACCAATGATGTAACGAAATATGGAGACCCCTTGTTCACTGAAATGCCACCCCTCCCAGTGCTCGGCACGGACTCACCTCCAGTTACCCTCGGATTCTGTGTGCAAATCATCAAAGCTATGATCGATTTCCATCCCAGCAATGTCATATCGCTACCCCGCGAGCTTAATCCACCGTTAACAAGGCAAAGCTTCGCACTCAATTTCAAAGTGTGTGGTGCCATCGCATGCCCTTCTGAAAATGATCTCGAGGCAATCCCCGTCCAGCCACCAACGCGTGCGCCAGATGAAAAAAAGCCGACTATCCCCCCACCAGTTCAAGTTCGAGGGCGAATGAATTGTTTCTGTCTTGATGTCTTTGTTGTCGGGCATTTCGATCGTGATTTCCTCACAGGGGAGGAAAAATTGCTGGGAAAGGTTGACGATATCGAGATCGTAGATATCGAACCAAAAGGTCTTGAGGAAAACATCGAATGTTATTTGAAGTCGGCGGTAACTCTTGTTCTTCGACAGAAGCTAGCAATACCCTTTGCAACATTCTTCGTGGACTTTCCGCTCTTCGGCTTGGGCACTGTTTCGCTGGCCCCAACATCTAATCCTCCAGTGCCAAGTAATCCTGCGGTTGAAGAAGACCAGCTCAAAGCTTTCATCACAATGTCGGTGAGTCCATAAAAGGAGGGGAACATGAACCATTTCACTATTGCATCCTCGGAAGCAGCCTTCAGGCAGCTATTTAAGCTTCTTCGAGACAATTTCAGTTTTTCTGACTCCGGAGGTGATAATTTTGGTCCATTTTCGGCGAGCTACGAAATTGCATTTCACTTAGAAAAAGGGACGATTAAGCTAAACAATGACGGTACCATTGAAGTCGAAGCCCTCGATATCGTATGGGACACGCTCAGGGTGGAAGTATGCTTTGATCTACCAGGTATTCACATCCCTGGTTTTTGCATCATTCCTGATCCATGGAACGGTTGCCTCGTTGGCGTACCGTCGATCAACATCGGCGGTCCCATCTGCATTCCTTTAGACATGAGCGGACTGGTTAGCGAAATATCTGAGATTCGTGCAAGGCTGAATGCAATATATTTCATTGACCCGGGCCGACTGACGAGTTGGTCTGATTTAGAGGCCGAGATCAACGGAAAACCGAATATGTGGCAAATCTTTATCGATCCAGAATTTGTCAGCGTAGACCCAATTGATGTTCCCCACACAATCGGGAATATTTTCGAGAACCTTGTGGAGGATGCCATTAGGGATATGCTTCCGGGTGGGCTGTTTGGTTGGGTCGTTGACTTGGTTTTTGAATTGCTCGGTCCAATCATCGACCTTATCACGTCGGCCCTGGACATAGTCGACACTATTGAGGATTTCATCCAAGATCTGCTTGGAGACCTTTTTGGCTTCCTCACGCTCATTGAGACAGTTGTTGCTGATCACTTTGCTAAAAAATATCCAATACTCAAATTCGAAGATCCTTATCCAATTCTAACCGATGGGAGCCTAATACCAGTAAAAATCCCACTTCGAGACTTAAAAGTGAATGTAAACACTAATGAAATGATCATCACAGGAGATGTAGGTTAACCATGAAATCATTAAATACAGCTCGCACTCTGTTTAGGCAAATAGGATTGGACAGTGGCTCACTCACGATGCTCGGGATCGTGGTCAATAGCTTCAGCGATCCGGGTGAATATCGGGGCACCGTGTATAAAGAGGGTGAAAACAAGGGTGTGTTCTATATTTCGGTCGATAAAAACAGCCCTGTCGCTCAGGCCAATATCGATCTTGCCGCCGTTACAGAGTCCGCTCCAAATCAATCCGAAGAGGCTTGCAAATGTGCCGAATTGGAGAACCGTTTCTCAGTTAATCCAAGAGGCTATGTGCTGTTCCATGTTTCCTGCGGCCCTGGTGGATATAACGTCCGCGTGCGAAAGGCCGATGAGGACGAGGACACAAAGATCTTCGACAGCCGGAAATTGAGCAAAGGAGCCATTTTTGCGGCTACAATCTTACGCCCTGGAAGTTACTCGGTAACCAATAAAATGGGCAAAGGAAAGGCCGCAGTTGTTGTGTCCTATCCCAGAAAACATAGGAAGGCCTACCGGCCGCCGGAACCTGTCCGAGTCAAGACAAAGGCGGAAGAATTTTATCCTAAGCTCATTAAGCTGAAGCCTGCTCAGGGGCTTATCTTTGAAATCGAGTCATCTGCGCGAATCAAGATCGATTTGATGGAGCCCGATGACGGTCCAAAGAAATCACAAAAAGCCTCATGAGAGGATTCGAACAGGTTGAGAGCCCAATCACGGCGCGGGATGTGCCGTGGTCTGGAGATCCTGCCTTTTTTAGGGTTCGCCAGCAATTAAATCGTCTCACGAGGCGTCTTGACCTTAAAGACGTCGATGGATTGATTTTCCGCGCCTATGATGCCATCTGCGGCCATTCGTTGGATTTCTCACCCGGTGAGAGGCCTCCGGGATTCTCACGAATCAATGTGGATGGAACACCTTTTCAATACAGTGCCAACTTAGGTGTGCCCTTTCGTTCACTTCAGTTTCTGGGTGAAGCCGGTAGGCCCAATGCATCTGGAAACGAGCGTATTCGTGCCAGTCTTGAGTGCATCGCTTATATAGCGAGCATTTTCGAAGCTAACGCTGAATTTAAAACCGCCAGAGATCTAATATCAGACCTTGCCCCTGTTAAAGATCCCCAATTAATAACCGATCCCGCAGGAGCGTTTTGGATCGGCACCGCATTTGCTCCGGATCGAAATCCACAGCTCCGAATTTATATAAACGGACGCTGGGGTAACGAGAATGATCGATGGGCCCAGTTTCGTCTTTTTGCCTCACGCTTTGGCGTGTTTAATACATGGATTGAAGCGGAAAAGATATTAACACCAGAAGTAAAACCCTTGGGATGCGCCTTGACTATCACCCGAGGTTCAAATGTTACCGGTCGCATTTATGTAAGTGCCTATGGAAAACTTATCGATTATTATGAGAGACTCGCTCGAGCAGTCAGTGGTGATCAGTTCGCTAATGTCTTACACCAATATGCGGAGTGCTTGTTGGGAGCCGATATCAAATATCCAACTCCGACAGCCGTTTGCTCGTTTGGACTTGTCGAAGGCAAACCTCTTGACTTCAAATTCGAACTTTGCATCCATTGTCTATTTACAAACGATGTTGACGCAAGCGAAAGACTGAACGAATGTTTTTCATTAGCGTGCGTGGATGCAGTCGATTACCGTCACCTGCTGGAGGTTCTTGCGGAGGGTAAATTAGACAACCAGGCTCTTCAACTACACTGTTACGCTGGTGTTGGAGTTCGCCAGGGGGAAAAGTATTTTTCTGTGTACCTAAAGCCTAAGCTCATTGAGGTATAATTATCGAAGACATCAATGCATTAAATCGTTCTATTGCTGCAGGTCTAAACTATATCCTGGATTGTCAGTCAATTGATGGATCCTGGACAGACTGGAATCTGCCGCCTGGGAGTTCCTCTATATGGACAACAGCTTATGTAAGCTGCAAGCTTAATGTGCTCCCAGAGCATTTAAAAACCAAAGCTGTCAATCGGATAATGTTGGCAGCGCAATGGCTCCTCAATCAGCAGTTCTTCGATGGAGGATGGGGTTACAACCCATCGGTAGAGTCAGATGCTGATTCAACATCGTTTGTTATTCTCGCGTTGAGGAACAGTCTCCTCGAGGTGCCCGAAATAGCTTACGAACACTTGGTTCGCTATCAGCAACAGGACGGCGGGTTTTCCACTTATCTACCCGATAACGGATTTAGCTCTTGGACAATATCGCATCCCGACGTGACACCCGTTGCTCTCCTTGCATTGTTAACCAGATCTGGGCCTTACGAGACTGCTATCCGTCGCGGCATTGCTCAAGTTTGCCGACAGCAAACCACGGGCGGTGTATGGAATTCTTTTTGGTGGAATTCTTGTCTCTACGCAACAGAGGCATGCTTGTCTTTATTGCACAAAATAGGCGCGTCAAAACTGCTTTACTCTAGAATAACAAATATGAAGCCAACCAATGCCTTTGAATATGCCCTGTTAATTTCATCGATAATAAAATGCTTTCTTAGCACTTCACACACACTATTTAAGAGTTTGACTGACCGTCTCATACTGGAGCAACGAGCAGATGGAAGTTGGAAAAGCGAGCCAGTACTCAGAATTACCCGGCGTGATTGTTTCAAACCATGGTCTGATCCTGATCCTGGTCCATTGTTTTCGGATTTCAGGAGGTTGTTCACCTCCGCGACCGTCCTTAATGCCCTGTCGTGTGCTTACAAACTGGTATCAAATGAGCAATTTAATAATGGTCAACCATACAGACTCTGACTACATAGTTGGTTTGAATTGGCTAAAAGATTACAAATGGAAAAATTAAAGGCGTTATTTATGGTTAATTCTCGAGTCTCCAAACCTTCTTAATTCCAAATTGACAGAAAAGTAGAGTTATCACCAAAGGGAGGTGGAGTATGAGACCGTCACACATTAATTCAAATATTCTTTTTATAATCACCTCGGCCATTCTTTGTATTTTCGTTTTTAGCAGCAGCTTCGGCGCATCTGATATCAAAGACGTACAGGCACGCTTCAAGAATGCGAAGATTAAAATGGACAGAAAAACGTCGATTCCCATCAAAATTTCTGGATTGAATTACAAACCTGAAAGGCTATCGGAAATCGGGATACCGATTACAGAAAAAAATGTCGAAAAATTATTTAAAGCCTTTCTCGATGAAAACAGAGCTGTGCTGGAGGTTGATTCTGAAAATCTTGCGCTTGTGTCCAAAACAATTCGGAAAGACAAATGGTATGTGAAGTATCAACAATTGTACAAGGGCATCCCTGTAATAAATTCAACGGTTGGTATGGTCGGCACAGAGCGGGGCGAAATAAAAAGTTATGCCGCATCTTACAATCCTAAAATCGAATTGGATGTTGCAGAAAAAATTTCTGAGGAAAAGGCTATCGCCATTGCCAAAGAAACTTATGCTAAAGAGATTCTACCTGAAATAACAATAAGGAAAATTGAAAAGGTTATCGTACCCGCTAAGGAAGGTTCTCATCCTGAGTATTACCTTGCATGGCGTATTGATGTGCTTACAAAGTCGGATCGTGTTAAAAATGACAAAATTTTCATAATAGATGCACTTACTGGAAAAATCATTCAGCAATATCCATCGCGGTTTTATGGCACGCATGCATCTGGGACTGTTAATGCCGAAATATATCCCGAGAACCCGACTGATGCTGTAACCACATTACCGATGGCCCACGAGCGGGTCAGGTGCGATGGCCCTTTCTGGAATGGCACAACAACCACCAACCAATCCGGCTCATGGCAAATCAATACACCGTGGTGGACATCGTTTTTTTCCCAGTATGACGCTAATTTTCAACTCATTGGCCCTTACGCCCATGTCCAGGATAATGTCGGAAACGATTATATCGAAGACGCGAACTGCCGTGTCGGTAATACCTGCAATTTCACCTGGACAGACACCGACCGCGACCATATCAACGTTTTTCATCACATCAACGCGCTGCATGACTGGTACAAGAGCCATCTTAACTACAGCTGGGTAAATTCCTGGGACGGTACAAGCCGTTTCAACGCGGAAGTCAATCATACTTACAATAATGCATATGCCGGTGACCCAATGGGCTACGGCACAGACAACTTTGCCCGCTCAAGTGATGTCGTCTACCATGAGTGTACACACAATGTATTGCATGCATTGTATGGTGATTATGTGGGGTTTCCTGATTTGTTCGAGGAGTCATACGGTTTTGATGAGGGTTTTGCTGATTATTTTGCTGGAGCAATAACAAATGATCCGATACATGGTGAAGGCTATGGCGGAACAAGGACATTAGATAATACGAATATGTATACCAACAAAGCCACTTACAATACTGAAGGCCATACTGGAGGGACAATCATTGCTGGTGCGGCATGGGATTTAAGAGGAATGCTGCAAGCAAGACTGGGCGATGCACAGGGTGCCAGACTGGTCGACAATTTAATTTTCGACGCCCTTGTAGGAATGGCAGCCATGCCGAGAGACTATTATTTCTCCGATCCTCAGGAAAGCAACTTTCTAACCTGCCTCTATCAGGCGGACGACAATAATAACAACCTGATGGATGGCGTTCCGCATTTTTATTATATTCAGGAGGCCCTTGAGAATCATAATCTACTGCAGGCTGAACTAAAGAATCGTGATAGTTACGATGTGTCGCTAAACACATTGGGCACCATTACAGGAGGCGATTTTTACTTTTACGATGATGCCTTCTGGTCAAACAATGTGGGGCAGCGCGGTGTCCAGGATCTTGGTGATATTGGTACCGTGGCGCTAGAAAATGTCACTATACCTAGCACCGGCTATACTCGGCAAAGAGTCGATGCTGCAATCAATCATACTTACGTGGCACTTGCCCAGCAGGGGGAAGAGGGTAGCTATATCGTGTTTCGGGTGAGTGATTTCGATGCCGCCAGCGATGAAGTGGTCATCCAGTACCTGTATCGTACTCCGTTGCTGATCGACTTTGACGATATCTGCAGATTATTTCCTTCCCTCTGCAGGCAGATTTTTCCTTGTGCCAGATATCGATTTCTGTGCGAAGCAGATATCGTTTTCCCCTATGAGGATGGATTGATCGTTGAATTTGTAGATGACATGGATATTGTCACTGTCCCTGTCGAGGAAATTTGCAAATATGTACTGGAGTGCCCCGGATGCGAACCTTCAGGCTTCTGTCCAGGATATAACATTAACTTTGTAGGCTTGCCGCAGCCATTTGGTTTTGCTGTCTACGATAACAGAGGCCGGAAGGTTGCAGAAAATCTAAAAAATACACTAAACAAAACCCTTGAGTTCAAAGCAGACAAACGACTGAAATATTTCCTCGTGGTGTCTCCGGCTAAAGAAAGCAAGCTAGATGTCCAGTATCGTTTGCCCATGAAGATCAGCGCACAAGGTATCCCTCGTTGATGAAATAAAAGAGATCTATGAATGATCGTTTGTGTAGCGGCGTCATAGAAAATAGGGGCCGGGAAAATAGGGTACGTCCATTGGAATATTGGATATTCTATTCTATTAACATATCACAGGGCAAACACGAATAGGTGTTTGGCGATGAACCCATAGGCTAATTTCTTCCTTGACAAAGGCTTTTTCATAGGTGTGATATCATATTACGATATCTGCAATTTGGGCAAATTACGGATACTCTCAGAGACTGTCGAAAAAGGTTCAACTCTTAAGCGGTTTTTCCATTGATATTTTCGTTTTTTCATTTCTTCCAATCTCAGTATTTGAAGTAGTAAAACTTTCCCACATTTTTTCAATTATTTCATTTAAATATAGGAAGTTATGTGTTATATAGCGGGTAGTTTAAGCAGTAAAAGTTCACTATCTACCCGGGGATAAAATGGCTAAATATAAACGCTACGATTATTCACAAAGTGTACTGATTCCGGTTTCATTAGAAGAACAGTTGGTGCCGGGAACCCTGGAGTTTGCCATCCATACGCTGGTGGACAGCCGCATGGATATGTCGATCTTTGATGATAACTATCAAAACGATGAGACGGGCAGAAGCGCCTATGATCCTAAGATTTTGTTAAAAGTCGTATTATTAGGATATTCGCGGGGTTTGACATCCTCGCGTCAGATCGAGAGGGCCTGCTGTGAGAATGTTTTGTTTATGGCAATGTCGTGTAACCAGCGACCTGATCATAGCACCATTGCCCCCTTTGTTTCTTCGATGAAAGATCAAATCAAACCGTTGTTCAGAGATATATTGCTGGTCTGTGATCAAGAGGGTCTTTTGGGCGGGAGCTTTTTTGCCATTGATGGCTGCAAAATGTCGTCCAATGCTTCTAAGGAATGGAGCGGTAAAATAAGTGATTTGCAAAAAAGGAAGCAAAAGATTGAAGGCAAGCTCAAGGCGTTGGTTGAAGATCATATTGAGATAGACAAAGAAGAGCATGGGGTTGATCCAGCTTCAAAAAAATCAGTCTGCGGTCGAGTTTTTCGGAACCATTTTAGGCAGGGGTTTCAGTCCCCTGATGGATGAAAGGGCAGTTGTCGACTGGCATGAACTTCTGGAAACGAGTGAAAACCGCAATGTTCAGATGGCTGAGAAGCTTGACACTCAATTAGCAACCGACTTGCTAAAACTGCCGTTTATCCCAGAGGACGACATCCAGTCTTTGGCATCTCGTAATCTTCTGCGGGGTCAAACTTTTCTCCTACCTTCCGGGGAGAACATCGCCAGAGCAATTCAAAGGCCTGATTCCGAAATTGATAATATCAGTCAGTCTACGAAAAGCATTGCCAGTGAAGCTGCTGATCTTAAAAACGGAACACCTTTGTGGTTTTACATTTTAAGAGAAGCAAAGGAAATCGGCCGGGAGACCAATCCGGGCGAATTTGAACCCGGTGAGGGGTTGGGTCCCGTTGGCGCGCGTATTGTGGCAGAAACGATGATCGGTCTGATCGAGCTTGATTCACGATCCTATCTTGCAAAGAATCGGAACTGGAGTCCTGATCAAGGCGTTGGCGTAGCTTCCCTCGGAGAAATGCTCACCTATCAACCGTCCTAAATGCAAGTGGGGCGACTTATAGATGGCGACCAGGTGATATGTATGTAAGCTATCCTTGGTCGCCAATTCTCAATCATTAGAAAAGTTCTCGGACAGTTACTCCGTGTAATTTTCAATCTTTTCCTCAGATCTTTATCTTTTTTCCTATTTCAAAATTTAAAGGATTGGCGTACGCAATCCATAGAATTGCAAATGAATGGATGTCGGCTAACCTATTATCATAATGATTTGCACCTTCCATCAGCAAACCTAACAATTTTTGGTCTCTCCAATTTCCAGATTCAAGCACGTTGTCCACCATTGAGGCACTTGCAAAATATTATAGATTTGCATATGCATTATGCAATTGAGGATATCATAGGTTCCGCCTTGTTTGAATAATCTCAATCCCTCCAGTTTCAGAGTTAGTTGTATGTTTTAAAATTAACATCGGAATAATTAATGGTTGATTTAAAAAAACTGAAAATTCTTCACTTGCTCAGCCAGAGACCGGATTCAACCGGTAGTGGTATATATGTGCAAGCCATGATTCGGGAAGCAAGCGCTTATGGTTATGACAATTATCTGGTTGCTGGTATTCGTTCGGATTGTTTTGTTGCCACTGACTGCATTGAGCAGGACAATACCATGTTCGTAAATTTTCATAATGCTGATCTCTCAAATCATATTCCCGGCATGAGTGATGTAATGCCTTATGAAAGTACCCGATTTTGTGACCTTACCGAAGAAGATCTCTGCGAATATGAAAAGTCATTTTCCGGAATACTTCAAAATGCTGTCAATAAGTTTAAGCCGGATATAATTCACAGCCACCATCTATGGATTGTCAGCTCTATGGCTCGCCGGCAATTCCCGAATATTCCGATGGTAACTACCTGTCACGGTTCAGATTTGCGACAATTTCAGAATTGTCCTCACCTTCAAGAAAGAGTTTTAATTGGATGCCGTAAAATTGATGTTGTAATGGCATTGAGTGAGGCACAAAAAAATGAAATTATCCGCTTGTATAATCTGGTTCCTGAAAAAATTATTATTGCAGGGGCCGGATATAATGACAGTTTGTTTTATCACGACTCAAAACCAAATCCTGATCCGGTGCAATTGGTGTATGCAGGAAAGCTGAGTAACGCCAAAGGTGTCCCCTGGCTTTTGCGTGCGTTAAAATCGATTCTTTATCCTGCATGGCAATTACACATCTTTGGCAGTGGCAGTGGAGAAGAAAAAGGGGATTGCCTCATGCTGGCAAAGGAATTGGGGGAAAGGGTTCGTGTCTATGGCGCACTTCCCCAAAAAAGTTTGGCTAAGGTAATGAGAGAGTCTCATATTTTGGTACTGCCTTCTTTTTATGAAGGATTACCGCTTGTTATCTTAGAGGGTCTGGCCAGCGGTTGCCGAATTGTTGCCACCGATCTCCCGGGAACCAAGGAAATACTTGGCAATTCTGATACAGATATTATAACCTTGGTCAGGGCACCGCGTTTGCGCTTTATTGATCAGCCATACCGGGAAGATGAATATTCATTTGAACAAAATCTAAAAAAAGCGATTCAACAACAGATTAATGCTGCATCCAAGTGTGCGCAAATTGATTTATCAACAATTCAGGATAAACTTGACTCTTATACCTGGACAGGCATATTTAAAAAGGTCAGAGAAACATACATGTCATGTTTATAGAAAAAGGACCCGGTTACAAAGGCAAACGCCTTTTTTTAAGCAAGGTACGCGAAGAGCAGGATACTGAATTGCTGCAATCCTTGCAGCGCAGACAGTATATCGATGAGAAAGACGAAGCCAAATTTCTGGTATTTTTTAAGATAGACAAAGAACTGCCCCTGGTTGGTCCCGGAGATTAGACCCGGTGGCCGGTTAAACGATATGACGCATTAACGTTTCATAATCACAGACGTACGGACATCCCATCAATGATATCGAACGATCAATTCCGAAAACGGTTAAGGGAGCTGTTCAGTTCTCAAAGTCTGGCAGCTTTATCCACCCACCATGATGGTCAGCCCTATGCCAGTCTGGTTGCTTTTTATAGTTCGGATGATCTCCGGCATATTTATTTTGTAACACCGAAAACAACGCGAAAGTATGCCAATTTAGCAGCCGACCACCGCGTGGCGTTAATGGTCAACAGCAGCACGAACCAGATCTCGGATTTTCATCAAGCCATTTCTGTAACCGCCGTCGGTAGCGCTGAAGAAATCGGAGAAGCGGAAAAGGTGCCGATTGTAAAACAATATCTGGCGAAGCATCCCCACCTGGAAGATTTTGTTCGCGCACCGACATGTGCCCTGGTGGGGGTATCCGTAAAAACCTATTACCTGGTTAAAAACTTTCAAAATGTTATGGAGCTGCACCTGGAACCATGAACTGGATTCTGTCTGCTGAAGAAATCCAATCCGCTGATCGTCGCCGGGTGGGCGGTAAAGGATATGCTCTTTCGTTACTGGTGAAAAGCGGTTTCAGGATTCCCGCGACCGTTTGCATCACCAGCGATGTTTATCAGGAATTTGTTCTGCGGACGGGCTTGCGTGAGCGAATTTTGCTCGAACTTCATCGTAAAGATTTTAAGGAAATGCGCTGGGAAGAAATCTGGGACTGCGCCACCCGCATCCGCAATATGTTCCTGGGCAAACCATTTCCGGATGACCTCGCACAGGAAATTCGCTCCGCTATCGGCGACCGATTCCGGGATGTAACAGTGGCTGTGCGATCGTCGGCGCCGGAAGAAGATGATGCCCGATCGTCCTTTGCCGGACTTCACGACTCCTTTATCAATGTGGCTGGTGCGGAATCGATTTTAAAACATATCCGCCTGGTGTGGGCCTCACTCTGGTCGGATGCTGCTTTATTGTACCGCCAGGAAATAGGTCTGGATGTTGAAAAGAGCTCGATGGCAGTGGTGATACAGGAGACCGTGGTCGGTGATCGGTCCGGGGTGGTCTTTACCCGCAATCCCAATGACGAGAATCAGGGTATTATCGAATCCGTCTACGGGTTAAACCAGGGACTTGTGGACGGCACCGTGGAACCCGATCGCTGGATTTTGGATCGATCCCGCAACACGATTGTTACGCACACCCCTTCTGAGCGCAAGTGCTGGATGATACCGGGCCCAAACGGTGTTCGCCTGGCGGAGTTGCCCGCAGAAAAATCAGCCCATCCGCCCCTGAGCCCCCAGGACGTGAAATTTGTATTTAAAACCGCGCGCCAGGCGGAAGAATCGTTTAAGATGCCCCAGGATGTTGAGTGGACCTATGACGGCGATTCTCTGGTCCTGCTTCAATCCCGTCCCATAACCACCCTGCGTTCTGATGAATCCAAAGATGAACGTGGCTGGTATCTGAGCCTGCACCGCAGCTTTGATAATCTCCAAAACCTGCGTCGCAAAATTGAAGATGAGCTGATTCCCGGTATGATTGCGGTGGCCGAAAGCTTGGGCGCCATAGATCCTGCTGGGTTGCCGGATCAGGAGTTGGCAGCTGAAATCAAAAAGCGCTGGGAGATCAACCACAAGTGGGTCAACATTTACTGGGCGGATTTTATTCCCTATGCCCATGGTGTGCGGATGTTCGGACAGGTCTACAACGATGCCGTGCAACCCGTTGATCCCTATGAATTTATTGATCTGCTCACCAACACCGATATGGCCAGTATCGAGCGAAACAACATGTTGATGGATCTGGCTGCTGTCATCCGCAGCGATCAACAGCTGGCGAAAAAACTGAAGCAGGGGGATGATACCAATCTTGATGCCAAATTTCGATCAAAGACTGACGAATTTATTGAAAAATTCGGCGACCTGTCCTGCGCCGTGACCGGTGGTAAGAATTGCGTGCTGGGCACCGGTCCGCTATACCGACTGCTGCTGGAAATGGCCGACCATCCGGCCCCCACCGAAACTCCTCACAAAAAGGATAGAGTCAATCGCTTGCATCAGACTTATTTCAACAGCTTTGACGACGATCAGAAAGGGTGGGCGGAAGAACTGCTTGAACTGGCCAGGAGCAGTTATCGGCTGCGGGATGACGACAATATTTATCTCGGCCGTATTGAAGCGCAGTTGCTGGCGGCCGTCCAGGAAGCCAAACGACGGCTTGAAGATCCGTCAGGCCATCCGGCATCGGAAATATTGAAACAGGCGTTGGAAGAAGTCGATTTCGGAACCGAATCCCGGAAATCAGGCCCTGCTGCAGCAGCGACCGGAGATAACCTCCAGGCCCGGCAGTTGCTCGGCCAGCCCGCAGGTCCCGGAATCGCCAAAGGCAAGGCCCGGGTGATCCGGAAACATTCCGATTTGGCCGATTTCAAATACGGTGAGGTACTGGTTTGCGATGCGGTCGATCCCAACATCACATTTGTCGTGCCTCTGGCGACAGCCGTTGTTGAGCGCAGGGGCGGAATGTTGATTCATGGGGCCATCATTGCTCGCGAATACGGATTGCCCTGCATTACCGGCATCCCGGACGCAACCACCTTGATTGAAAGCGGGGATGAAATAACTGTGGATGGATACCTGGGGATTGTCACCCTGGGTGGCACCGGGCTGTGAGTGGCGGCCAGGGAGGCCGATAGATGATGGCGTCTAGGAAACGGAATCCGGCAAATCTTCGAAGGATGCCCGGGTCAGGCCATTGAGCAGCAAAAATGATTTTATCTTAATCTGAAAAACTTCTGCTTCGGGGTGGCCCATGAACTCATTTAAGTGGGGGTGGGCTGACAATAGTTTCCGGCGAACCTTTTTTTCTTTGGCAGGGTCCTCAATTTTTTGGAAGAGACCTTCAACGGTCATTGCCCTCGCTGCAGATCGGGGCGATGTGTCACGGGTGTCAATCAATAGACTTACAGCCGGATTTGCAGCCAAATTTTGGTATTTCTGCGTTTGCCTGTGGGTTACCATGTATATTTCGGTGCATGCCCCATTGGTGACATAGGCCATCAGGGAGCAATATGGTTTGTTGCCGGCTATGGTTGCCAGAACGCAACTGTTTTTTTCTCTGGCCAGAGCTTTCATTTCTTCCAGCATCATGGTTTCTCCTGAGAGGTCCTCGGTTCATTTATACCGCTTTTCAAAAATAACTTTTGCAATACGGAAGGATGGTATAAGCGGTTGTAGAAAAAAACGTTCGAATAACAGAACGTTTTTTTGACAACCGCTTTAAACATTGCTTTTTAGCATAATAGTCGGTTAACAAAAATAAATAATTTTTATCGCTAACAAATTTAACAGGAGTTACAGCATGGAGACAAAATTCAGGATTGGTATCAGCAGCTGTCTGCTTGGCAATGAAGTGCGTTGGAATAGCGGTCATAAGCTGGATAAATACCTGGCCCACACCCTGGGACAGTTTGTGGAGTATGTTCCGGTCTGTCCCGAAGTGGAGGCCGGCTTCGGCGTGCCCAGAGAATCATTTCGATTAGTAGGCGTTCCGGACAGTCCGCGCCTGGTAACGTTTAAATCCAAAACGGATCACACCGATCGCATGCTCACCTGGGCCCAAAAACGTATCAGGGAGCTGGAAAAGGAAGAGCTATGCGGGTTTATTTTCAAGAGCGATTCTCCCAGCAGCGGAATGATTCGGGTCAAGGTTTACAACGAGAAGGGCATGCCCCATAAAATCGGTATCGGAATGTTTGCCCGGGCTTTTATGGAACACTTTCCACTGATTCCGGTGGAGGATGACGGCCGCCTCAACGATCCCATAATCAGGGAAAATTTTATCCTGCAGATTTTTACCATGAAGCGCTGGCGGGATAACCTGGCCCGCAAACGGGGCATTGGCAGCCTGGTGGATTTTCATACCCGCAACAAACTGTTAATGTTGTCCCACAGTCCGAAACATTACCGCCTGATGGGCAAACTGGTCGCGGAGGGCAAGAAGATGCCCCTGGGGGACTTGTATGACCAGTATCAACTGCTGTTGATGGAAGCATTGAGATTAAAAACGACCATCAGAAAGAATATTAACGTCTTGCAGCACCTGATGGGTTATTTCAAGAAGCAGCTGAGCGGAGATGAAAAGCAGGAACTACTCGAAGCTTTCGACCAATATCGCAGTGAATATGTACCCCTGATCGTGCCCATAACCCTGATCAACCATTACGTGCGTAAATATGATCAGCCCTATCTCAAACAGCAGACCTATCTGAATCCTCACCCGCTGGAGCTCAAGTTGCGAACCCATGTTTAGAAGTGGATTAGTGCCATACGATTAAAAGTCTTTTACGGGAATCTGCACTTCGTTGCGGCGCAAAAGCCAGGGCATAAATAGCGGGTTCTAGCGTGCCCAGACCAGCAAATAGTTTTTACCTATTATTAAGCCCTTATTTGTCTCCGGTTGACCATTTGTCAATTGTGACTATCTTGATGTAAGACAGGAAATAAATAAACGATAAAGAGACTAATCATGGCTGATGAAAATAACTATATTGAAACTGATTCAGAAAGAGAAGAAGGACATGTTGATACGCGTAAGAGAAACCATGAATGTGAGAATAAGGATCCTCATCTCGGATGTGATATGGGAATAGATGTTGCCGGGTAGTGCACCTCACTGAGCTTGTTAACTGAAAGTCAGCGGCAAAAGCAACATGTAACAGGCAGAGCCATTTTGGGTTCTGCCCTGTTCATATCATATTGTGCAGCCTCTGATAAAGGAGATTACCATGAACCTTAAAGAATACTTTGATTCCAACAAAGGGATCGGGGTCTTGTCCACGGCTAATAGTGACGGTAAGGTTGATGCGGCTATATATGCCAGACCCCATTTTATGGAAGACGGTACCCTGGCGTTGATAATGCGCGACCGTCTTTCCCATCAGAACCTGCAGTCCAATCCCCATGCATCCTATCTTTTTAAAGCAGAAGGTTCTGGCTACAGGGGCAAAAGACTTTTTATGACCAAGGTAAGAGAAGAGCAGAATACCGAACTGCTGGAATCCCTGCGACGCAGAAAGTCCGCATATGGGAATGGTGAAGACAGGTTTCTTGTTTTTTTTAAGCTGGACAAAGAGCTACCGCTTGTCGGGGATGGAAAGTAATTGCTTTTGTTCAATAACTGCTGATGTGCATACTCTGCAAATCAACTCGATAGGCAAAATTTTTTACCTACCTTAAAGCGGGAACACAAATTATGTCCATCAACTTAGATCCTATCCTGGTAACCGGCGCCACTGGATATGT
>JAQYWI010000291.1 GCA_030145015.1 Desulfobacterales bacterium
GCTCAATTTGTGAACCTGCCGAACCGGACCATTAAGACGGAGCAGGATATCGATGTCTGGCTGAATGACGCTAAAGCGGAAATTCAAAAAGCCCTAAAAAACGGCCCAGTCATCATCCATTAAGGAGTTGAGTGAATGCAGCCTCTTGAAAAATCTCTTCGCAATAAGCTGGAAAAAACGGTCAAAGATGCACGCGATATTGCTGAAGACGCTGCTCGGGCAACACTTGAACAATTGGGTGTCGGAGAGCCGACAGCTTATCCGCATCTGACAGAAACTAATCGCAAATTACGCCGCAAGCTTCGAGCACATGGCTGTCAACTGGGGAACGGGCGCAATGCCAAAGGCGAGCAGGCCCTTGATAGGTTGATCGAAGAGGTTGCCTACGAACACTGGCACCGCATGCTGTTTGCCCGGTTTTTGGCCGAAAACAATCTGCTCATGTATCCTGACCCGGATGATCCGGTGGCAGTAACCCTTGAGGAATGCGAGGATTTAGCTGCTGATGAAGGTGCGGCCACCGGTTGGGAGCTTGCATCCCGCTATGCATCTCGCATGCTGCCGCAGATTTTTCGGCCTGATTCACCGGTCTTTCAACTTACACTGCCGCCGGAACATCAACAAAAACTTGAACGCCTGATAGCCGACTTGTCGAAGGAGGTTTTTACCGCCTCGGACTCCCTTGGTTGGGTGTACCAATTTTGGCAGGCCAAGAAAAAGAATGAGATCAACGCCTCCGAGATAAAAATCGGGGCGCGGGAACTGCCCGCCGTCACCCAGCTTTTCACCGAACCTTACATGGTCAGCTTCCTGTTAGACAACTCCCTGGGGGCTTGGTGGGCGGCGCGACGCCTGACCGAAGCTGATCTCAAGAACGCGAAGACTGAAGACGAACTGCGCCGGAAGGCGTCGCTTCCCGGTGTGGGGCTGGAGTACCTTCGCTTTGTCAAAGGCGAGGACGGCAAATGGATCCCGGCTGCCGGAACCTTTAACGGCTGGCCGGATAAACTCGCCGAACTCAAGACGCTCGACCCATGCTGTGGCTCGGGGCATTTTTTTGTCGCGGCCTTTTTGATGCTGGTGCCCATGCGCATGGAACGGGAGGGACTCTCGGCTCGCCAAGCAGTGGATCGGGTGCTTTCCGAAAATATCCACGGCCTGGAGCTGGATCAACGCTGCGTGAAACTGGCGGCCTTTGCCCTGGCGCTTACCGCCTGGAAGTATCGGGATGCTGGGAGCTACCGGCCATTGCCGGAACTGAATGTGGCCTGTTCCGGGCTTTCGGTAAGTGTTACACGATCCGAATGGGAGAAACTTGCCAATGGTGATTCAAAACTGCGCGTGGCCCTGGTCGGTCTTTATGAAGAATTTAAAAATGCGCCAGTGCTTGGTAGCCTTATCAATCCGATGCGCAGCACAGTGGCAAAGTTGATTCAATGGGATGGATTGGCTAATGCCGTAGAAAAGGCTCTGCAAAAAAATCGGACGGAAGATGAAAGGGAAGCTGGAGTGACGGCTCAGGGGTTGGCAAAGGCAGCGCAGATTTTGGCAGGAAAATACCACTGGGTCATCACTAATGTGCCGTATCTTGTCCGAGGCAAGCATGATGAAATTCTGCGTAATTTCTGCGAAAAATATTACTCCGACGCCAAGAACGATCTGGCTACAATTTTTTTTGATCGTTGCTTGGCATTGTGTGCTGCAGGGGGCACTTCCAGCATTATTTTGCCACAGAACTGGCTTTTTCAAAAGAGTTATAAAAAATTCAGAGAAGTACTGCTGCAAAACAATGTCTGGCATTTAATAGCACGATTAGGACCCGGAGCGTTTGAGACTATAAGCGGTGAAGTGGTTAAGGTAATTCTTATCACAATAAGCAGAAGTAATATTGGTGGGTCCAGTGGATTATTCACTGAGGAAGGGAAGTCCATCCTTATTAGAAGCCTGGATGTCTCTGCTTCCCACTCTGCCGCAGAAAAAGCCTTACAACTTATCTTTGCCGAAATAAAAAACTTAGAGCAAACGAGACAGATGAAAAATCCGGATGCTGTAATAGGCGAATCAATAAAGGGCAATATTCTTGCCAAATACGCTGATACTTATGAGGGCCTTTCAACTGGCGATATCTTTCAATTTATCAGACAATTTTGGGAACTGTCGATGTTCGATGGCAAAACATGGGCGCCATTGATAGGCTCTGTAAATGCCACTATACTATATGGCGGCAGGGAGCAGATTTTACTCTGGGAAAATGGAAAAGGTAGATTTGTAAATTTCCCAGGATCATATCTGAAAGGTAGAAATGCTTGGGGATATTTAGGATTACGAATTACTCTTATGAACAAGAGGTCGTTGACAATTTATACTGGTGAATTATTTGATAAAAACGCTGGCACATTAATACCTAAAAACTCAGATAATTTACTTGCTATTTTGTCTTTTTGTGAGTCTGATATATTTGAAAAAAGCGTTAAATCAGCAAATCCAGGGCTCTATGTTCCAGTTAAAACTCTTCTCAACGTCCCTTTTGATCTCGATCAATGGTCCAAAGTCGCTGATGAAAAATACCCCAACGGTCTGCCTAAACCTTACTCCGACGATCCTACCCAATGGATCTTCCACGGCCATCCCTGCGGTTCGGTTGTGTGGGATGAAGAAAAAAAGCGACTGGAAGTCGCTTCCACCTTGCGCACCGACTCTACCGTGTTGCAGGTTGCTGTCGCCCGTTTGCTCGGCTACCGCTGGCCTGCAGAAAGTAGAAGCGGCATCCTGCCGCTTGAATCTGATGAAAAGCGCCAGGATGGCGCTTCTACCATGGAGCTTACCGACGAATCCCTCGTCTGGGTAAAAAAATCGAAGGAATTGCTGCCGTTTGCCGACGATGACGGCATCGTCTGCATTCCTCCGGTTCGTGGTGAAATGAAGGCCGAAGATCGGCTGGAAAACCTATTAGCTGCGGCCTACGGCAGTGAATGGTCATCCAACAAGAAAGCTGAACTGCTTGCTCGGGCAGGCCACGCAGGCAAGACCCTGGAAACCTGGCTCCGGGATAAGTTTTTCACCCAGCACTGCAAACTCTTCCACCACCGTCCATTCATCTGGCACATGTGGGATGGTCTTCATGACGGCTTTGCAGCCCTGGTTAACTACCACAAGCTCGATGCCAAGTTGCTGGAGACACTTATCTACAACTATCTGGGCGACTGGATCAGCCGTCAAAAACAGGGTATTGCCAACGGAGTTGATGGCGCCCAGGAAAAACTGTCCGCCGCTGAAGTGTTGAAGAAAAAGCTTGAGCTAATCCTCGAAGGCGAAGGGTATCCTGACAAAGAAAATCCTGAAAAAAGTTATGGCTACGACATATTCGTGCGCTGGAAACCTATCGAAAAGCAGCCCATAGGTTGGAACCCAGACCTAAATGATGGCATACGGCTCAACATCCGTCCGTTCATGACAGTACCCGACGTCGGCAAGAAAGGCGCAGGAATTCTAAGGGACAAGCCCAACATCAAATGGACGAAAGACCGGGGCAAGGATGTGGCATCCGCTCCCTGGTATCACCTGGGACCAATATATGGCGGCAATGAAGGTGATCGTATCAATGACCACCACTTGACTCTTGAGGAGAAACGAAAAGCAAGAGAACAAATAAAATAGTAATTATATTGTACGATAACATTAAAGATGTTGGTATGCACAATCCATGTTTTATAATATGTACAACGTCAAATGGCCCAAAGATGAAGGAGGAACATAATGCTTAAAAGACTCTACGCTGATAATTATCGCTGCCTGGTCAATTTTGAGATAAATTTCGATGAACTGACCTTGCTGGTGGGGCCGAACGGTGGCGGAAAGTCCACCCTATTTGATTTGTTATACAAGATTCGTCACCTGATAGTGGACAATGCTAAGGTCGGCGAAGTATTTTCTCCGGAGGATATTACCGCCTGGGTCAATAAAAGCGAACAGTCCTTTGAGCTTGATGTGCAGGGTGAGGATGGACTCTTTTCCTACAAACTCGTCATATCCCACAACCCCGATATTAAGAAACAGAGAGTTGAGTTCGAACATTTATTGTTAAACGGCAAGCCGCTGTTTGAGTTCAAGCAGGGGGAGGTTAAGCTTTATCACGACAATCACAAGCCCGGTCCGGAGTATTCCTTTGACTGGTCTGTTTCAGCCCTGGCCACTATCGTCTCAAGGCCGGACAATAAAAAATTGACATGGTTTAAGGAATGGGTTCAGATGATGTTTATCGTCAGCCTTCAGCCAAAATCCATGACCTCGGAAACAGCAGAAGAATCTAATTGGCTAAACCGGGATGGGACTAATTTTGCGTCATGGTATCGCTACATATCCCAGGAGCACCAGGACAAAATTTTTAAATTGACAGAGCAATTGCGAGATACCATTCCCGGTTTCCACGCGTTCAAGCTTGAGCAGGCTGGAAAGCATAGAATTCTAAAAGTTGGATTTAGTAGCAAAGACCAGAACGCCTCACAACACTATTTTGACTTTGAACAACTCTCTGACGGCCAGCGCGTAATGATTGTTCTTTACTCGCTCCTGCTTGGTTTGCAGGACATGGGGCATACCGTCTTTATCGACGAACCGGAAAACTATGTTTCCTTGCCGGAAATCCAACCCTGGCTGATGGAACTTAACGATGCCTGTGGGGAGGGCTTCCCTCAAGCTGTGCTTATCAGCCATCATCCCGAACTGATCGATTATTTTGGCCCCGAAAGCGGGAAGTGGCTCGAAAGGGATCCCCTCGGCCCAACCCGCATCAAAAAGCTGCCGGAAAAGATTGAAAAAGGGTTGAAGCTCTCAGCGCAAATTGCCAGGGGGTGGACGGAATGAGCAAGCGACGCGTGAAAATCGTGCTTCTCTGCGAGGATTCCCAACACGAAGCCTTTATTCGGAGATTTCTTAAAGGCATGGGTTGGAATACGAGAGAGATCCGAGTGGAAAAAAGTCCATCAGCCCTTGGCTCTGCGGAGCAGTGGGTGAGGGAAAAATTTCCACATGAACTCATGGCATATCGGCAAAGGCGACAACGGGCGGCCTCTGCCTTAATCGCAATGATCGATGCGGATAATAGAGACGTGCAAGATCGGATCAATGAATTCGGAGAGGCATGTAATTCAATGGCAATCGCATTTCGAACCGATGATGAAGCCGTTGCCATTGCGGTTCCTAAACGAAATATTGAAACCTGGATCTATTACCTGAGAGGCCGGCCGGTGAATGAACAAGACCCTTAT
>JAQYWI010000292.1 GCA_030145015.1 Desulfobacterales bacterium
GGTCAAACAGTGGAAGAAGAATGAAGGAAAAGTTTTCGTGAACGGGGAACTATGGCAGGCCGTCAGTGAAGTCCCTTTAGTACCGGGTGATAGAGTGGTTATTCAAAATGTGGAAGGGTTGACATTGAAGGTCAACTATTGGAAGGATGAGAATGAAGTGGTTTGAGATTAGCTAACGCCATACAAAAAACCAAAGAATTGTATAAATCGGCTATGAAGCGACAACCGCAGATTATTGCATATATCTTCTGTTAAACTTAAATATTTTCTACCCTCAAAACTGCAGATTACAGCAATTCGGTAAACATCAATTCCTAAAATTCATGGGATGTTCCTTTTTTATCTGTAACATTGCCATAGTTGTGTCAATGTATCAGCACTTGACGTCACAATGGAATAATGACAAATTCCTCCTATATCATCCACCGGAAAGCAAAAGACCAACCTGCGAATAGAGGAGGGCGAGATGACTCGAAATATATTATTTTTGGGTGCCTTTTTGGCCTTGTTGATACTTTTTGCTGAGAATTCCTACTCTATTGAATTTAACAGTCTGGCCGATCAGTCGTCTTATAGATGTTCGGGAGGCATTGTCGCCATTGGAGATTTAGATAGATCTGTTCGTGAAAAATGCGGGGATCCCTTGGAGATCGGAAGAAGACAAGATGCTGGTCCTATCTGGATATATCATACCGCGCAGGGTAATTTTATGTATTATCTCGTATTTTTGAATGGAAAATTGCAGCGAATTGTGGGTGCCCCCTGCAGCGTTGATGATCCGGATTGTTTTGATTTAAGATGATTCAAAAATCCTTAGATGGGGTATTGAAACAACTTCTATTCATTTTCGGTTTCGAGCTTCATGTGCTCCGGAATAAGCATCGCTTCCACGATAATTTCCTTGAAAGAACGTGCGGTGATCCCTAACTCGTATTCCTCACTCAGGTCGTTGATTTGATCAAAGCAGTTGTGACAGGGGGTGATAACGATTTTTGCCCCGGTTGCTTTAATTTGTTGCGCTTTTAGCTTTCCCGAAGCCATCCGGAAGGGTTTGTAGTCCGGTCCCATCGGCATAATACCGCCGCCGCCGCCGCAACAATGATTGTGTTCCCGGTTGGGCGCCATATCTCGAAAATCTTCGGCAATATAGGGTATGATTTTACGGGCATGCTCCCAGAGACCGCCGTTACGGGATACATTGCAGGGATCCTGGTAGGTGATCGGTTCTTTGATTTTTTTGTGCGGATCAATCTTAATGCGGTCATCCCGCAGGTATTCATACAGCAACTGAACATAATGAACAATGTGAACCGGCGGCTTCCCATCCGGATAGCCGGCGAGGTAGGGGCCTTCAAAGGCCAGCGAACGATAGGCGTGCCCGCATTCGGTAATCAGAATATGTTGCGCTTTTAGTTCCAGGGCTTTTTCGTAAACATTTTTAACCTGCTTGCCGGCCAGATTGCGGTTGCCCGCAAACATGGGCAGGTTGGTGCAATCCCAGCCAAAAGTGGGAATTGTCCAGCTTTCTTTTGCAGCCGCAAAGATAATGGCGGCGT
Source organism: Desulfobacterales bacterium (assembly GCA_030145015.1). The sequence goes on from JAQYWI010000292.1 coordinate 1,557, forward strand.
TGGAAATGTCCTGGGGGTAGTAGACGGGTTCGCGCGGATTAATGGTATACATATACCTGGCGCCGGGTTGATCCATCGGGATATCTACCCCGCGGTAGTCATCTTCGGCCTCGTCGGCCATCCACTCGCACGTGTCGACAAGTTCTTCCACGGGGATGCCCATGTGGTTGCCGGTTTTATCGCAATGATCCGAAAAGAAGGCCAGTTGTTTGGGCGTCACCCCCTGAGAGTGGCAGACGCTGCGGGCGATGGCAATCATGGTGGCGACATCGATCCCAAAAGGACAATACATCGAACAGCGCTTGCACATGGTACATTGCAGCCAGGCGATTTCGTAGCATTTTTCCAGAAAGGCGCGATCCACTTTACCCTTGCGCCGGATCATTTCACCCAGGCTGTGTCTGAATTTATAGGCCGGACTCAAGCGGGGATCGCGATCATTGCCGACGTAGACAAAGCAGCTTTCCGCACACAACCCGCATCTTGAGCAAATACTCATCCAGGTCCGAATACGGGCGCCATCATTGGCCGCCAGTATCCCGCGCACTTTGGCAACGTCCACGGGGGCAACCGTATTGTTTTCAAATTCAAACTTTTTGGTAGTACCTTTCAATTATAGCAAATTCCCAATCTGTTGGTTTAAAATCCGAATTAGAAAAGCACGAAATCCGAAACAAATCCTAAATTCAAAGGTCCAAATGTTTAAAACAAAACCGACTAAAATAACCAGAGGAAGGTGCGTCCTTTGTCATTGCCTAAGTTTAGAACATTTGAATTTTGAAAATTTGAAAATTGTTTCGTTTTTCGATATTCGGCCTGCGACGAGCTCAGCCGAGTCGATTTCGAATTTGACAGTGCTTAAAAATCACGACAACCATTATTTATAAAGTAATATGTTCAAATATTTTTTTGCTACCAAGACTTGGCCCCCCTTCGTCCTCCCATCTCAAAGCCGATAAACGCGCGGGTAAAGAAGAAAAGAACCATATGCCCGAGCTTCGTTGTCGGAATCAGGATCAAAAGGATTTCACCAAGCAAAATATGCAAAATCAGCAGCAATTCATAAGGGCCCCATTGATGATAGGCCAAAAAACCGGTTAAAAAAGGCAATGTCGTTATGATCAGCAGGGCGTAATCCCATGAAGTGGTTAAGATGCGGACCTCCGGTCTGCATAGGCGGCGAACGAATAAAAAAATAGCAGAAGCGATTAAGATGAGGGTCATCCAATCTGCCAGTTGGTCGGGAAGCGACCAGAGACTGACACCAAAGGCTTCATCCCACAAAGTGTTGTGGGCGGCAAGGAACAGCGGAACCGCCAATAGCGATAGGTGAAAGATGAACGCAACGATTGAAAAAACAGGCTGTTGACGCATGGAGGCACTGGCCCAGGGGAGCATCCAATGAAAAATAGACCGCATGCCCCAGCCCGGGTTGAAGTGATTGTAAATGACGCGATCCTTTTTGAGGCTCAGACGAAATAAAACGGCGATTCGTACAAATAAGCCCCCGATAAAAAAGATGAAGGTAAACCAGAGCGCCGGACCGGTCAAGAAATCATAAATGAGGTTCCAACTTAGGTGCTCGCTTGACATGGGCTGCTTCTATTTTACGATTTTGATAATTTCCTTAAATTTGTCGCCTTTTGCTATTTTAAGCAATTCAAATAATGCAATTTCGGTGCTGGTTATACCGGCACCCGCCGCTTTGCTCTTTTCGAGGCCGATTTGCTTATTTTCAAGGGTCCGGGAGGCAACCGCATCCGCTACAACCTGCACATCGTAATTCAGATTAGCTAAATCAGCCGCAGTCTGGTAAACGCAGACATGCGCTTCCATGCCGACAATTAATATGCTTTGGCGATTAACTGCTTTGATTTCTTCTATAAACTGTTCAGTGCCGCAACTACTAAAACTGAATTTGCTCACCGGTTTCCCGTCCGACAAGAGTTCGGCGATTTCCGGTACGGTCGGCCCCAGACCCGCCGGATTTTGTTCGGTCGATAGGATGGGCAGTCCCAATATTCGGGCGCCCTTGACCATCTTTTTGAGATTATCCAATAAGGCCTCTTTGTTGTGCATGGCCGGAAGTAATTTTTCCTGAACATCAATAAGCACCAGAGCCGTATCCTCGGTTGTAATCATTTAATTTCCCCCTCCTTATCTGCGATATGAATAACTGGCTATAAAAATGGCAGAGCCTTAAGACTCTGCCAGCTTTACGATCATTTATGTAACGGTTTAAATATATATAATAGATCCGTTTTATTCGTCAAAAACCAACTCGCTGCGCCATTTGCTTACCCGCATCCATCTGTCCCGGCGCTCTTCAGGGTGTCTGCGCTCTTTTCCGGTCCTTCTTTCTTTGCCGCCTTTTAAAAAATATTTATTCCTGTTTGGATTGCGCTTATCTCGATCAGTGCGGCGTTCGACCGGGGAACGTTCCTGCCACATACCGATTTTGGAGTCACGATCTGCTATCGACTCCTTGCTTTTTACCTGACTCATTGTGGGTCCTCTTTTTGATGGCGATGGTTTGCGTCACCCCAAAAAGGCTGACTTGTTTCCACCCAATTAAAAATTTTTCCCATAAATTCAGATATAAATCAGTCGCTTATGTTGCCAGGCGTTCTGTTTAAAGGCGTTTAGCGCCGAACTGAATAGCATCCGCCTGAATTCATAAGATAAATTTAAAGATATGTCAACTGGTTATCTCATAGACTTCTTCTAGATTTTCTGAAAATGACTTGATGGCTTCAGTCTGGTGCGGAGATAGCTGGCCAAATTTGATTCCAATCCCATTCTGGCTGCTCCAGACGATTTCGCCGGTCACCCTGAGTGGTTTCTGATAGTGTGGGACTGAATATGTCATGTTTATTTCTTGACCGCTAAAGAAATAATCATTGGTTTCGATAAATGCACCGTGTGCATTGATGTCAAGGATGTAACCTTTAAATTGACGGCCTTGAACGGAATAATCGACCGGCATTAAACAGGCCTTGCGAGCATGTCTGCGCCGGTCTTTGCGGGGGATTTCGAGGGCTGTTTTTTCTAGCTGTTCCAGCAGGGCCGCCTGCTGTTCATCGGGCAAGTCAATGACCAGTTTAAAAATATGTGTGCTGAGTTTATCTTTAAGCAATTGTTTTAAAATGATGAGTAACTGATCTTCCGAAATCGTATTCATCAGCTCAAATAAACGCGCGATGAAGTGATATTTACTTGATGGCAAGCTTGGCGCTGTCATTCGCTGACCCCTTAATTACAGAAATTTGGTTCTGATCGTGCTGGATCAATTCAGCATAACGGTCATTACTACCTATGAATGCTAACCGCTATATCGGCCAAAGTGCGTGTAAACTTAATCGGACGATAAATATCTTTTCTATTGCCAAACCCAACTTCTTTCTGTTATAGCCATTTGGTTAAATATAACCTGTTTAATAGCTGATGTTTAATAGATGAAGAAGATTCATTTTTTTGATGAAGAAACCTTCTTTTTGAATGTGTTGTTTAATCGCTTGACTTTTATAGGGGGATTAACATAGGCGACGTTAGTTATTCGATAAATCCCGTCGGGGAAACTTTAATTTAAAAGAAGAGGAGGAAAAATGATGAAGCGTTTCACATTATATGTAGTTGTCGTTATGGCGGTCGTTCTGACCTCAGGTTTAGTGCTGGCCGGTACATTAGCCGAAGTTAAATCCAAAGG
>JAQYWI010000111.1 GCA_030145015.1 Desulfobacterales bacterium
GCACCGATGAAATCTTCGGGCTGGGCCCAGCGCCCGACCGGCAGCATTTGTCCGGTGGCCCATTCCTTATAACCGGGTCGTTCAAATATTTCACGCCGGGTGGGCGTCTCGGTGACACAGGGGCCGACGGCATTGACATTAACCCCCTTGGACGCCCATTCGTAGGACAGGGCCCGGGTCAAATGGTGAACCCCGGCTTTGGCCGCGGCATAGACCGAACGGCCGGCGAAAGAAACCTCGCCCAGAGTGGATCCCATATTGACGATTTTACCGCCACCCTGCGGGATCATGATTCGGGCAACCGCCTGGGACAGGAAAAATACGGCCTTCAAACTCGTGGCGATGGTCTGGTCCCATTGTTCCTCGGTAACTTCCAGGGCCTCAACCGTAGGCGTCCAGGCAGCGTTATTAATCAGAATATCAATGCGGCCAAATTCCGCCTGCACCTGATCAACCATTTTTTGCAGCTGTGATAAATCTGTCAGATCGGTGGGAATCACCAACGCGCTGCGGTTCAATGCTTCGATTTCTTTGGCAATGTCTTCTAAAGCCGATTGATTTCTGCTGACCAGAGCGACATGGGCGCCCGCCCGTGCCAGGGCAACTGCCAGGGTCTGCCCGATACCTTGCGATGGGCCCGTGACAATCGCCACCTTATCCTTTAATCCGAAAATCTCCCAGTTTGCGCTCATCATTAGTTCTCCCTTATCTATGCCATCGCTTCTTCCATATGCTCCATCAAGGTAAAAACCACCGGTCCATCGGCAGAAACCAGCACATTTTCTTCCAGGCGGGTCGTCTGCGGCAGGCCGGGATGGCCGGCAAAGGTTTCGGCTGCAAAATACATGTTCTCTTTGATTTCGGCCGGATGATCCAGTGAATAGGCCCGCGAGATCCACATGCCCTCGTAAAGGGTAATCCCGATGCTGTGGGCAAACTGCTGCAGGGTGACGGTGCCGTATTTGTCATCGTCGTATTTCGGAAAGCAGGCGGCCACATCGGCGGTGGTGTTGCCCGGTTTCAGCTGCGCAATCCCGGCATACATCGAATCGTAGACTTCACGGTAAAGATCGATTTCCTGCTGGTTCATCTTGCTGGCACATTTAAAGCAGCGCACAAAATCCACAAAATAACCGGAAGGCCCCACGGCATTGATATCAACGATCACCAGGTCGCCCTGACGGATCATCTTGTCGGTGGCCCAGCGCCGATAAGGGCTGGTGTTGCCGCCGGAGGCCACAATAATGTCATAGATAATCTCGGCCCCGCGTTCGAGCATAAACTCATGCACCTTGGCTTCGATCTCACGCTCGCGCACGCCCGGCTTGAGCCATTCATATTTAATCTTCCACATGGCGGCATCGCCGATGGAAGAGGCCTGTTTGAGCAATTCGATTTCATCAGGGGTTTTTATCGTGCGGGCCTTCGACAGGGCCGGCCAGCCGTTGACGATATTGATCTTGCGTTCCTGATAGGCCTGCAGCGAGGGCATGTCCAGATTGTCGATCCCGATTTTTTCTTTTTCGACTCCGGCTTCCTTGAGGACCTCGACGACACTGTCGACCATTCTGCCGGCCATGTGCGGAACGGCGCCTTCGGCCCACTGCCAGGTAATCGCCGGGCGGACACGGTCCTGCATCCAGGGCAGATCGATGCGGGCACAATGCATATCGGATCCGGCGGTTTCAAATAAAATGGGCTCTCCGCCGTTGGTCAAAACCACATAGCGGATATTGATATTATACTTCCAGTTGCCCTGATAGGAACCGGTCACATAACGGATATTAGCCCCGGCATAAAGAACCAGGGCGCCCAGATCCATGGCGTCCATTTGTTCCCGGGTGCGCGCCAGTCGGTCGCTGCGCAGACGATCGAAATCCACGCGGTATTGCCAGTCGGCACCGGTCTGGCTGTATAGGCGACGGGGACTGGTATGATGAGGTTTCTCAATAAAATAGGTGTCTAGATCGTATCCCATGGTATCCTCCTTATGAAAATTTGTTGGTTTGATGGTTTAAAGTGCTAAAACCCAAATAAAAGCGTTATAGCGATATTGAAATGCCCCTGTATGCGAGCACGGGTTGGCGGTGCTGAAAAAGGTGTCACATCCAAATGATCCCGGATGCAAACCCGGCAGGATGCTATCTGATGCAATTAACAACGAGAAAATTCGATGTCAAGAAAAATTGTTTGACCACAAGGGATTTAGGCGGGGTGGATTATAAAAACTTTAATATCATATTGTCTAGACTCTGCGGTTAAAAAAAATAGCGGTTTTCTGAAAAAACAATTTATCAGTTTGTAATCATTATAATTATTAAACAATCTGATGCCTGCTTTCTTCGATATAATTCCTAAAGAGGACCTTGACGAATTGACGGTTTTGTGTTTTTTATAATTCATACAATTTTTCATCCCATGAAAAAAAGGCCGGATCGATCATTTTTTTGACTTGATTTTGTTTAAACTTCAGACCTCATTTACGATTAATTGGTTGCTTTCAAACCGGGTGCGTTGCACCCGGTTACAACCGCAACGCCTAAAGCACTGACGTGCTTTTGCCTTTTCGGCCTATGGCCGAAAATTCAAGCCGCCCGCTATGCGGGTGGGCGTTGACTCCAGCTGCGGAGGTTTTTTAATGCCGGATACATTACTTGATTTGGGCCAACGCATCCGCGAAGAAAGACAGGGGCGCCAGTGGACCCTGGAACAGTTTTCTGAAAAAACCGGACTTTCAAAAAGCTTTCTGAGTCAAATCGAACGCGGAAATACGGAAGCTTCGATCACTTCGCTGAAAAAAATTGCTGCCCAGTTCGGTTACAGTGTCGTCAATTTATTCCCCAACGGACAGGGTGCCGAGGAAAGCTGGGGATACAACAATCGCCTGGCTGAACATAAGCCCAATAATGATTATTATATAAAAGATGTTGCCGTGGTGCGGGCCGGAAAACGCAAACGCATCGCCCTGCCGGGTTCAAAAGTGGTCTATGATCTCATGACGCCGGACATGAAGCGCAAATTGGAGGTCATGCATATGCGCGTTTCCAAGGGCGAAAATTCAGGTGAAGAGCCGATGCTGGATTCCCCCGGCGAAAAGCTTTGCATCGTAATGAAAGGCATCCTGGAGTTACGCGTCGGTGAGGAGGTTTACCGGCTCGAAGAAGGCGATAGCCTCTATTATCCGGCGCATGTGCCGCACTCCTGGCAGGCCATTGATGGAGACAGTATCGAGGTTATCTGGATTCTGACACCGCCTTCGTTTTAGAAGTGATTGGAGGGTTAAATTGAACGCAAAAAAAAGACAAATCATCAAAGCGGCCGGGAAAAAAGCCCTCGCAAACCGCAAAAAAGGGTTCCATTGCAGTGAGTCGGTCTTTTTAGCGATTAATGACACCTTTAAAATCACCGATCCTTCCATGGTCAAAATGGTGACCGGATTTCATGGCGGCGGCGGAACCCGTCGCAAAAAGGAAGATGTGGATTTAACCCGGACTTTAGAGGGTATGGCCGCGGGAAAAGAAACCCGCAGCGGTGATCAACTGCCGGTCGTCCAGATCGGCCACCTGTGCGGTGCCCTGGCATCCGGTATTGTCTGCATCGGTTTGCTTTACGGCCGGGAGTCGGGAACCGATGATGTCACCTGTGTGGATGAGCTTTGTTATGAGTTTCATCGCCGCTTTGAAGAAAAATTGGTGGAAAAAGAATGCCGCCACCTGTTCCCCAAATGGAAGGCCGTGAGCCCTACGAATAATTGTGAATACGTTTATCAAACCGCATCGGAAATAGCCGTTGAATTGATTCTGGAAGCGTCTACGGTTGTGCCCGAATGTCAAAAAATTATTTAGAATTATACCTAAAAGTGGAGGAAAAAAAATGAGCCAAGCAGATATGAAAAACAGCGGACACCCCTGGAAAACCGATAACTGGTATGTCAGTTCCTGGAATTATTTAGAGGAAGTCACCAAAGGTTTTAAACCGCCCAAATCCGTCAAAATTCATGACATTACCCTGCGTGACGGGGAGCAGCAGGCCGGAGTCATTTTGAAAAAAGACGATAAAATCCAGATCGCCGAAAAGCTTGCTGAGGTGGGTATTCACCGCATCGAAGCCGGCATGCCGGCGGTATCCCCCAATGACGAGGCGGCCATTCGAGAAATCGTCAAACGCAACCTGGGCGCCGAGATCTTTTGTTTTTCGCGCTGTATGATTCCGGATGTTGAATTGGCGGCTGATTGCGGTGTGGACGGCATTATCATTGAAATTCCGTCCAGCAAACATTTAATCGAGCAGGGCTATAAGTGGCCGCTGGAAAAAGCGGTCGAGCTGTCCATCACCGCCACCCAGGCGGCCAAAAAGGCCGGCCTGTATACGGTATTTTTCACGATCGATGCCACCCGTTCGGACATGGATTGGCTGCTGGATCTGGTCGAGAAGGTGGCCACCGAAGGCCATATGGATGCCTTTACCCTGGTCGACACCTTTGGCGTGCTGTCAACGCATGCGGCAACCTATTTCACCCGGAAGGTGATTGAGCGCGTCAATACGCCGGTGGAGATCCACTTCCACTCGGATTTCGGTCTGGGGGTGGCCAATACCATCAATGCCGTGCTGGCCGGTGCTGAAGTGATTCACTCCACGGTTTTGGGAATCGGTGAACGCGCGGGCAACACCCCCATGGAAGAAACCGTCCTGGCGCTGCTGACCCTCTATGGGATCGATGTCGGTATCGATTTTAGCAAACTCAACGAACTGTCCAAACTGGTGCAGAAACTGACCGGCATTGAAGTGCCCAAGAATCGGCCCTTTATCGGTGATTGGGCCTATAACATCGAATCCGGAATCGTGACCGGATGGTATAAAAACGTTTTTGAAGCGGACCCGACGATTGTGTATCCCGTAAATCCTGCCTTTGTGGGCCACGAACCTCCGAACATATTCATGGGTAAAAAAAGCGGGCTTGATAATATCGGAATATGGGCGCAGAAATTGAACATCGAACTGAATGATGACCAGCAGATGGACGTTCTCAAAAAGGTAAAGCAAGCGTCGCATGACTTGAAGCGGGTGCTGACCGAGGATGAGTTTGCCGAAATAGCGCGAACCGTCAAAGAATGAAAGGTGTCCGGTTTCGGGTGTCAGGTGTCAGGAAGATACAGAGGACAGAAGACAGCCTGCGACGACCTCCCCTCGGCATGCTCGGGGCCTGGGCTTGTCGAAGGCAGTCGAGTCGAAGATAAAAGGCAGTATGTTTTGGCCTCTCTGTCATCTGTTTGCCGACACCTGACACCTGAAACCTAAAATAAAACCGTGTTTTGTAAACTACTTTCGGGACACAACCCTAGAAGTGGTTTCAAAGACCCATCTGAGTGCGGTGAAAGAGAGGCGCCATGGATTCGAAAATTAAAGAAGCCCTGATCAATATTGTGGGTCCGGATAACTTTACGGATGCGTTGATTGACCGCGTCAGTTTCAGCTATGACTCATCCGGTCTGAACCGGCGGCCGGCGGCGGCTGTCTGGATACAAAACACCAGCCAGGTCGCCGCTGTTCTGAAATTGGCCAATGAACATAAATTGCCGGTCACCCCGCGCGGCGCCGGTACCTCGCTGACCGGTTCCGCGGTACCCCAGGAAGACGGTCTCGTGATGGATATGAGTCGAATGAACGCCATCCTTCGAATCAGTATCGAAGATCGCCTGGTGGTTGTTCAGCCCGGCGTCGTTTTCGATGAGCTAAATCGAGCCCTGGCCCCTTCCGGCTTTTTTTTCCCGCCCAACCCGGCCTCGGGCAAAGTGTCTACCATCGGCGGTAATGTGGCCACCAATGCCGGTGGTATTAAAGGTGCGAAATACGGCACGACCCGGGATTACGTCCTTGATCTGGAAGTTGTTTTGCCGAACGGGTCCGTGCTGCACACCGGCTCGCATACCATGAAGTGTGTCTCCGGTTATGATTTAACCCGGCTTTTCGTGGGATCGGAAGGTACTCTGGGGGTGGTGACCGAAATTGCGCTGAAAATCAACCCCACCCCCCGGGCCACCACGACCTGTTCAGCCACCTTCGCTGACCTGCCCCAGGCGGGCAAAGCGGTCAGCGAAATCATGCGTTCCGGGATTATCCCCAGCGTACTGGAACTTATGGATAGTGCAAATCTGCAAGCCGTCAACCAGGCCACCGATTTCGATTTGCCCGAAGCGGCGGCCATGCTGCTGGTGGAAACTGACGGTTACACCCAGCAAGAATGTGATCGTCAGATGGACAAGGTTGTCGAAGCCCTGCAGAACAACAATGCCGGTGAAATCGTTCAGGCCTCAACGGTCGAGCAGGCCGAGCAGCTGTGGGCGGCCCGCAAGGCAAGCTATGGTGTCCTGACCCGTTTGAACAATAATGTCCTGGCTGAAGATCTGGTGGTCCCCATCAGTAAAGTGGCCGAGATGCTGACCGGCATTCTGGATATCGGCAAGCGCCACAATATGCTGATTGCCACCGTAGCGCACGCCGGTGACGGAAATATTCACCCGGTTATGGTCTACGACGGCACCGATCCGGATGAAGTCGAACGCGTCAAACAAGTTGAGGCCGATTTGTTCAAATTGGCGCTCGATCTGGACGGCACCCTTACGGGCGAACACGGTGTCGGCATGGCTAAAGCCGCTTACATGAATCAGGAGCACGATCCCGTGTTTATGCAGGTAATGAATGGCCTCAAAAACTTATTAGACCCCAATGCCATTCTCAATCCGGGAAAACTGGGACTGGATGTTTAAATGCGCATCAAAAGGCGTTCAGCGGCAGCCTTAGGGCATTGGATTTAAGGAGGTTATCTTAATGGAGATTAATGGGTTTAACTTACCGGATGAATTATATTACGAAGAGAATCATTTCTGGCTGCGGCCCCAAGAAGACCTCATCATTATGGGCATGGACGATTTTGCCCGGAAACTGGCCGGTGAAATCGTCTATGTTCAACTCCCTGATGATGGCAAGGTGCTTAAAGCCGGCAAAAAATTTGCCAAAATCGAGTCCGGAAAGTGGTTGGGGAAGGTATATGCCCCATTCGATGGAGAACTTGCGGCGGTCAACGAAGACCTGGAAATGGATCCCGGTCTGATCAATTCCGATTGTTACGGTCAGGGCTGGCTTTATAAAATAAGGCCCGCCAGCGCGCCCGATCTCAGTATTTTTTTTCACGGCCCGGAAGCTGTGGAAAAATGGATGCTGACCGAAATGAAGAAATACGAAGAAGAATTAAAAGGATAAGTGCTCAACCAACCGACCATTATCCGCCGGCTAAAAATAATTGGTTTATTTCTGGTGGCGGCAGTTTTTGGGGCTCCCGGGGTGGAGGCGGGCTGGCTGATTGACCACGAGAAATTTCATGCCTCCGTCCATGGACAAAATTCGTGCCACGACTGCCACGAAGATATCAACGACCGCCCACGGCACCCCGATCCTGCCGATGTTAACAAGCAGTTGTCTGACTTTTTTAATGCGGAGCACTGCCTGGCATGTCATGATCACATTTTGGAGGATCTCGATCAGGGATTACACGGTTCCGAGAAAATTGTTGACAATCAAAGCTATGAATACTGCATCGAATGTCACCCTCCGCATGAAGAGCTTCCGCCGCAGGATCGGTTGGAACCGTTTGATCCCGATAGGCCCCTGGAAAAACAATGCGACATCTGCCACGAGCAGGAATCCGAACTGCCCCTTTTTGCATCCGAAGACCAGGACTGCATGGTTTGTCATCTTCAACCGGGTTTGCAGGACGCCCGGGCGGCTGAGAAAATTAATCGGTTTTGCTTTCACTGCCACGACCATAAGCAAACCGGGACACCGGCCGGTGCCGCGACATCGGTACCGTTGATAAATACAATTGACTTTCAAAAGCAGCCCCATGCACAGAATGCCTGTACCGAATGCCATGGGCAGGCGGCGGCTTATAAACATGCAAGCCAAAAATTAGGTGATTGCCGTCAATGTCACCCCCCGCATGATGACAAAGTGGCGCATGACGCCCACCTGAGGGTCGCATGCGAAGCATGCCATCTCCAGGGGGTCCTGCCGGTCCGTGATATTGAAACGAAGCGGATTCTCTGGAAAAAGAATCATCCGCGCGCTGAGCCGTCGAAAATTCACGCGTTGGTTCGGTTTGATGATGAATCCGCCTGCCGTCGATGCCATCACCCGGATAATGCGCTCGGGACAGCGGCCCGGGTTCTGCCTGCCAAAAGTATGCTCTGCATGCCATGTCATGCAGCAACGCTGTCCCTCGGCGATACGACAACCATTTTAACGGTTATTTTTTTCCTCGGCGGAATGGCAATGACCCTTTCGCTGATATTTTCCGGCGCCGGGCGTAAGAACACGGATGTTTATCATCCTCGCAAAGGCTTCAAGACAGGGGATCGGACCGGCAAATTCGCTTTTGGTATCAAAACCGTTGTCTGGGATGTTTTTTTTCAAAGGCGGCTTTTTCGCCAATCCCAAATCCGCTGGCTGATCCACAGCCTGATCTTTTTGCCGCTGGTGGTACGGTTTCTTTGGGGCCTGGTCGCTTTAACTGCCTCAATTACGAACCCGGGCGGATCCTGGATTTGGGATATGCTGGACAAAAACAATGCCCTGACCGGCTTTGTATTCGATCTTACGGGTTTGATGATCTTAATCGGAATCATTTTGGCATTGATCCGCGGCCGGGTTCAGCGTGCCGGCCAGGTTTCCGGACTCCCCAACCAGGACCGAACCGCATTGATATTGATCGGAAGCATTGTATTGGCGGGGTTTGTCCTTGAAGGCATGCGAATTGCGATGACCGGCACGCCGGGTTCGGCCGCCTATGCTTTCGTGGGCTTTAGTATCAGCCGATTGTTTTCGCGGCCAGCGATATTGAGCAATCTATACGGATATGGATGGTACCTGCACGCCATCTTGACCGGAATATTCATTGTCTATTTGCCTTTCAGCCGTCTGTTGCACGTGATTTTATCACCAATCGTTTTAGCCTGGAACGCGGTCGCTGAACATAAATAAAAGTGGATTTCGGAGGTTTGACATGACGGAGAAATATGAATTTGAAAAAAAATATCGCGATCAAGTGCTGCGATGTTCATCCTGCGGATTTTGCCGGTCGGCCTGCCCGGTATTCGGGGCAACCATGCGATCCGCCTTTAATGCCCGGGGCAAGATGCTGTTGCTCAAGGAGGTCATGGAACAAAAAATCGATCTCAACGATGAGTTAATTGAAACCCTTTTTCAATGCACCACCTGCGCCAATTGCTCAACGAACTGTCCATCGGGTGTCGAAGTCCCCGAAATAATCAAGCAGGCCCGAAAAGACATGGTCGATATCGGCTCCTGCCACCCGGCCTTTAAAGGGATGCATGAAGTTCTGCAAAAGCACACCAACATTTACGCCGAAGATGAGCCGCCGGAATTTGAGGGCAAACGCAAACAATCGGCGGAATATGTTTATTTTATCGGTTGTGTGGGGGCCTATCGAGAAGACGAAGCCACCCAGGCGACGCTCGAACTGCTGGATCAACTGGAGGTGGATTATACCCTGATCGATGAAACTTGCTGCAGCGGGGTGCTGGAAGATGTCGGATATCAGATTAACATGGATTTAGCCCGCACAAATATTGAACGTATTCTTGACACCGGTGCCAAAGCCATCATCACGGGATGTCCGTATTGCTCCAGAACGTTTAACAACAAAACCCAGTATGCGACGCTTAAAGATAACGGGGTGAGTGTTTTACATCTCAGCCAATTTCTGAAAGATTTTGATTTTGGTGTTCAGACGGACAAACGCGTGACCTATCATGATCCCTGTGATCTAGGGCGGCATTGCGGTATTTACGAAGAACCTCGCGAGATCATCAGAAAGATTGCGCCGAATTTCGTCGAGTTGGAACATCACCATGCCGAGGCCCTTTGTTGCGGAGCCGGCGGCGGCGTCCGGGGTGCCTATGCTAAAAATTCCATTGCAATGGCGCGTCGACGGCTGGCCGAGGTCGAGGCGGTCAATGCCGAAATCGTATTAACCGAGTGTAATTCCTGTGTTCACAATCTGTCGAATGCCAAATTGAGAAAGCAAAAATTTAAAATTTATAATATAAGCCAGTTCATCAGCGAGTTGATCCAGGCGGCCTGAGGCCCTTGCGAAAACTTGCGTATGCATTTTAGTTAGCAAAGAAAACTTAAACCGCATGGCCAATAAAGACTACAGTAAAAGACAGCTTCTGGAGATGGGGGCCTGCACAAATTGCCAGTTCTGTGCCCAGGTATGCCCGACGGTGGCGGCTTCCCGGGATGGGAACCTGTCTGCTGTTTTCCGCATCGACGGCCTTAAAAAGATCGTGCGCAGTCGCAATATATTATTTCGCAAACTTTTCAGAAGCAAAGAACTATCCGAGGACCAATGGAAGCATTTCAGCGACACGGTCTTTAAGTGCACCCTGTGTGGCCATTGTCAGGAAGTCTGCCCGGTGGGGATTCAGCTTAAAGATTTATGGGTCTCTGTGCGTCAGGATATGGTGCATTCCAAATTTCATCCTAAAAAATTGAAACAGATTCGGGATCATCTCGAAGAAGACCATAATGTTTTTGGAGAAGACAAAGAAGAGCGCGCCGATTGGGTTGAAGATTTGCGTGATCCACCGGAAAATAATTATATCAGGGATCAGGCTGAAGTCGTTTATTTTACCGGTTGCGTATCCGCCTATTACCCGGTGGCCCAGAAGATCCCCATGGCGCTGGCCGAGATTATGGATATTAGCGCGGTTGAATTTACCCTTCTGGGTGAAGATGAGTGGTGCTGCGGCTTTCCGCTCCTGGGCGCCGGAATGAAGGATAAGGTACAGGCCTATATCGCCCATAATCTGGAGGCGGTTCGTCGCAAAAAGGCGCGGTCAGTGGTCTTTTCCTGCCCCTCCTGTTATCAAATGTGGCGTGAATACTACCCGCAGGATATCGAGATTTTCCATGTGACTCAGTTTTTGAAAAAATTGATTGAGACAAATCGAATTCCTTTCAAAACGCTTTCATTGACGGTCACCTACCATGACCCCTGTGATCTGGGTAGAGCCGCAAGAATTTTTAGTGAGCCCCGCGAAATTATTCGTGCAATACCGGGTATTAAATTGGTCGAGTTGGCGCATAACAAAGAGAGTTGCCGGTGCTGTGGCGGCGGGGGTAATCTGGAGATGATCGATGCGCAGCTGGCAGCCGAGATTGCCAGACAAAAGATCGAGGAAGTCGTCGATACGGGTGCCCAGGCAGTGATTACCTCCTGTCAGCAATGTGTCCGCACCATGCTGACGCATGTGAGGAGAAATAAAATTCCGCTTGAAGTCCTCGATATCACCCAGCTTGTTCAGCGCGCCCTGGAAAAATAAAGGAGCATTATTTTGGAGTTATTTAATCTTGGCAGAGTCCCCTGGCTTGAAACCCAGCTGATCTATCATGCCCTGGCTGACCTGGGTCGCGAAGCACTCACCCTGGTATCTCCGGCAAGCCCTTATGTTTGCATCGGATTTCATCAGGATGCCGAACAGGAAGTGGATCTTGATTTTTGTAAGAAAAATAAAATCCCCGTATTCAGACGCAACCTGGGCGGGGGCGCCGTATATTTGGACGGCAATCAACTCTTTTTCCATCTGATTCTGCATCGGGATAATCCCGCAATTCCGCCCGGTAAAATTTCATTTTATAAAAAGTTTCTGCAACCCGTTATCGATGTTTATCGCCAGATCGGGATCGCGGCGGATTACAAACCCGTCAATGACGTGCTTGTTGAGCATCGCAAGATTTCCGGCACCGGTGCCGCCGAGATTGGCGAGTGCATTGTTTTTGTGGGGAATCTGATTGTTGATTTTGATTACGATATGATGAGCAGGGTCCTTAAGGTACCGGATGAAAAATTTCGCGACAAAGTTCACCAGACAATTAAGGCCAACCTCACCACCATTCGGCGCGAACTGGGTAATGAGAAAGCTGGCCAATGGTCTGCTGCCCGGCTGAATGACCTGATGGCCGCAGCGTTCCAAGAGCTGATTGGACCGATGCAGCCATCGCCGAAAGATCCTGAATTGCAAACCAAAATGGATGAGCTCAAAAAGGTGATGTTAAGCGATGATTGGTTTTTTCAAAAAGAAAGCAGACCCATGCCGGGGCGTGACATCCAGATTCGATCGGGCGCAAAATTAATCCACAGGATACATAAAGCCGCCGGCGGGCTGATCCGGGCGGACTTTGAGGTGATCGATGGATCTTTTGGAAAGGTTCATATTTCAGGAGATTTTTTTTGCTATCCCGATACCGGAATTGAAGCGCTCGAATCCGCGCTTGATGGCCAACCCGCCGGTCAGGCGGGCGCCTTTCTAAAGGAATTCTATACCCGCAATCCAATCGAGACCCCCGGAATTGAAATCGACGATTGGCTCGAAATCCTAACAGTTACGTAAGAGGAGGAAAAATGGCATCCGATCAAAAAGTACTCTTAACCGTAATTTTGCATCATGACCAGGCCAAGAACCTGGATCAAATTTTGGCCCATGCAAAGGAAACCGGATTTTACCGCGACTTTCCCCCGGAAGGCGCGGAACTGGTCTCCTGGGTGGTGGCGATGTCTTTTGGTTTTATTATCCAGCTGCGCGTGGAACCGGACGCTATTCGTAATGTGAATATCTTTTTTGAAAAAAAGGCCTGGGGCGCCTTCCGTTATGAGGTCTATCCCTCCTATGATTTTGTGGCCGTGGCGGAGAAATTTAAAAAAGAACACAGCTAAAAAGTGTCCGGGACACTTTTTAGCTATGAGTTATTTGAGGGGTCGGGGTGTTTTTCCCGTCATGCCCGCGCAGGCGGGCATCCAGGTTGCCGGTCTCGATTTTTCTGGATTCCTGCCTTCGCAGGAATGACAGATCTTAGCGCGGAAAACACCCCAACCCCTCAGTTATTTGTTATTGGTTATTGGTAAGATATTTCAAACCCAGCAGGGCGGCGCCTTTCATGGAGGATTCTTCTTCGTGAATGTATTCGCCGGCGCGCATCCATTTTTTCTTGGCGCGGATGATGGCAGGATTCAGCGCGCCCCCGGTAATGTGGACCCTGTCTTTTAATTTAACCCGGCGGCTGATTGCATTTAAATGTTCGCGCTGGTAATGGCATAAGCCGCGAATTAAGGCTGCCAGCAACTCTTCACGGGATGTTTCTGCCGTCAAGCCTCTAAACTCCGCTTTGAGGGGTTCCAGGGAGTAGCGCGACCCCAGCAAATAGGGAATATAAAGGACTTCGCTTTCCTGATCCAGCCATTGATCGACGGCAGCGGGCAAAAACTGGTCGTAAAATTCGTCGGCATTCAGCTCACCGCAAAACAGATCTTTAAACCATTCCAGGGCCGTGCCCCCGGCGTTCATGACGTACAGGGTCAGCCACCGCCCGGGGATGACATGCGCCCGGATATTATAATTTTGGGAACCGATACATATCGGCAGGCACACCAGCGTAATTTCACAGGTGCCGTTGACGTTGACGATATCGCCGGGTTCCTCAATTTCCAGCGAGTAGGCCGCCAGTACCGCATCGTTGCCGCCGATAACGACCGGCGGACTTTTTGTCAGGCCCAGCTCGGCGGTTAGCGAATCTGTCACCCGACCGGCACTTTTATCAGCATGCATTAAAGGGGGTAAGCGATCAACCGATAGGCCAAAATTCTGAGTGATCTCTTCATTCCACGTCAGATTATTTTCGGCGGTGTTATACAAAGCGGTAAGGGATGCGGAGGAGGGATCCATGGCAAAGGTTCCGCTTAACCACTTCGCCATGAACGTGTTGCAGTGCCCGAAAATAAAGGTTTTCTTAAACAGGTCCGGGTGGTTGTTTTTAAGCCACAGGATGCTCGCCAGTGAGCACCCGCCGGCAACCGGCATATTGCCGGTTATCTCCAGCAGTGTTTCTAAACCAACGGTATCGAGAATCGCCCGGGCTTCTGCGCGTGAGCGCTGATCCAGCATCAGAATCGCCGGATGGAGGGCATTGCCTTCCGGATCCATGGGCGTCAAGCCCGGGGTGGTGCCGGACAGCGCAATCACATCGATATCGCCCATGAACGCGTCCAGATGCCGGCAACCGGCAATAAAGGCTTCCTGCCATTTCTGCGGTTCTATGTCGCTGAACAGTCCGTTGTTGTAAGTATGGATTTCATAGGTCCGGGAAAAATGACCCCTTAAGGTCAGGGCGCCATCCGCTTTGCGAAAGACGCCCATTTTCAGGCCGGTCGTTCCAATATCGACACCCAAAATGTGGGTCATGCAGAGTTCCTTTTGGTCAGAACTTATTCCGGCACGATAAACGGTCCGATTTCGATCAGATCTTTATTCCAGCCCCCCCCCAAAGTGGCATTTAAAAATGTGCCCAGGCGTTTAAATAAACGCTGCCAGTTTTCATTATGTTCCAGGGAGACCACATCTTCTAAAAAAGAAACAATATCGGCCATTTTCTCTTTGGGAAGATAGGCACTGGCCCCCAGTTCGAGGGATTTTTTAAGCGACTCCACGCTGAAAGCGTGGGCGGTCAGCATGACGGCGGGAATTTCTTTTTCAACACACTGCTCCAGCAGGTCAAAACCATTTACCCCCATGATATCCAAAATTGCCAGATCCGGGCTGTTGTTATTCAAGTACACAACGGCGTCTTCATACCTTGTTTTAGTGATGACCTGACACATGTCCAGCAGTTCCGCCAATGTTTCAAGCACATCGGGTTCGTCATCAACGGCCAGAATCATCTTATCTTTCAAAGGACTTTCGGTATTCATGGTAATACCTCCTTTTTCAAATAAATCCAACTGGCTACTGGCTTCTTGCTTCTGGATAATAGCCAGTGACAGGCGGCCAGTTGCCAGGGGCCAGAAATTGACTCAGAAAATTAATGCGCAAATTTAACTTGTCAAGATTCGCAATGAAAATCAAACCGTAATTAAATCTTGATGGTCAAGCAGTTTCAGATGGGCCCCGATGGAGGTGACCACAATGGGAACCAGGGGGATTTCCGGAAAACCCAGTCGTTTTAAAACCCGGGCACTGAGGTCCTTTGGATCTAAAGCATCGGACTCGGCAGTTTCGGCCAAAACAGCATCGTGGATCTGTTGAAACCATTGCAGCCCAGAATCCATCGATGGATATACATTGGCACCGAATTGGGGGTCATCCCAGGAAGCGATCAGAACCTCCAGTCCTTTAAGCTCTTTTAATTTTTTTATGGACTCGATTGAAATCGCAACATCTTCATAAATCGGTACGGTGCACGGCTTGGGAACGGCATCGCCGCTGAATAAGGCTCTGTCCTTATTATACAGAAGAGAGATAGACCCTTTTGAATGACCGGGAGTGTGGAAAATGTCAAGTGTTTGGCCCGCACCGAGATCCAGATGATCGCCGTCTTTTAAACCCTGATCAATTTCAACCGAGCCCCCGACCAGGTCATAAAAATTTCCGATCGGCCGTTGCGCATACTGGTGGTCCACATTTTCAATCCAGGGTTTGGCATCGATATGCGCGGCAACTTTACATCCGGTTTGCTTTTTAAGCGCCTGGCCGCCGCCGATATGGTCCGCATGCGAATGCGTAAAAACGATCCGGGCAACCTCCCGGGGATCCCGGCCGGCCTGTTTGATATAGTCGAAAATAATCGCCTCGGAGCCGGCAACACCGCTGTCAATCAGACATATTTGGTCACCAAAGATCAGATAGGCAAAAACAAATCGATCCACGGTTTTGTCCGGACCCATACGCAGCTTAAACGGTATTTTTATGGCATGGATACTTTCGGTTACTTGCATTTTGGTGCTCCTCAAAAAATGGTTCTGATCCTATTTTGATAACAATTTTAATCCGACGACGAGGCAGGCCAGCCCTCCGATGCGATAGATATCGATCGGGTTTTTCGTAATCCCGAGCATACCGGTTTGATCAATAATTAACGCTGCCGCCATCTGACCCGTTAAAACAGAGGCAATCATTACGGTCGCGCCGATTTTGGGTACCACAAAAAGGGCGGTCGTAACAAAGAAGGCGCCCAGGAATCCGCCAATCCATAAATAGGGCGGTGCCTCGACGATTTTTAAAATGCTGCCCTGTCCGACGATCAGGGACATAACCAGCAGAAACAGGGCGGCCACACTGAATGAAATGCAGGAACTTTGAAAAACACCTACGAATCTGCCCAAAGCGGCATTGACCGGTGCCTGGAAGCCGTTGCTCATCCCGGCAAAGATCGTAAGAATAATTAAGCCTAATTTTTCCATAAGTTTGTCCCCCCGTTAAAATTTGATCGGTTTGCAATAAATTAACAACTTGCTCATATGAGCAATCAGTGCAATTTTGTATTGACAAATTAATCAATACAATAAAAAGTAACTCGCTGCAAGGCGAAAGCCGAACCTATGATGAAAGGAGATCCAGGCCATGACAATCCCGGATAAAATGAAGGCCGTCGTGCTGATGGGCAAAAATCAATTAGAGGTCAAAGAGATGCCCACCCCGCAGCCGGGGCCCCTTGATGTTTTGGTGAAAGTCGAAGCCACCGCCGTATGCGGCAGTGATGTGGCCCTCATCGAGGAGCCCTGGGACGCACAGCCGCCCTATGGATCTTTTATCATCGGCCACGAATATGCCGGCACGATCGCTGCGGTGGGAGACACCGTAGACGAGCTTCAGGTCGGGGATCGCGTCGCGGTTGAGGCCAGCCTGGGATGCGGCCGCTGCCGCAACTGCCGGCTGGGCAACTATACCGCCTGTCTGAATTACGGCAATCTCAAAAGAGGCCATCGCGCCAATGGCTTTACCACCAACGGCGGTTTTGCCCAGTACGCGTTGAACCATATCAATACCGTGCACAAGATTCCGGACAGTATCGAATTTAATGAAGCGGCGCTGATCACCAATTTAGGCTGTGTGCTTTACGGCTTTCAAACCACCGGCGGTTATGTGGTGGGAGACAATGTGGCGGTGATCGGACCGGGACCCCTGGGTCTGGTATCGGTGGGCGTGGCCAGGGCCCTGTGCGCCAAAAAAATATTTTTATCAGGGACCCGCGACAGCCGTCTTGAGATGGGCAAAAAAATGGGGGCCGACCGCCTGATTAATGTTAAAAATGAGGACGCCGTGCAGGTTGTTCGGGAGGAGACCGATGGTATCGGTGCAGATTTGGTGATTGAATCATCCGGTTCGGATCAGGGCATCCAAACCGCCATTGAGATGTCCAAACGCATGGGCAAAATTTTGTTGGTCGGATATCCTGAAAAGCCGGTCTCGGCCAACTTTTCGACCATGGGCTCGCGCAATATCCATATTTTTTCGATTCGGGGCGAAGGCTGGGCCAATTGCTCACGGGCGGTGTCGATGCTTTCCCGGGGGCGTATATCATTAAAACAACTGGCCACGCATACTTTTCCCCTGGATCAAATCGATGAAGCGTTTAAGACCTTTGTTGAAAGAATCGGAGGGGCCGTAAAGGTTATCGTGCACCCCAATGCCTAGTGTTGTGTCCCGCAAATAATTTGCGAAACACGGTTCAGAGGTTCAAAGGTTCAGGGTTCAAGGTTAAAAAAGCAGACTGGTTTGGAAGCTATAAGGCTGGGAAGCCGGGAAGCTTGGAGGCTATAAGGCTGAAGGGATCGTAAATAATCTAGCTTTCCAGCTTCCTGGCCTTCCAGCTTCCTAGCTATCCGCCTGCCCTGACACCTGAAACCTTATTGATGATGACTTTTATAACATTTTTTGAAATATTAAGCGGATGATAAAATGAAGCACATCCTCAAGCTTGAAGACGGCAGAGCCGAACCCATTAAAGATCTGATGAAATCCAAAAAGGAATTTGCGCTGCGCCGTGTGCTTGTGGATGCGCAAATCGGCGGTGCCGAGCATCTG
>JAQYWI010000293.1 GCA_030145015.1 Desulfobacterales bacterium
TCTGCATTAGAAGTGGTTTCAAAACCCCATCTCCCCGCTTAATGAAGCGGGATTTCGCAACTAATTGAAAGAATATTTAAGGGGCTCAAAAGGCTCCCGCCTGCGGCGGGACTGCGTTGCCCCGCGAATTGAAATGCTAATTTTTCTCCCGCGGAGCGGGATCCCACTGTGCATATTGGAGATTAACGGATAAACATTGTGAAAGCGAAAAAATTAGTGGGAGTGGCTTCTGCTTGCATCCCGGTGAATTTAACCGGGGCAGCCACGAGGTGTACGCTCGGACACACGACTTTAAATTCGCGAGACGCCTTGATGCATACATTAATTTGTTAAAATAAAGACGTGTAATCCCGCGTTCAAGCGGGAAACCTAATCTGAGGTTTTGAAACCACTTCTAATTGCGTTTAGAAAATCTTCGCCGAACTGTTCGGCTTTACGTTCGCCGACCCCGTTGATCTGCAGGAGTTCCCCGCGGCTGTTTGGCCTGAGAGCTGCCATTTGCGTTAAGGTTTTGTCGTGAAAGATGACAAACGGCGGCACCCCCAGTTTTTTTGAAAGATCGAGCCTCAGTTGGCGAAGTTTTTCGAAAAGTTGGCGGGCATCATCGTCCAGAAAGTCAGGCATGTGTTTTGGTGATACTTTGACGACCTTTTTATTCCGGATCAACCGGGGGTCTTTACGAAACCGTACGTTGCGTTCACTCCTTAGAACGGACCAGCTTTTTTCGGTAAGACGATAACCTGAAATTTTTCCAATATTGACGCTCAGCATACCGGCCGCCAGCAGCTGGCGATACACCGACCGCCACTCTATTGGGGACAGTTCCTTGCCGGCGCCGAACGTTTTGAGCCTGTCATGCCGCAAGAGTAAGACGCGCTTGTTTGGGTTTCCGACCAGGATATCGGTCAGGTGGGCGGCGCCAAAGCGCTGACCGGTACGATACACACAGGAAAGCGCCTTCTGGGCGGCAATGGTTCCATCCCAGGCATCCACAGCTTGGGAACAGTTGTCACAAGCCGGACACGGCGCCGGGTAGGTTTCCCCGAAATAACCCAGCAGGGCTTCGCGACGACACTCCACGGCCTCACAGTACCCCAGCAAAGCTTCCAGCTTGCGCTGTTGAATCCGTTTGAAGGCCTCGTCTCCCTCCGATTGGTCCTGCAGTTTTCGCATGGCCACCACGTCTGCAAGGGAGTAAACCATCCACGCATCCGCCGGCTGCCCGTCCCGGCCGGCGCGTCCGGTCTCCTGGTAATAGGCCTCCATGCTGGCCGGCAAATCCAAATGGGCGACAAAGCGCACGTCGGGCTTGTCGATGCCCATGCCGAATGCAATGGTCGCTACGATGATGAGGCCATCCTCATGCAGAAATCGTCTTTGACGTTCTGTCCTGATGCGCGGGTCCAAACCGGCGTGATAAGAAAAAGCCGGCAGCCCTTTTTCCTGCAGCCAGCTTGCGATTTGATCGGCCCGATTCCGCGTTCTGACATAGACAATACCCGATTCGCCGGAATGTTCGCTATCAATAAAATCGTACAGTTGCTGTTTGTCCTTATTTTTGAGCAGGACACGGTAAGAGATATTTGCACGATCAAAGCTGGAGACGAACTGCGCCGCCTGCCTCAATTTAAGCTTTTCCAGTATATCGTCGCGTGTGACTGCGTCAGCGGTCGCCGTTAGAGCGATTCGCGGTACATTCGGAAAGTCGTCGGTCACCTCGGATATCCTGAGATATTCCGGCCTGAAATCATGGCCCCATTGTGATACACAGTGCGCTTCATCGATGGCAAAAACAGCAATAGGGAATCTGCGGATAAACCGGTGAAAACTCTCGCTCTGCAGCCGCTCAGGTGCGACATAAAGAATATCAGCCTTGCCGGACAGCACCCGTTTTTCAGCAAGTTGGGCTTCCTGCCGGGGCAGGCTGGAATTGAGGAACTCGGCCGAGACCCCGGATTGGCGCAAAGCGCCAACCTGGTCCTGCATTAACGCGATCAAAGGAGATATGACCAGCCCGACGCCATCACGAATGATTGAAGGGATCTGAAAGCATATGGATTTACCGATGCCCGTGGGCATAAGCACGAAGGCATCTTTTCCATCGATTATTTTTTGGATAACTTCGAGCTGGTGTTCGCGGAATGTATCATACCCGAAATATTTTTTTAGGATTTGCCGGGGCTGCATATTTCACATTGAACAAATTATTTTTTTCTCTTAACCGGAAGAAGCTTTGGGCGTTTTTACATAACCAATTTTTCGTTTCGGTTTCTCATCCTCCTCCAATAGTTGCGTGATGGCTGTGAAAACGATTTGAAATTGTTTATCATACTTTCGTTCCATGGCAATGATTTTTTGCTTTAAATCTTCATGGCGGATGTACATTTGCCGCATTTTTATAAACGCGCGCATAATCTGGATATTAACGTGAACAGCCCGATCACTTTTCAGCACACTGGATAGCATAGCGACGCCTTGCTCTGTAAAAGCCATTGGAACGTATCGAGATCCTCCCCAACTTGAGGTCACAATTTGTGACCTCAAGTTTTTAAATTCATCACCAGTCAACTCAAACATAAAGTCTTCAGGGAAGCGGTTGATGTTACGCTTTACTGCTTGCTTAAATACTTTTGTTTCTACTCCATATAATTTTGCCAAATCTCTGTCCAGCAAGACTTTCATACCTCTGATGAGGTATATTTTTTCAGTAACTCTTTCTATTGGTACTATGTTCGGCGTAGCCTTTCCCTCTTTATTTCTAACTATCTAAAATTTAAGGATTTCTGGAGGTCACAAATTGTGACCTCCAATTAACCTAACGATAGACATCGCGGCGGCAGCTGATTTTGACAACCCAGACGGTAAACACATCGTTTTGAATGGGGTCAACGACCGCCCGCAAAGCGGGTGGCTTGGATTTTACCGCCATAGGTGGTAAAAGACAGGGGCGCGAAGTGCCCCAATCGTTGTGGGTGGAACCGGGTGCGAAGCACCCGGTTTGGAAAACCCAATAAACGATACGATAATTTCCCTGCAGGATCCGATATCGCTCTTGGCCGGAAAGCTTTTCACAACCCGGTGGCCGCGGATCTCCTTTAACCGGATTGATGCGATTGATGGTGCGCCGGAGGTCCTTTTTGGAAATCGTGTCCGGGTCCTGGCGGATTCGTCGGCGGTTTTTTTATGAGCCACTTGTCGGGTTGATTAATCATTTTGACGAGTTGCCCCATGATGTGATTATAGACTGCATCCAGATCATCGCAGACGTCATCACCCAGGTACTTGCATTGTCTTGCAAATTCAACCCATACCTGCGTTTCACAGGCTTCACCTTCGGAATCGTTCAATTTGGCAATAAAAGGGGTCTTGAATCGCCTTTTGCGCCAGGCTCTGGTTATGTGAGCGCAAACGGATCGAGAAGAACGCCGCAACTGATCGGTCATGGAATACTTTTCTTCGGGAGGGAAATTCTCGGTTAGCTGAAAAATTTTCATGGCGGCTTTCATCGCATTCTGAAAAACGCGCAAATCTCTGTAGCTGTTTATTTTGTCTGTCATTTTCCATCCTCCTTATCAAATAAATAGGGGCCTATTATTATAGGTGAAAGTTCAGCCGCCTGAGATCCAGGCGGCTGATTTCGTTTTTAGGATGATCGGTTACTTTTTGGCCCGCTTACTTTTGGAATTTTGGATGATGATCAAATCTTTATTTTTCTCAAATGTTTTCTGACCGATTCGCGGGACTTTTGTTAGATCTTCCGGATTTTTGAAGGGACCATTTTTTTCGCGATACGCGATGATGTTGGCGGCATGGCTGGAACCGATGCCTTTCAATTGCGTCAGTTCTTCGGCGGAAGCTGTGTTAATGTTAATTTTTTCTCCATCAGCGGCATTACTGTTTATGACGCCCGCCCAGCCGACCAAAATCGCTACAAGCACTAAAATAACCATTTTACGATTTAACATTTTTTTCTCCTTTCGTTTTGGGTGTTTGTGCCGTATCGCAATGCAATACGACAAGGGATGCTGAAAAGCGTTGCGCAAATATTTTTGAACATGTGTCAATAAAAACTTGCCAATTTGCCCAAAATTTGTTAGTTATTTTTTGATTTACTGCGCAGCGTTACAAAAACTTCTACGTGATTAAATTTTAAATGTCAACATAAATTTGCATTAAAAGCAAAAATAATTTGCATATTACCCAAATGCATTTTTAAGGATAATTCCGGAGCCAGGACATGGATAAAGAAGAAAAGTTAAATGAAAATAGAATCTTAAGTGTATCATTAAGCGAAACAGAAGAAATTATCGGTCGGCTGAAAGAAGCGCTGAGTGTTAAATCCGATGGGGAGCTGGCAAATAATCTGGGCATATCAAGGCAAAATATTGGTGCGGCCAGAAAGCGGGATGACGTTCCGCCGGGGTGGATTTATAAGGTCGCGGAAATAAGCGGCTGTTCAATGGATTGGCTTCGATTTGGGCAGGGACCTAAAGTACGCGTGGAATATACGACGGCGGCCCGCGACGAGCTCAGCCGAGTCGAATCCGGTCATAAGGATCGGCTGGCAAGTCGGGAATCTGCATATAAACTTCAGGTCAGCTGGAAGCCCGGGCCGGTTAATGAATTGCAGCACGATGAGGATATTTCCGGCTTTGGGGCTGCCGTGGAGATGCTGGCCAAAATTTACAGTTCCGAAGATAAACTGCTGATCAGCACAATTAACGCCAATATCCGTACCTTTTGCGAGGCGATTGACCACAAACATCGTGACCAGGATTCGACGAAAGAGCTGGTAAATCTAAAAAAGCGTCTGACCGCAATTGAAAAAAAACTTCAACCCGCCGAGCCCAAATGACGATAGAACTTATCTCAATCCGCCTCCGGCGGACTAAGCCCGATGGTAAGGTTTTAGATCTATAAAAAGTGCTGATAACAGCAAGTGCGCTAAAGTGACAAGTGAACTAAAGTGACTAAGGTTAAGGAATTCTGCCCGTCGAGAGCCTCCCTTCGAGAGCCTCAGGGTCTGACGACAGGGTCGAACGACCAATTTTATTAAAAGATGGAGCGCGAGCAACGCCATAACTTTAGGCATTTTAGCTCACTCTTGTCCGCCATCCCTTTTGGCGGATTAGTCATTTTAGTTGTTCCGTTAAAAGTCAACATCGTTCTTTATAAATTTGCGGGTCCGTTATGCCGCAAATTTAGATAAATTTGTTCTTTGACATTTCAGTAAAATCTGGACA
>JAQYWI010000112.1 GCA_030145015.1 Desulfobacterales bacterium
CCCCCAGCCGGGCCAGGATGTGCAGTTCTATGTGCGTGTTCGCAATGGCGGCAATGCCGGGACCGGGGCTGACGTGGGTGTGGGTTATTTTGTCGACGGCCGGTACGTGGGCTGGGGCATCCGTGGACCGATGGGCGCAAGCACGACCAGCAGCGAATTCGGGATGGCCCAGCGCTGGACGGCTGCCGGCGGCACACATCAGATCACCGCTGTAGTGGACGACATCGACCGCTTCACGGAGTCCGATGAGAACAACAACAGCCACGCTGAAAACATCAATGTCAGCGGTGGCTCCACGACGATCGACCTGCTTCCCTACCTCGTTCCGCAGAACTCGAATTTCCGGGTCTATAGCCGGCTGAAGAAACCGGATGGCGGCACCGCCGATGAGGAATTCGCCTATCGGGACGGGAGCTGGTCCAACGGACTGCGGCGCTGGTTTTTCGTAAAAAACGCCAGCGGCGAGAACTGGGAAGAGTTTGCTTACGACAGCACCTACATTTACCGCAACCGCGACACTTCCTGGGCCAATACCTGCCAGGACGGCGCTGCGGCCTACTATCAGGTAACGGATCAGGATTGAGCGGCTTTCGCTCGCTGGGTAAAGCGCTACATGAAGGTCGGCGAAATTTGGCACAGCCCGGTGTCCCATTATGTGGATGCGGGCTACAAGCGAAGCAACGGCTGTCGCACCGACACCTGCAATTCCCCGTATGAGGGGTGGGTGCAGAACAAACACAAACTGGTCGCCCGCCACAGCACTTACACGACTATCTGGGGCTATGCGGTCGACGATGTGATCGAACTGGTCAACCCTGACAATGCCAACGCGGACCACTTCTTCTATGCCCGGGGCTACGGCCTGGTAGGCTTTGAAGGCCCGGCCGGCAACAATGAGGGACGGTGGAGATCCGGCGCTTACAACATCAACCCCAATGCCGGGGGGCCGCCGGCTTTCCAGGACCTGTGCGGTCTGATGGGCCTAGCGGCTCGTGTTCTCTCTTACGGCGAGGTGGGCCGGGTGACGAAGGATCAGCCGGATCTCGATACCTGGCATGTGGTCTCGCTGCAGAACGCGTATGTAAACCCGGTGGTAATCATGCAGCCGCCGTCGTTTAACGGAAGTCAAGCGGTGACCATTCGGCTGCGCAACGTCACGGGCACGAGCTTTGAATTTCAACTCGATGAGTGGGACTATCTGGACGGTGCCCACGCCACCGAGACCATGAGCTATATGGTGCTCGAGACCGGTCAATACACGTTGTCCGGTGGTGCCATGGTGGAAGTCGGGACGATTGAAGCCCAAGACGCGTTTGAGACGGTGACCTTCGTTCAGAGTTTCAGTCAGGCACCCGTGATCCTGTCGCAGAGTCAGACCCGCAATGGAGGACAGCCCGTTGTCACCCGCCAGCGAAACGCAACCCCTTCCGGATTTGAAGTCCGGCTGCAGGAAGAGGATGGCAACGACGGTTCGCATGCGGTCGAGACCATCGGCTATATTGCGATCGAGACCGGTACGAAGTTTGGCGACCTGCCCTTTTCGGCGCAGCGGACCCCGGATGCGGTGACGCACGCCTGGCACCCGATTGAATTCGAGGTGACCTACTTGGATCCGGTGTTTCTGGCAGGCATGCAGACGATGGACGGTGGGGATCCGGCCGGAATGCGTTATACGAACCTCACTGCGGGGAGTTCCCAGATCAAGGTAGAGGAAGAACAATCCGGGGACGCAGAGACGGATCACACGACGGAAGTCGTCGGCTATGTGGTGTTCGACCGGCCGGGATTCCTTATCGTCGAGCCTTAGGATTTTGAGACATCGGGGGCGGTTAGCGTTCGCCCCCGATGCAGCATATGTTACCGATGTGACCGACTGTGTCTGACCGCCTTTTCGAATAGGCCAGCCGGTGAGCATGAATAGCAGGTGCATAGGCTTCGGTTAACGACGTCTACAACCCTCACTACAGGTGAACAAGCCTGATGAAACGC
Organism: Desulfobacterales bacterium; assembly: GCA_030145015.1. Next base: position 1,990 of record JAQYWI010000112.1, read on the forward strand.
AAAAGGCTGGAGAGGTGTTCTATGGGAAAGAACTATTTTTTTAGACTCTATTCTGTTGGGCGTATGAGTTGTCGGACAACTCATAGCAGATCATTGAATGCAATTATCATGTTGGTGTTGCTTTGTTTCACGGTCGTTGCATCGGGCACACTAAAGCCGGCAGAGGCTCAGGAGGCGCGGCATTCGAGCCCCCCTTTGATCGTTCTCCACCATGGGATCGGGAATTTCTTTGTTTTGGCCAGTGATATTCCCTTTAAGGTGCGTCAGGCAGAGCCGAAGGTGCCTTGGATGGAGGTTGAGGTGATCGAAGGTGATCAGACCGCTCATCGCACTGTTTCCATAAAAAGCCACCCTGAAAACCTCTCCCGGGCCACCTACTACAGCGCGATCCGCGTGGATCTGTCGACGTCGAAAGGCGCAGACTACCTTCTTATTCCTGTGGCCCTGAGGGTGGGGAAGGAATTTGAGCGCAAATTTAGACGGGATGCGCTTTTAGAGGCTGATATACCCGACGCCAACATCCGTCTGCAACCGGACGATCCCAGCATAGATGTTCGGTTCGTAATGACTCCCGGAGGCCATTATATTTTGGAGATTATTGACCGGGACAAAGAAAACACCAAACGCCAGCAACTGCCCCAATCCGCTCAATCTAAACCGACACAGATGCTCTCTGCGCCTACGATTGAACCCGGCGCACCTGATGCCCTCAGCCAAACCTATGAAATTGTATTGCCCTGGATGTGTCTGGAGTATCCCTGTGGTCGAACTATGGCAGACGACATTGCTGACGTGGAACCAAATCTTGATGCAGTCAATAGTGTGTCCTATGAGCGCTATACCTTGAGTGGCGGCTGGTGGGGCATATATGATGTCGGCGATCCGGGGCTGTGGGCCGATCAGGCGGCCTTGAAAACCTGGCCGATGGTCACCGGCGGTTACAATCCATCGGCCTCAGATATCCAGGCCATGTGGGACAATCGTGTGACCATCGCCAACCACATGATCGCCGAAGCCCTTGAAAACGGCTACCAGGGATACTGCATCGACGTGGAAGGCCACGCGGATGCCGCCACAAAAAATATCTTCATCAATCTCATGGACTATTATGCCGGCGAACTCCATGCGCACGGATACCAGCTTATGGTGGTCCACGCGACCTGGTCCACCATCGCGCCCATCGCAGATCTGGCCGAAACAGCGGTGGATTATGTCGCCACCATGGATCCGTACACCTCCCTCTGGTACGACTACATCCCCGTCGACTACCATGCGATTGAGCACGATCGATTGATCTGGGGATTCACCTGGGACGGGGTATCGGCCGATACCCAACAGGAAATGTGGCAATGGATGCAGCAAGGCGGGTATAATGCGGGTGTGGCAGGGGCTGCTGCCTGGCGCACGCCATTGATGCCGCCGCATCCGGGCAATGACGTCGACTATTATCAGGGGTTTCGCAACTATTACCCGCCGGCCGATTTCGAGGAAGAACGGCCGGACGGTGACAATGTGGCGCGGGCTGCAATTGGTTGGGAAGCCAGCAGTTCTTTTAGCGCCGATTATGGCGGTGACAAAGCCTACGACGGGGTCATTTCCGCAGCCAGCAAATGGACCAGTGACGGATCAGGCGCCGAATCGTGGCTGGCCCTTGATTTAGGAAAGGATTATGATGTCACAGGGTTTATCGTACGCCATTCCGGGGCTGCGGACGAGTGGCGTTCTTTTAATCTCGCTGCCTATCGGCTGGAGTCCGGCAGTTCCCTATCCGGGCCCTGGACCGTCCTGACGGCAGTGGACAATTCGGCCCAGCAAGACAGCACCACCACGGTTTTGGAAAGCAATGCGAGGACCCGCTATGTCCGACTCTTTATAACGGATGCCGGGGTGGACAATTACGCCCGCATTCCGGAATTTGAGATCTACGGAACCGCGCCACCCGACGAGGGGGTTCCCTCCATCACCGGGGGTGAGCCCAAAGGGCCTTTCGGCTCGGGCGAACAGAGCGACGAGGAGACCGAGCCTGGAACCTGGCGCTGGTCGGAGCGATTCTACGGTCACCAGGGGATCGATCAGATCACCTGGCAGGCAGACGGCTGCGGCGTGCAACATAACTACGTCATTGGCCTGGATCAGAACGACCTGATCGAGTACGCCATGAAATTTGGGGGAGATTACAGTCGTCTGATCCTGCGGGGCCTTGCCGACCGCCCCGGACCGGTGGAGCTTGAGATTTACATTGATGGGAACTACGCGGCCACTGCGGTGTGGGATAACGATAACGACTGCAATCAGGATGTCGCTGTGGAGATCCCGGGCCTCCCTTACGGCACCCATGCCATAGCCGTCAAGTTTGTCAACGACTTCTATGATCCCGCTAACGGGGTGGACCGAAACTTTTATCTGGACGGCCTGCTGGTTGCCGAATCGGAATCAGCGGAGATTCCCTCCATCACCGGAGGTGAGCCCAAGGGGCCTTTCGGCTCGGGCGAACAGAGCGACGAGGAGACCGAGGCCGAAACCTGGCGCTGGTCGGAGCGATTCTACGGCCACCAGGGGATCGATCAGATCACCTGGCAGGCAGACGGCTGCGGAGTGCAACACAACTATGCCATCGGCTGGCACCAGAACGACCTGATCGAGTACCTCATGAAATTTGGGGGGCAATACCCATGGCTGATTCTGAGGGGAATCGCCGACCGTCCGGGGCCCGTGGAGTTCGATGTCTACATAGACGGCCAGTACGCGGCCAGCGAGGCGTGGGATAGAAGCAGCGACTGCAATCAGGAGGTGGGAGTGGAGATCCCGGGCATCCCTTACGGGACCCATGCCATCGCGGTGCAGTTTACAAACGACTACCACAATCCCGCAACCTGGGAAGATCGAAACTTCTACCTGGACGCTTTGAAGGCAGCGTCAGAATGGAATGAGCCGGCCCCTACCTGGGCCTATCCTGTGGGCGCTGCCGAGACCGGAGCTGGATGGCATGTGACCAATCCCCTTGGAAACAGCTGGTACTCATCAACGGCGGGCCGCTGGTACCGTGGGCACCTGGGAGAGGACTGGTTCAAGCTGGGGGAAAGTAGCTACGGCCAGCCGGTGTATGCGGCCGCCGCCGGGAAAGTGGTTACCGTGCTGAACAACTGTGGGAACTATGTGGATGTGGTGATCATTGAGCATTCGATCGCAGGGTTTGAGGAACCCATTTACAGCTTCTATGGCCACCTCGAGGCCAATGGCTACGTGAGTGCCGGGGATTCGGTCGAAAAGCGGCAGCAGATCGGAGTCCTGGGTGATCCGGTTACCTTCAATCCCCATCTTCATTTTGAGATCAAGAACCGCACGGCCCTGGTGAATCCCCCATTTTCAACCTGTTCGGACATTCCAAACGAGACTTACATCGGTGCGGGCTACTCAGGCATATCAGACGACTACGATGCGGGCGATTACTACGACCCCTCTGACGGCATTTTCGGAAATCGGCACTATCACCCGACCCGATTCATCGAAAACCGCAAATAAAGGGAGGGCTCGGGGATCAAAGCGGGTGAATTCACCTGAAATTCGAAGAGGCGCAAAATATTTTGGATGGGCAAATGAAATATGATTTTTTTTGAAATGTGTATCACAGAGAAGATACGGCCTCTGGGAACCCGTGTCTTAACGCCAGCTTTGCGAACATCTGAGCGAGCCCCGCTCCCAGTGTAAAGACGGAACCGATGTCAAGATTTTCACCTGCGGTTTCATCGAAGAAAACATTGAGGCTGGATTCAAGGCCGTCTTCGGGCAGCCAGTAGCATATCATGATGGGGACTTTGGGCAGAGGCTGCAGAACGACGGAGATATCGGATTCAAATTGCTCTTCGACCTGCTTTCCGCTGAAAATGTGAACCAAATCGTCAAAGAGGTTGGTATAGATGTCAGCCACCCGTTTCATGGGCTCTTCGCAGCGTTTCTGAAAAAGCGGATAGCGTTCCTGGCCGTCTTTCAGCTCCCGGAACGAAAGCCAGCTTCCCGCGACCGGCAACCCTTTACCATAAAGAATGTAGCTTAAAAACGGAACGACCACCCACGGATTGACGTGGATATCCGCGTAAAGATGCCCCTCTGTATCGACACTGAAGTCTTTGCCGAGGACCTTGAGTGTCAGCTTGTTGCCCGAAAACCTCGCCCCTACCCTGTTCGCTGCCGCTGCCAGGTCATGGCCGGCGATCTCGCGCTTGAGCTGTTTCAGATATTCATCCCGGGTTTGTTCGGCCCTATTCTGATCTGCGGCTTCCCCGGAAAAGCGCTCGATTGTTTCGCGATCCAGTTTGGGGCACTCCGCCAGCTTTTTTTGACCCTGGAAGACGGCCCCCGCAAATGCCAGGCACGTCTTTTCGCCGCATTCGCGGCAATTTGACATGTCGAGCAGCTGAAAGATTTCCATGGCGTTTTTAGGCGGCGGCATACAGGTTCCTTCTGTTTATCTACGCTTCAAAAGCCGTATATCATAAAAATGCGTGTGCCCAGAAACATATATGTTCGATCTTGATTTTCCATTACACAATCTTATTCAACCCGAAACTTTTTCCAGTGTCGCGATGAGTGTTTCCGAGGTAGTGACGGTACCGAAAAACTTACCGATATTATTAAGTGTCGCGGCATGCTCGGCGTTATCATAGGCACCGCAGCAATCCTCGATCAAAATAACGTTGTAATCGCGATGATACCCATCCCTGGCGGTTGATTCCACGCAAACATTTGTGGCCACCCCGGTGACAAGGATGTTTTTTATCCCTTTGCTTCCCAGAATAAGAGCTAGGTCTGTACCAATAAAGGCGCTGTAACGGTGTTTTGTTACGATGCAGTCGCCTTCCATTGGCGCCACATTGTAAAAATTGCTGCCCCAGCTGTCGGGCGGACAAATACGCATCTTTTCACCCGCCCCTTCCATTCTCTTAAGCCAGGACGGCGAATTCGTCCAGTCACTGTGAATCGTCCTGATGAAAATGATCGGCAGATTAGACTCCCTGCATTTCTCGATCAGGGCGGAAAGATTCGATACGGCTTGCTCAACATGGTCGAGCGTGGCTGATTTGTATTTTGAAAAAACGCCTTGATTGTGACAAAAGTCATTTTGGACATCGACCACGAGCAAGGCGGTGTTTGCGCTACTGAGCTGAAAAGATTCTAACATTGGTGCACCTCTGGCAGGAAGGATAATCGGCGTTTCGATACACTTTGATTCTACTTACCGATCGCCTCTAAATACTTTTAGAATTTCATGGTATCGGGCAAGAAAAGTGCAATTTCAGGAAAAATCGTAAGAATAACCAGACAAACCAGCATGGCGATCCAAAAAGGCCATATCCCCCGAAAGATGGTGTACATGGGTACATCCTTGGCCACTCCTTTAATTACGAAAACATTCACGCCAACCGGAGGGGTGATCAAAGACATCTCCATCATGATGACGATCATAACACCGAACCATATGGGGTCAAAGCCCAAACTCACCATCAGCGGATGAATAATGGGGACAGTCAGAACCAGTATGGAAAATCCTTCAAGAAACATCCCTAAGATGGTATAGAGAAACACCACGGCAGCAAGGATAACATACTTGGAGACGGCCAACTCCAGCATGAAGTCGGCAAGCTCGGATGGGATCCGGGTTACGGCCAGGAAATAACCGAAAATATGGGCGCTGATCACAATGATAAATATCCAGGCCGTCGTTTGCGCTGTCATCCGCAAGGCGCCGACAAAATTTTTGCGGGTAATTTTTCTTTTGCCCACGGAAAAAATAAAAGCACCGAAAGCCCCGATCCCGGCCGCTTCGGTGGGAGTGAATATCCCCGTATAAATCCCGCCCATCACCACCAGAAAAAGAACCAGCATGCTCCAGACACCCTTGAGCGCAATCAGCTTTTCCTTTAAGACAACCTGCTGACCCCGCGGGGCCACCTCCGGTTTAATCCTCACCTGCAGATAGATCGTCAACATAAACAGCAGCGCCAGAACGATCCCCGGCAAAATACCGGCTATAAAAAGTTTGCCCACAGACTGCTCGGTCAGAATTGCATAAAAAACAAAAGTTGCACTCGGCGGGATCAAAATCCCCAGAGTCCCGCCGGCAGCAACCGTACCGGTGGCAAGGGATTGACCGTATTTATATTTTTTCATCTCGGGCAACGCAACCGTGCCCATTGTTGCTGCGGTGGCCACACTGGAACCGGAAATGGCAGCAAAGCCTGCACAGGCCCCGATGGTTGCCATGGCAAGACCGCCCCTGCGATGACCCAGCCAGCGCTCTACGGCGTAATAGATCTCCCGGCTCATTCCCGATTGGGCTGCGAATTGCCCCATGAGGACAAACAGCGGGATGACACTCAAGGTATAGGAGGCGCCCCCGGCAAAAAATGTCAGGCCTAAAATGTGGAACCCGGCATCCAGGCTCCCTAAATAGACGTAACCCAGCCAGCCGACAAGGGCCATAACAAAACCGATGGGCATACCGCTGGCGAATAGTAGAAAAAGAAGTACGATACCGATGATGCCTGCTACAAAAGGACTCATTTTTTTAATGCCCGCGCTAAAGATTGAAAAAATTGAACCAGAAGAACCAGGGAAAGCACCGCGAGGCCGAGCGCAACAAACAGCACAAAGGGGCTCACCGGTATAAACAGTTCGGCCGAAACATCATTTCTTTCCCAGGTGGTCCCGGCATGCAGCACATTGCGCCAGGCAGCTAAAGCAAAAAGACCGAATGCGAGCAAACAGGTGATGGCCTCCAGGAGTGCCCGCACCCGGTCCGGAAGTTTCGTGACTACCAGATCCACACTGACGTGGTCTTTGACGCTCATCGTAAAGCCCACCGAGGCAAAGACCAATACGGCCATCATCAGCTCGGTGACCTCGTAGCTACCGGTAATGGGGTTGTTGAAAATATAGCGCAGGCAGACGTCGGCTACCGTCAACATGACCATCAAGACAATAACGACCTGTGCAAACCGGTGGAGAAAGCGGCTTATCGGATAGATCGCCTTTTCTAAAATGTCACCAACACGGCTCAGCCAAGCATTCATCATCAACCCCTATTCCTTGCGATTACTTACCCTGGAGCTGGCGGACCGCATCCAGCATTTCTTGGCCGGGTAGTCCCTTTGAGTTCATATCTTTGACCCAGTTATCGTAAATCGGTGCAAAGGTCTGCTCCCATTTCTTCTGCTCGGCGGCTGAAAGCGCATAGATCTCTTTGCCCAGGGATTTCCCCTTTTCGATCGCCTTGACACGATCTTTGTCATATTCCCGGGCGCTTTCAAAAATATATCTTTCGTTTATTCTTTCCATTATCGCCTGGATATCCTTCGGCAGGGAATCCCACTTTTTCTGGTTCATGGCGACGGCCATCGGCGTCGCCGTAAGTCCGGCATTGATGGAATATTTGCTGACATCGTAAATTCTGAAGGAGACCATCGCGGTAAAAGCGGTCACGACCCCGTCGAGCACCCCTTTTTCCATAGAAGTATAGACCTCGGTAATTGGCATGGTCACCGGACTGCCGCCCAAGGCTTTTACGGTCGCGGATTGAACCGCTCCCGAGCTTCTGATCTTGAGACCTTGCATGTCGGCCATGCTGGTGACTTTCTTTTTGGAGGTGTGCAGCGTAAATGGCTCGCAGACAAAAAAGAACATCATTTTGGCGTCTTTGTAATCCGGCATGATATATTTCTCGTAAACGCCGCTGCCAATGGCCGTATTGACCTCGGCCGAGCCACCCAGGAGCAACGGTAGATCGAAGACTGTCGAACGCGGGAAGCGTCCGGCCGTATAACCCGGCATAAAAAATGTAAGATCGGTAATGCCGCCGAGGGCCATATCCCATTGTTGCGGGGGTTTACCCAGCGCGCCACCCGGATAGAGCGTAATCTTTACCCGACCGCCGGTGAGTGACTCCACCTCTTTGGCATAGCCCTCGAATACGCGATGCAGCGTATGTTTGGTCGGCATCCAGTAGGCGAATTTCAATTCGATCGGTTTATCGGCCGCTGAAACAGTTTCCGGCAGGACAGCGGCGGAAACCATGAGAATGAAAAACACTGCGGTAAACCAAAAAGCCAAATTCGTAAGTCTTTTATTAGTCATGATTACCTCCCTTCCGTGTGTTAACGATTAACGTTAGTTTGCTTACTAATTTTTGGTAAGAACTCGCTTTGGGAAGCGGATTGATGAATCTTTTGAGTAGTGGAACGGATTCAGCCGCAGCCCGGCAACTGGAGAGATCAAGTCAGTAAATGCGACATCGGATTTAATTATCGAAGTCGGGCTTGGCTGTCAAGGCCGTTTGTTCTTTAAGGTTTCAAATGATTCGCCAATTTGTTTAACCACCAAACTTTTGGCCCGGTTTCGTTGGGGCGATTCGCCGTCACGCGTCCAGCTCAGTCAGATCCGAAATATTTAGTTCCAGCATTTTAACACTGGCCAGAATCCGGACGGTATTACGGGCAATCGCCGGAAAATCCTGACATTGCTGATTTAGCTCTTCCGCGTTTTTTTTCAGGACCTGAATTTTGGTATCGATCTTTGTTATGTCCATTTGCGATCCCATGAAATCTCCTTATCTTATTTTTTTGGACAGGATTAACAGGATATTCAGGATTACTTTTTATTCTTTCTCACTTCCCGGATGGAAGTGAGAAAACTTAATCCGCCTCCGGCGGTTGTTCCATCCTCGCACATGAATTTTGTGCCGCAACTTTTAGCTTTATATTTATTCTTCAGTGTTCTTTTTTTTGCTAATTTATCAAATTAAAAATGAAGCCTGTTAAAATCTTAGTTTTTGTTCGAGGGCAAGGCGCGATTCGTTTCAAAAGCGGAGCGTACACGTAAGTACGTGAGCATTTTGAAACGGATCGTAACGCAGCCATCGGGCAAAAAATGAGATTTTAACCTTTCTTGCGCAAGTCTTTAAAGCGTTTGGCCTTGACTTCATACCTCGGCAGCGTCTCGCAACCGCAAATCTCGATATCATATCGCAGATTGGTCTTGAGTCGGAGCTGATCGGCCAGTTTGTCCTCGATCAGCTGGCATTGATCCTCGGCTTCCGGTAGTACTTCCACCCTGAGTTTAATGCGATCGGTATCTCCGTCTTTTTCGACAATGACCTCATACTCATCCCCCAGGCCATCCAGGTCGCGAACGACCTCTTCGATGGCCGAAGGGGCCAAAAGCACACCTTTTACTTTGGTAATATCATCGGCGCGGCCAACAACGCCGCCTTTGATCAACCGGCTGGTTCGGTCGCATGGGCAGGGCTCGTCCGCCCATTCAATCACATCTTTGGAATCAAAACGAACACAGGGCTGGGCCTGACGATCAAGCGCGGTGATAATCATTTTGCCCCGGTGTCCGGGTTCTTCGATGATCTCACCGCTCTCCACATCCTCGATTTCCACCAGAAACATGCCTTCATTGACATGCATGCCGCCGGGCTGCTCGTTACATTCAAACGACCAGGCCCCGATTTCCGTGGCTCCGGCATGATCGTAAACCTTTGCGCCCCAGGCCTGTTCCATTCTTCGTTTGGTGCTGGGGATGCTGGCGCCGGGTTCACCTGCACAGGTGATCTTTTCGATGGTCAGCTGGGAGGGATCCAGATCCATTTTTGATTTCGCCGTTTCGGCCATTCCGAGAACATAGGTGGGTGTTGCCATCATGGCGGTGGCCTGCAGTTCCTGGATTTTTAAAATCCGGGCCTTGGTATCCAGCACCCCGCCCGGTACAACTTCACAGCCGAGCTTTTCGGCCGCATAATGCCCGGCCCAGAAGGCCACAAAAATATTATAGCCAAAGGGAATAAACACCCGGTCTCGAGGCCGGTACCCCTGAGCCCAGAGAATATAAGACCAGCATTCGGCCCACCACTCCCAGTCCTGCCAGGTATCGGGCTGATAGACCGGTTGTCCGGTGGTCCCGCTGGTCTGGCGGAATACGGCCACATCTTCAAGCGGCACGCACAGCGCATCGCCGTAAGGAAACGGATCTTTGCGCTGAATATCACGCATCATGGCTTTTTCCACCTTTGGGACCTGTTTGACATCCTCAAAAGACCGGATATCTTCAGGCTTTATGCCTGCTTGATCATATAGTTGCCGGTGGAATTTGGAGTGATCGTAGGTCCATTTAAAAATCCGTTTGAACTTGTTCAGTTGCAGTTGACGAATTTTTTCATGCGGCAGGGTTTCCAGAACCGGATTCCAATATTTTTGTTTGACGTCCATAAGCAAGCCCTTTTTGCGGGTGTGATTAAATTAGATTATAGGGTTACACTTGTCTCATTTTGGGCCGGATATATAAAGCTATATCCGAAAAATATCATTAAGGACCTATTACCTGAATCTTGCATGAAATTAATGAGAAGTTGGGGTTAAGTTTAATGGATGAACATCATTTTATCTTATTACCTTTCATGCAATATTTAGGAATGAAACGCTTTAAACTGTGCCCATTTAGGGGCCGGTCTGGCCTTGGGGCGTTTGCCGTAAAAAATATCATCCATGACCGCAAAGAGGTGTCTTGAAATGATGTTACGACTTACCATCCATTTTATCAACTGATGGGGCATTGTGTTTGCGTGGCTCCAGGGGCACACCTTCATGCAGACATTGCAGTCGGTGCCGACTTTACCCCAGTAGTCAAAGCAGGTTTCAGCATTTAATTTCCAGCGCAGCGTCCCGTTGACCTCCTTTTGGTCATCCAGCGGGATGGAGTTTGAAGGACAACAGACTGCACATTTTTTACAGATTTTGCAAAAATGTTCAACACCAATATCGACCGGCTTGTCAGGGACCAGGGGCAGATCGGTTGTGACAGCGCTCAGTCTCACGCGTGGGCCATATTTCCGGGTCAATAAATACCCGAGGCGACCCGCCTCGCCCAGGCCAGCATCCACCGCCAGGGGGACCAGCAACTCTTCATAGTAGCGCAGTTGATCGGCCGTTGCCGAATAACCCATATTGACAACGAAGTTGGCCAATTGAGCGGCAATAAATGCGCCTTTGGCATAAGCACTCATGCTTTCCATGACTGTCGGTGTATGCGGGGCCGAGCCGATCATTTCAAAATCCATTTCCTCGGCAAACACGATGGCATATTTATGCTTGGTTTCAAGGGGGCGGCCCCAGTCCTCCCAATTTTCGTGGAAAATCTCGCCTTTTTTCGAAAATACCCAAAGGGGATTGATCTCAGTCACTCCCACCAATACGGCCCCCCTATTTTTGGCGAAACCTTTGACCCGCACGGTGGCTTCTTCAGGGCTCATTTCGACCTTTTTGCCTTTACACTCCGGATGGGCCACGGGCTTAACCTTATCCAGGGATGAAAGCCACAGACAGAGGGACAGCGATGCAAGGGTGCCCGCCACATTGGGGCCATCATGGGGTCGGTCTACCCTCCCCGGATGACCCATGGGCCCGCCTTTTTCTCTTCTGGCGGCATCACCGGCTTCAAGTTCCGGATTTTCCTTGTAAAAGGCATTGTACTGATCCGATCCCGGTTTAAGGGTCCGGTTTCTGGCAAAAACGTGCTTGCGCTCATCAAATCTTTCGACTTCACCGACAATCAAACCCCGGGTGCCTTCCAAAGCGCGTTGATTCACCGGTGTCTGTCGCACACAAAAAAAAACAGCGAGAATTCCAATGATAAGAGAACTGATTAAGACAAAAAGGCCGGTCCCGGATAGAAAAAATCCGCTGGCCTGCCAGTAGATAAAAAGGATCAGGACAGCGAGCATGCCTAAAAATTGAATACCGCCAAATATTGAGGCCCGTTCTTCCTTTTCCCAGATAGAGGAGATCAAAAATGCAAGCCCGATAAAAGCCTGAACCGTAAGTCCCAGGATGACGATGTAACCTAACAAATTGATCATTTGCTTACAGCCTCATTGTGTCGTTTAAATCTCAAATTTCAAGCACCAAATTCCAAATAAATCTCAAATCTCAATTTTTCAATGATCAAAACGGTTTGATATTTGTGTTTTGGGATTTGGGATTTTCTCAATTAAAGCACTCAACTGGACTAAAATATGCCACACGACTTTTGTAACATCTTTGTGGGACATGACATTTAGGTGGTCCCTACCTCGTCAAGCTTGTTGAATTTTTTCAAGGCCTCCATGACATCCATGATATCTTTCCTGATAAGCCTGCCGGTCTCTTCAGGCTGCCGCCGGTTAATAACATCGAATATGGCTTTATGGACCTTGAAAAATTTTCTTTCCAGTGCAAGATCAAGATAAGTCAGGGTTCTTTCGGCCAGCAATTCAAATACGGACTCCAACATCACCGCCAAGACCGGGTTGCCGGAAGCCCGGGCCAGCAACAGGTGGAATTCAAGATTATTTTGTTTAAGACGCACGGGGTCATCAAAATGGGAGGCTGAATCTTCAAATAATACACGAAACTTTTCTAAGTCCGCATCACCGGCATGTAAGGCGGCTTGCCCGGCAATGTGCGGTTCGATCAACAGGCGGGCATCATAGAGATGGTCAACCGTGACTTCGCCGGAGGTAATCAGATTATTAAGCGATCTTTTGATGGGCGCATGATAGACATCGGAGACAAAAATCCCGCCGGTGGGCCCTTTTTTGATATTGACAAGACCGGATATCTCCAGTATCCGCATGGCTTCCCTGATTACGGAGCGGCTGACCTGAAATTCGTCTGCCATCGCTTTTTCCGAAGGCAGGTTGGTGCCGACCTCAAGATTGTCCTCTAAAATTTTTTTCTGGATCAAATCCGCAATCTGATCGGAAAACCGTTTCTTCTTCAAGGGTCGAAACATGCCTTCCCCGATATATTTTTGCTTGGATGTTTCAGTTTCCATTGGCTATTTCCAAAAAATCTCTTTTTAAGTTTTAAAACTTTCAATTAAGGTTTTTATTTGGGTTCCTTGAAATTACCCCTCGATCCGGCATGGGCCGGAACCACCAGCTCTCCATCCACATCTTCCAGATCCAGCCACCACTTGTTTTTAAGATTGGGCTTATCGTATCCAAAAAGCTGATCACCCCACACGGCAAAGTTTCGGGCCACGGGGATGTTGCGCATGGACCATTGTATAAATCGATGAAACGGCGTGTAGGGTTTATTCCAGGGACAAACGCAAACACATACGCCGCAGCCGGACCCCAGCTTGTTTCCGACACGCTGTTTCGTACATTTTTCCACATCGTTGGGCCATTTTTCATAGCCGTTGTGCATGATTTTATCACCAAAAGGAATCGCCCCGGAAGGACAATAACGCGCACATTGTTTGCATTTCGCACAGAAATCCTGAACCCCGAAGTCAATGGGCTTATCTATCGCCAGCGGAAGATCTGTGGTAACGACCGCGGCTTTAAATCTCGGCCCCACAAAAGGATTGAGCACCACATCTCCGATCCGACACATTTCGCCCAAACCGGCCCAGAGCAAAATCGGCGGAAGCACGATCTGATAATTGCGGGCATGATGCGCACGGGCAGGATAGCCCAGCCGGCGAATATAGTCGGCCAGGACACAGGCAATAAAACCCGAGGTCGAATAGGCTAAAAAACTCATCGAATTGCTGATCCAATCATTTCCAACGGTTGCATTTGCGGTTTTAAAATCCTGATCGATTAATATGGCAATGGCATATTTATGATTCAGCTCAACCGGTTCGCCGGTCTCCATACTGTTGCTGTAAACCGCATAAGGGGGCAATTTGCAGATTCCGACCTGATCCGCACGCAGAAAATAGGCCGTCTCTTTTATGTGACGCGCCATCTTAACCGGGTCATCTGTTCCGGGGGCTTTTTGGGCGGCAGCAATACCGTCTACAACTTGACTCAGCGTAAACTGCATATTCACCAGGGCTCCCGATAAGGGGTGTTTGGCCACAAATCGATGCCTTTCCTTGGAAAGCTGAGCCCCCCAATCGCCCCGCAAAGCCCGATTAAATCCGCTTTCACGCTCATCAACTCTTTTGATTTCATCGTCCTTGACCCGTGTCGTGGGACGGTCGACTCTTTTTAATATCTCCATCGGATAAGGATCTAATTTTTTGATTCTAAACGATCGTTGAAGTGTCGCTGCAATACTCATTTTACCCCTCCATCATAGATCAGACTTATTAAAAACATAATCTATTAAGCACTACCTTATTTTCTTGTCAAGCTAAAAAAAATTGCATATTGGTATTTCGTCATTAAGTTATCCCAATAGATTAGGGGGGCTCAAAGGAAGCATTATAACAATGGAGGCTAACATGCGATCTAAAAAAAGAGTTTTACTAACACCCAGGCTACTGGTGTTGTTTGTGTTAATAACCATTTGCATTGCCTGTGCGGGGAGTAATCCTTTAAGCCCGGGCGCATGGGTTGCAGAAGAAAATCGGATACCATTAATGGATGGCGGACCGCATAAAGGAACCTGGAAAACACGAGACTTATCGATTCATTATGAGTATCAAGAAGCGGCACCAAGCTTGCAAGTTAAAGGTGTTATAGAATTAGCCAACTATATACCAATGGGTTTCAGCACGCTAGATTATCTCCATCTCTATATTCATTTTCTGGAGAACAACGGGACTGTTCTGGCCACACAAAGAATTAAAGCTTTTGGTTTTCGCCAGGATCTTCGCCTGCTTGAAAAGATGACCTTTAGCGGTAGCTTTGATTTGACTCAAGATCCCATTGCCATTGCATTTAGTTATAGCGGTAAAGCCAGTTCTGGAGGTGGAGGCCCTACGCCCAGGGGTTCGGGTAACGGAGGTTCAACAGATTGGGAATTCTGGAAGGTTCCGAGCCGCAGCCCCCCACAGTAGGGCCATTCAATCGGGGAATATCTACAAGCTAGGGATTAATATTAAATTTGGCGCTTATCCGGAAAGTCCAAGTTACCATAAAAAAACCCCTGTGGGAGCGGCTTCCAGCCGCGAAATTAAATGATCGCGGCTGGAAGCCGCTCCCACAAACAATACAACTTGTTCTTTCCAGATAACCGGATTAAATTTTAAAGGATCTGCCCGGGAAATTCGGCGGCCTCAGCGGTCTATTCGTGTGGCGCGATCTCAACGGCCACGTGAGCCAGGCGATTGACCATGCGCATGGACTGGGCCCAATTCAGCGTGACCTCACCGGCAGACGGGACGGACAGTGTTCCGCCGACCAACGAAGACTTCCCGCCGCTGTTTTCCTGCGAGTTGAATCGCCGGACGTGACCCTTGCCCCTGGGCCCCAATTTGCTCTTGTGGCCGCCACCCACGATGTCAACCACCCAGGCACCGTCGTTTTTTGTGGTAATCTGGGTAATTATTTTTCCCTTGTTGTTCTGCTTGCTGGTGACTAAATTCACCGGAGCCGCCTGCGCCGTATTGAAAAGCGAGACAGCCCCTAAATTGGCGCTCGTTACCGGACCGACAAAAGTGACCGTGATGTTGTGTTTACCGGAAGGTGGATTGAGAAGGTAGTACAGAGACACCTTGAGGAAATATTCTTTACCGCGCCACATGGAGGAAAATTGAACCTCGGAGCCCGGTATCAGCGTCAATGTACGATCGCCGCAAGTGAGGCTGGAAATCACCATGTCACCGACGTTCTCCTTGCCCTCCTCTTCGGCCTGGACCCCCACGATCAGCATTCGGTTTGTGCCGGTGCCCACCTTAAAATTCTTCAAGGTCAGCACTTCCTTCTCCACGGGACTGATTACCGGTAAGCTCGCCGAACGGGCAAAATCAAACTGGATTCCACCTGCCGCCGGGACTCCTTTTGTTTCTTCTGCTGTGGGGCTAACGTCCGAATGCGCACACGCCA
>JAQYWI010000113.1 GCA_030145015.1 Desulfobacterales bacterium
CCACCGGCAAATCCAGCCTGGCAGAAAGGGTTTGTCCGTCTTTGTTTTTGAATTCGAGTTTTTTAAATTGCATCATCGCCTCGGGGCTACAAATTAAGGTTTCAGTGTTCAGGTGTCAGGTGTCAGGTGTCAGGAAACAGAAGACAGAAGACAGAAGTCAGAATTCAGAAGACAGATGGTAAAACCTGGAGAATGAAACACCTTGTCGGTCATTTGTCCTCTGTTGTCTGTTGACTGATTTCTGACACCTGACACCCGACACCTGAAACCCGCTTTGTGCGCTATGAGTTTTGTGCCGCTATTAATTTAGGTCCGTGACCAAATATAAGCATCATCCCGGAACATAGTCCACGATGGCCGGTGGCTTGAGGCTTTCATCTTCCAGCATTCGCAACGCCGCCTCGATGACTGCCTGCTGGCGTTCGGCGTCATCGGGTACATCCAGCGGGTACCCGTGGCGGAAAGGGACTACCAGTGCGCGCGGGGGCCGCACTTTCCCGGTTACGTTGCGCAGCAATTGAATCGCCACCGTAGAGATACCCTGGCGCTCCAGTTCCGCCGCCACCAGACCCACGGCCTGATTGCACATCGGTCAAACCGGCACCAGCAGGACGATATCGACGCCATCTTCAACCAGTTTGCGCACCGCCGGTGGTGCGGTTTTTTTTACCAGGCGCCCGGGTGCGGTAATGGATCCCATAAAGGACAAATGCCGTCGGTTTAACGAACCGATGCGCCCGCTTCCGACCAGTTCCCCCAAACGTTCCAGGGGGAATGCCAGATTGGGGTCCTGCCGGAGTCCGGAGTGATCGTAAAGATCGCTGCGGTGAGTATCCATCAGGGTGGAGACATCCGTATCGGCAGGGATTTCACGGAAACTGTAGTCACCGCCGCGAATCGAATCATCAAACGGCTCCTGACCCGGCCGGACGAGTCCCGCGCTGGAGACCAGCGCTGCCCGACTGTCCTTTAACGGCTTTTTTAAAGGTGCCCATGGTACCGGATCGATCCGGCGCCAGGGATACGCTTTTAGAAACAGTTTATATTTTAACGGAAATTCACTCAGGTCACCCAAGATATCCTCCCGAGATTCGATTTGCCGATGTTAGCGCCGGTATTCATCCAGTCCCATTTCTGCCAGCTTGAACTTTTGAATTTTTCCGCTTCCGGTCATGGGAAATCCGGATACGATTTTATAATGCCTTGGCCACTTCCCTTCATGCATATGCGTTTTAACATGTCGGGCAATACGATCCAGTGACAGTTCGGCGCCCTCCTTCAATTTTACCCAGGCAGCAACTTCCTGTCCCTTTTGAGGGTCGGGGAAACCAAAGACCTGGGCCTCTGAGATTTCGGGGAGCTGGTAAATAATTTCTTCAACTTCAACGGGATAGATGTCGGCACCGTCACGAACGATCACATCTTTTAGTCGCCCGGTTATCTTGACATAACCCTGTTTATCCATTTCACCTAAATCACCTGTGTGGAACCAATCTTCTTTATCAACCGCAGCGGCAGTCGCAGCCGGCATTTTGTAATATTCTTTCATTAAAAACCCCCGGGTGCACAATTCGCCCTGTTGATTGGGCGCCAATTGTTCACCACTGCCGGGATCAACAATTTTTATTTCATTGCAGGGCAGCGGGGTCCCGATAGTGGATACCCGTAATTCGATGGGGTCCATGGGATGGGTCATGCTAATCCAGGAAGACGTTTCGGTAATGCCGTAGGCCACGGTGATATCGGAAACCCCGATGTCTTCAACGATGCGTCTCATCAACTCAATGGGGCAGGGTGCACCGCCGATGATACCTCTGGATAAGGTATTCCAGTCTCCCTTTTGAAACTCGGGGTGATCGATAAGCGCAATCAGCATACTGGGGGATCCATAAACTGCGGTACATTTTTCCTGTGATATGGCGTGCAAAACCTTTGGCGGGTCAAATGTTTCAGATGGCATGATCAGCGCAGCACCTCTTAAAAGTCCTGCCAATGCGATACAGGTGTTGCCGAACATATGGAAAAGTGGGAAAAAAAGACACAGGCGGTCCTCGGCTGTTATACCCTGACGCTCTGTGGAAACCATGGATTTGTTGATCAGTCCCAAATGATCCAGAACGACGCCTTTGGGCTGGCCCGTTGTGCCTGAGGTATACATAATCGCCATGGGATTTTCGGCATGCACGGCTTTGGCCATTTCAGCGAGAACCGAATCGTCAACCTCGGCAGCCAGGGCCAGCAATTCCGTCCATGTGGTCATTTCTCCAGAGGATTGGGTGCCGAATGCAAAAATAAACGCCAAAGAAGGGATTTGCTTTTTGGCCGCCAGTGCCATTTCCGCAAATTTTTTATCGCCCGAATCTGCGGAGATTATCAATCCTCGGCTTTCAGACTGCTCCAGGATAAAGTGGAGATTTTCGCTGGTGGCATTCGGATCAATCGGTACCGTAATGGCCCCTATTTTGGTCAATCCCAGGAAAGATAGCAGCCATTCGGGTGTGTTATGCGCCCAGAGAGCAACCTTATCACCGGATTTAATGCCTTTTTTGATGAAACCGCAAGCGCTGCGGTCAATCTCCCGGGACAGTTGCTTGAAATTGTATCGCACGCCCATTTCTGTATGGATGATCGCCTCCCGTAGCGGATTTTCAGTCGCAATCTCCTCCAACAAGCCGGCGATGGTTTTATCGATTACCTGCATGCGCTCATCTCCCTTCCATTATTGATAGGTCCTTTCGAAATATGGCTGGCATTGATATTAAGTTCACTTCCCGGATGGATCAAGTTTTTCAATATAGAGGAAATTAAATTTTGAGTCCAGTTTAAAGTCCTTACAATAACAAATGAGCTAAAATTTAAAATGATCTAAAATGCCTAAAATTATGGTTTCGCTGCGCTCCGTCTTTTTTAAATGGTGCAAATCCTATTTTTGCTGAATTGCATTCATTAACTTGATGGCTTGACAATTAAAAACCCATTCTTTATAGTCACCAGGTTATCCAAGGAGTCTGGCATTAAACCAAGTCATTCGCAAGGTTGAATTCCTATTGAGCGGTAAAGCGATCATAGATGTTGAAAATGTGTCATTGGCCTTTGGTGGGGTCCAGGCGCTATATAACGTCAGCACGCATTTATTGCCGGGTGAAATATTTGCCATCATCGGGCCCAACGGAGCCGGTAAGACCTGTCTGTTAAACTGTATCAGCCGATTTTACACTCCCCAGGAAGGCGAAATACGCTTCAAAGGCAAAGACATCACGCGGGTCGCCACGCATCATATCGCCAAATTAGGTATCGCGCGCACTTTTCAAAATATCGAGCTGTTCAAAGGCATGACGGTTCTGGACAATATCAAGCTGGGCCGGCATGTCTTTTTAAAATCGGGCATTCTTTCCGACATGCTTTACTGGGGACGAACCCGGCGCGAGGAATTAAAGCTGCGCCAGGAGATCGAGGAAAAGATTATCGATCTTTTAGAAATCGAAACCATTCGCAAACAGATTGTCGGTACCCTGCCGTACGGGCTTCAAAAAAGGGTCGAACTTGCCAGAGCCCTTGCCATGCAGCC
Source organism: Desulfobacterales bacterium (assembly GCA_030145015.1). Next base: position 3,569 of record JAQYWI010000113.1, read on the forward strand.
CGAGGTCCTTTTATTGGACGAGCCCATGGCCGGTATGAATTTAGAAGAAACCGAAGATATGGCGCGCTTTATTATCAATGTGAACACAATGTGGGATGTATCCATCATCCTGGTTGAGCACGATATGGGTGTGGTAATGGATATTTCCGACCGCGTGTGCGTTCTGGAGTTCGGGCAGAAAATCGCTCAAGGTTCACCCCGGGAAATTCAAGAAGATCCCCATGTCATTCGCGCCTACCTCGGAGAAGATGAAAAAGCGTATTCGCGACTTTAATCTACAACGGATTGATATGAATCCTGATCAAATGACTTCCTCAAAAAATTCCCGGAGCCTGCCCGCTTTGCTTGCCCGAAACGCAGAGCGGTTTGGCAATCGCCGCATCGCCCTGCGTGAAAAAGAATTCGGTATCTGGCAGTCGGTTACCTGGCAGCAGTATCTGGAACATGTGCAGGATTTTTCTCTGGGGTTGATTTCACTGGGTCTGAAACCAGGCGAATCCCTGGGAATCATCGGTGATAACCGTCCGGAATGGGTTTATGCCGAGCTGGCCGCCCAGGCTGCCGGGGCGATTCCGTTCGGCATCTTTCAGGACTCGATTTTGAGTGAGGTGGCCTACATCATCGACCATTCCGAGGCAGCCATGCTTGTGGCTGAAGATCAGGAACAGGTGGACAAGATTCTGGACCTGAAAGAGAAATTGCCGCACCTCAAAAAAATTATTTACACCGATCCTAAAGGATTATGGGACTATGAAGATGATCTGCTGATTGAGTTTTCGCAAATCGAACAACAGGGCCGGGAATTGCACCGGAAGGAACCCGATTTGTTTGACAAAAATGTCGCTGCGATCAAAGACAGCGATCTGGCAATTGTCTGCTACACGTCGGGGACCACCGGTAACCCCAAAGGCACATTATTGACGCATGCCAATATCCTCAGCATGGTGGCCGCTTTGAACGAGGCCGATTTTAAGTCTCCGGATGATCAGTTTCTCTCGTTTATTCCGTTGCCCTGGATCGTGGAACAGACCATGAGTGTGTTTTCTGCGCTGTACGCCGGCTATACGGTGAGCTTTCCGGAAGAGCCCGAATCCGCCATGGCCGATTTATATGAGATTGCGCCCAGCCTGGTGGTGGCATCACCGCGCATGTGGGAAGGTATTTCGCGCCAGGTAATGGTCAAGCATCTGGATGCCTCCTTTTTAAAAAAGTTTGTTTACAACCTGTGCCTGCCCATTGGATATCGCTGGGCGGAATTTAAATTTGAAAAAAGGGATCCTTCACTGGGCTGGAAGATTCTTTACTGGTTGGCCTATGCCGCCATGTTTAGGGCGCTGCGCGATCGGCTGGGTTTTTCAAAGGTCCGGTCCGCCATGACCGGCGGTGCCGCCCTGGGACCCGATGTCTTTCGATTCTTTCATGCTCTGGGTGTCAACCTCAAACAGATCTATGGTCAGACCGAGGTGGCCGGTTATTCAACCGTCCACCGGGATGGTGATATCAATTTCGACTCGGTCGGGATCCCGGTTTCTGCCGCCGAAATCTCTATTTTCGAACCCGACGCTGAAGGGGTGGGGGAGATCATATCGCGAGGCCCCGGTCTGTTTCAGGGATACCTCAAAGACGAGCAGGCCACCCAAAACACCATCATTGATGGTTGGATGCATACCGGAGATGCCGGCTACTTTACCGACGACAACCATCTGGTCATTATCGATCGGGTCAAGGATCTGATGCACCTGAGGAGCGGTGCCAAGTTTTCACCCATGTTTGTTGAAAATAAGCTCAAGTTTTGCCCGTATATTGTGGAATCCGTGGTTCTGGGGCATGAGCAGGACTATGTCACCGCCATGATCTGTATCGATTATAAGCATGTGGGCAAATGGGCAGAAGATCATCGTATTAACTATACGACCTATTCGGACCTGGCCGATAAGCCTGAAGTTTATGATCTGATTGAGCGCGAAGTTGTCAGGGTCAACAGCACCCTGCCCGAAAAGGCCAGAATCAATAAGTTCCTCCTGCTTTACAAGGAATTGGATGCGGATGATGAGGAACTGACGCGTACCAAAAAAATCCGCCGCGGATTCATCAATGAAAAATACGTCAAGGAAATCAGCGCTCTTTACAGTGACGCAGGGGAACTTCCCATCGAGACTGTCATCCGCTACCAGGACGGCAAAACGGCGACGCTGCGGACCAACCTGATAATCCGGACGATGAAACCGGAAGCGGAATACCAGGATCTTTTGAAGCCGAAAGGTTTCTGGGCAAGGTTAAAGGGAGGGATGTAAATTGCAAAGCGAATTTCTCATCTTTATGCAATTTTTTCTGACCGGTCTTTCTATGGGTTCTATTTATGCGCTGGTGGCATTAGGATTCGTATTGATTTACAAGTCAACGTCCATCTTAAATCTGGCCCAGGGCGAGTTTCTCATGGTCGGGGCCTACATCTGTCTTTCGATGACGCTTGACTTCGGGCTCAACTTTATCGCCTCTTTTTTGCTCACCATGGTCTTTTCGGTTATCCTGGGGCTGGCGGTTGAGCGTCTGGTGCTGCGGCCGCTGATCGGCGAACCCATCATTTCGATCATTATGGTCACCCTGGGCCTCACCTATATTTTGAGAGGCCTGGTCATCATGCTGTGGGGCAACGATATTCGGCAGTTTAATATCTTTCCGCAACAGCCGCTTGACCTCTGGGGTGTTAAGATTGCCTATCTGTACGTTTGGAGCCTGGGAATCTCGCTGGTGCTGCTGATTTTCTTTGCCGTATTTTTTAAATATGCGCGTACCGGCGTATTTATGCGGGCCGTGGCAGACCATCAGACCGCTGCCCAGAGTATGGGAATATCGGTTAAACGGGTCTTTGCCATCAGCTGGTGTATTGCTGCGGTGGTTTCGTCCATCGGAGGCATTTTGATCGGCAATATCGGCGGGGTTGGCGTAGAACTGAGCCACATTGGGCTTAAAGTGCTGCCGGCGGTGATCTTCGGCGGCCTTGACAGTATTCTGGGGGCCATTATCGGGGGACTGGTGGTCGGTGTTTTGGAGTTTCTCTCGGCCGGATATCTGGATCCTTTTATCCCGGCCATTAATGAAGTTTTTCCCTTTATCGTGCTGGTATTGGTCTTGATGATCAAGCCTTACGGGCTGTTTGGTATAGAGGAGATAGAAAGAGTGTGATCGATTTGGGATTTTGGATTGCGGATTTTGGATTGAGTGATGTGATAAAATCAAATTGGTGCTGTAACTGAAAAATATAGGTGAGGCGCGACGATGCCTGCTGGATTATACCACGAAAATTACCGCTCGGATGAACGCATCTTTCAGACCTGGTTTGTTCGAATCTGGTTGATTGCTTTTTTAATCCTGTGTGTGCTGTTTCCCTTTTTTGGCTCCAAGTACATGATCGCCACGATGATCGAAGTGGGTATCGCAATTATTGCCTGCCACGGCCTGAATCTTCTGACCGGCTTTACCGGTCAGATTTCTCTGGGCCATGCCGCTTTTATGGGAGTGGGGGCCTATACCTGCTCGATTCTCATCAGCCAGGCCGGTGTCCCCTTTATCGTGGCGCTTTTTTTAGGCGGTTTTGTGACCGCCCTGGTCGGGATGGTTTTTGGGATCCCTTCCCTTCGGTTAAGGGGGTTGTATCTGGCCATGGCCACCATTGCGGCCCAATTTATCATCGAGTTTACCATCCGCCGCTGGGATAAGCTGACCGGCGGCGTGGACGGCCTGTATGTGGATCCAGGGACGCTGGGGCCGTTCCATTTTGATGATCGCATTCATTTGTATTATCTGACTTTCGTCCTTGCCGTGGCTGTTACCATGGCGACCAAGAATATCGTTCGGGCGCGATCCGGCCGGGCATTTGTGGCCATTCGCGATCGCTATCTGGCAGCTGAGGTGATTGGTGTCAACCTTTTTAAGTACCGCCTGCTGTCTTTTGCGGTATCTTCTTTTTTTGCCGGTATTGCCGGCGCCCTGCTGGCCCAATATCTGGAGGTCATTACCCACGAGTCGTTTACGATCTCGCAGTCCATCGACTATCTGGCCATGTGCATTGTCGGCGGGCTGGGTCACATAATGGGCGGTTTTTTCGGAGTCGGTTTTTGGTTTATCTTAGAGCGGATGCTTGAGGTGATTAACACCACCCTCAACACGGCTTACCCCGACCATGTGACCTGGTTTGTCTCCATCAGGGAGATTGTTTTTGGTCTGGTCATAATACTGTTTCTTATTTTTGAACCGGACGGCCTGGCGGCGCGCTGGCGCACCATTCGGGCTTACTGGAAGCTCTGGCCGTTCTCTTACTAAGGTATCTTCACTATAATTGTTGACAGATAACCGCATAACGGGTGGTCCCGAAAACCGGGCGCCCAGTAAAGAAAAGGAGGGTAAAATCATGAGAAAATGGATTATTGGATTTGCCATATCGGTATTTTTCCTGGCCCTGGTTATTGGGGTCAGTCCTGGAAATGCCCGTGCAGCCGAGGAGATCAAGTGGGGCGTTCTAATCGATCTTTCCGGCCCTACCTCGGACTGGGGTAAAAACCAGGTGAAAGGACAACTGGATGCCATGCGGTGGATCAATGAGCATGGCGGCATCAACGGCAAACAACTGAAACTGATTGTCATTGATGATGGTTACAAAGTACCCAAGGGCGTGGCCGGTTACAACCGACTGATAGACTCTGAAAAAGTGAAAGGAATCTATATCCAGTCCACTGGAACCACCATGACTTTGAAAAAGAAAATCGTTGCCGACGGGGTGGCGACCATTGCGGCCTCCTTTATAGGCGTTTTTCAGGATCCCGCGAAATTTCCGTATAGCTTTTATATGTCGCCTTCCTACAATGATATGGCCCGTATAGCGCTTAAGTGGGTTCGGACAGGCTGGAAAGATAAAAGCCGCGACCCGAAAATCTGCTACCTGTATCCGGATAACGGGTACGGTCGTGCCATACTGGGGACCAGTAAGGACTATGCCAAGAAAATCGGCGTGGGTGTCGGTCCGGACCAGGTCATCAACTGGCCCACCAAGGATGCCACGGTTCAATTAACCAATATGGGCCGCTACGATCCTGACTTTGCCTACATCACATCGACAGCGATGAACGGTGCCGTTATCCTGAAAAATGCCAAGGCGATTGGAAGCCGGGCCAAATTTATTTCCAACATTCGGAATTTTGAGGAAACCCTGATCTCCCTGAGCGGTGGGGCCGCCGAGGGCACTTATGGAGTGCACCCCATTGCCGCGTATGGTTCGCCGGTGCCGGGGATGAAAAAGGTCGTTGAATCCCACGAAAAATGGCATCCGGGGGAAAAGGGCACCAATGTGTATGTTGAAGGCTGGGTGAACATTCTCTGTGTAGGCCAAGCACTTAAAACAGCGGACAGAGCCGGTAATCTGACGCCGGCTGGAATACGCGATGCCTTTGAACAATTCCGTAACTTTGAAACCGGAGGCTTAGCACCGCCGCTGACCTTTACCAGTAAGGATCATCGCGGCAGCATGGCCGCCAAGATTTATCAAGTCAAGAATGGTAAGATGGTCGATATCTCCGGATGGATCGAGTTGCCCAGAGATCAGGAGTACTTCGGTAAATAATTTATAAATATTCGTTGTCGGTGGTCCGTTGTCAGTTGAGTAAGCGACGGACCACAGGCAACGGACCCCTAACGGCCTTTTAATGCAAATTTTTTAATCAAGGCAAACCTATGCTCGAGTTGAATCTACCCGGACGATTCAATGCCGCAGAATACTTTGTAGACCGCAATGTGGATGAAGGCCGCGGGGAGCAGACGGCCATCCTTTTTGAGGATCAGGTGTTTACCTATGGCCAGTTTCTTGAAAACGTCAACCGCATGGCCAATGTTTTGACCGAACTGGGCGTCGGCATGGAAAACCGCGTTATGCTGCTGCTGCGCGATACGCCCGAAATGCTGTTTTCTTTTTACGGGGCCATTAAAATCGGTGCGGTGCCGATACCGTCCAATATCCTGATGAAGGCGCCGGATTTCCTTTATATGCTCAATGACAGCCGTGCTGCGGTTTTGATCGTTGATGCGGTATTTTTGCCGGAGATTGCCAAGATCCTGGATCAGGCCGTATTCTTAAAAAAGATCATTGTCTGCGGAGATGCGGATCACGCGTATCTGTCATTTGATGAACTTTTAGAAAAAGCAAATACGGACTTTAAAGCTGTTGAGACCACACCGGATGATGCCGCGTTCTGGTTGTACAGCGGCAGAAATCCCGAAAAATTAATGGGTGCCGTTCACCATCACAGCCATATGGTCTTTTGTTCTGAAGTTTACGCCAAGGGCATCCTAAATATGAAAGCCGAAGACCGGGCCATGGGCTCGTTTCTCTTTTTTGCCTATGGTTTGGGAAATGGTGCTTATTTTCCCTTCGCCGTAGGTGCCACGACGATTCTTGTCAGCCATCCCCCTAAACCGGAACTGATTTATCAGGACCTGGTCAAATATGAGCCCACACTTTTTTTTACGGTTCCGACCCTGTTGGGCGTGCTGGCTGAATATAAAAAAACATGTCGCCGTGAGGGCCGGGAACTGCCGTCTGTAGAAAGCCTGCGGGCGTGTATCTCTTCTGCCGAGATTCTTTCACCGGAAATTTACCTCCGATTCAAAGAAGAATTCGGTGTTGAAATATTAGAGGGGACCGGCTCTACGGAGATCTGTCATATTTTTCTTTCCAGTCGCTTCGGCGAAATTAAACCGGGCAGCACCGGTAAGCTGGTCCCGGGATACGGTGCACGCTTGCTGGATGATGACGGCCAGCCGGTTAAAGCCGGCCAGATCGGCAATCTGATGATCAACGGGGGCTCGATCGCCTCGGCCTATTGGAATCAGAGAAAAGAAACCAAATTGAACATGCAGGGCGAGTGGTTTGTTACCGGGGATCGCTACCTGATGGATGATGAGGGCTATTATTATTTCCGTGGCCGCAGTGATGATATGCTGCGCGTGGGCGGCAAATGGCTGGCGCCCCGGGAAGTTGAAAATACCCTGAATCAGCATCCTGCGGTTGAAGAAAGCGCGGTGGTCGGGTACCAGGATGCCGAGGATCTCATTAAACCCTATGCTTTCGTTGTTCTGAAATCCGGGCATTCCCCTTCAGCGGAACTCGAAGAAGAAATTAAACAGTTTGTCAGGGATCGAATTGCCACCTATAAATTTCCGCGTTGGATTGAATTTTCAGACCATATTCCGAAGACAGCCGGAGGTAAAGTGCAGCGCTTTATCTTACAGGAGCAGATAAAGGAAAGGGGCTAAGCATGCTCAACGTAAATAACATCGAGGTCATTTACGATGATGTTATCTTGGTCCTCAAGGGACTTTCGCTGGATGTTCAGAGGGGCCAGATCGTGGCCCTGTTAGGCGCCAACGGGGCTGGGAAAACCACTACCCTGAAAGCCATATCAGGCATTTTGAAGACCGAAGAGGGTGAGGTTACCGGTGGCTCGATAGAATTTATGGGTGAGCGTATTGACGGCAGAGAGCCTGAAGAGATTGTTAAAAAGGGCATCTTTCAGGTGATGGAAGGCCGCTGCGTTTTCGAAAACCTGAGCGTACATGAAAATTTGATTGCCGCTACCCGGACCCGTAAGAACCGCAAAAAGATAAATGAGCGCTATGAGATGGTGTTCCATTATTTTCCGGCCCTCAAACCCTTGCGTAATCGGTTGGCCGGTTACCTGTCCGGCGGTGAGCAGCAGATGCTGGTCATTGGCCGTGCGCTGATGGCCAGGACCCGGTTGATGATGTTAGACGAGCCCTCGCTGGGCTTAAGTCCCATCTTAGTTGCTGAAATTTTTAATATATTAAAACGCTTAAATGAAGAACAAAACATTACCATGCTGCTCGTTGAGCAAAATGCCCATCTGGCGCTATCCATTGCGGAGCACGGTTATGTGATGGAAAACGGTAAGATTGTTTTAGATGACAGCGTTGAAAAACTCAGGGAAAACGAAGATATCAAGATGTTTTATTTGGGACTCACGGAAATGGGCACCAAGCGAAGCTACCGTGATGCCAAATTTTATAAGCGCAGAAAACGCTGGTTGACCTAACTAGAGATATAATACCATTTTAAGCCCATCAAAATTCATACCGAAGAAGACGAGCAGACATCGTATTCCTGACCTATTTTTCCTTATAGTCGTTTTTAGCCGCTAAAACTCAGATATCAGCATCTTATTTATGTCTTCAGGGAATGCCATGCACACCCCTTCATTGCCCAAATTGCGCAATGCCGCCACATCCGGTGTGCCCAGAGCCTCGTTAAAATAGGTGCGTGGAGAAAAAACCAGATGAAAGCGGGTAAAATCATCTCCCGCAGCGCCCGGGTAAAAACTGACATTAAAATTGTAAATTCCCATCTTATCATAAGCCGCCATAAGATTGTTCAATCCTGTGGCGAGGTCTGTTAGATCGTCGTCTGTCAGTTCCAGGGTAGTGCTGATATCATCTATCACGGCGACGACATCCCCGGCGACACCCAGAGGCGCAAACACCGTCATCCAATTCGACCGCCCAATTCTTCCCAAAAACCGATCCTTTGCAGTCCTTTCTGCCTTCACCAGATCATCCCAGTAATTGGCCCCGTTTTTTTTCATATACCTTTCGGCAGCCTGCAGTTCTGCCCGCAGTTGATTGGGCGCATACGAGGTCGCGAAGACCTGGTAATGCGGGTGAATTACGCTACTTCCGGAAGCCGGCATGTAGTTCCAGCTCACCAGATGATAGACGGACTCCGGATGATTTATTTTGTTTACATGCTGGAAAAAATTTATCGCCAGACGGAAACCATCGGCCAGACGTTCGGTTTCAAAGTCGGTCATTGGGATATAATGCCGGTCGCCCAGGGTGGCCACAGCGCCCAGGATGTCGTAGGGGGCGATATTGGGAAACAGAACTTTATCGTTTAAAACAAGACGCCCTTCGGGAACAATGTCTTCGGGAAAACAAGGGGTAATCTTCATGACCCTGTCCGGACAAAAGGGACATGTTTTTTCGGTTCCGGCGATCAGCTGGTCAATATCGGGTTTTTCCCATTTTAAGGGCCGAAAATGGCAGATGCGCGAAGTCTTTCCGGTGAGAGGGTCTTTGCGGATCTCGCTGGGGATCGTTTTGCGCTGCATGTTGTTGTTGGGGTCGAGAATAACGGTTTTCCTTTCAATCGCTTCAAACTTCATATGGTCTCCTTCTGTTGAATTAACCGCAGACATACACTATCGGTACAAGGTCAATTGCACAAGTATTATTACAGGGCTTACCGTACAAGGTTTCAGGTGTCGGGTGTCAGGTTTCAGAGGACCCAAGACGAATGGCAAAAACTAAAAGCTGAAGCACTTTATCCGATTTCTGTTTTCCGTCATCTATTTGCTGACACCTGACACCTGAAACCTGACACCGCTCTCGGTGAAGATCAATAGAACAATTCCGTGTACACCAAGGATTCCGGGAAACGCACGTCGATGAGATGGGTGACATCCCGAATCATCTTGCTCAGACCGCAAAGGTAAAAATCATAGGCTCCGGGAGTTAAATGCCGTTCCAGATATTGGGTCACCTTGCCCGGGAAAGCATTCGCAGGCAGTTCTTTTGATCCCGACAGGCAGGGGATATATTTTCGGGCGCTTTGCCGAAGTTGGGAAGCGTAATACAGATCGTCGGACAAACCGACGCCATGCAGAATTGTAAAGCCGGATATACCGGATCGGGCCATCGAACAGAATGGTGCGATACCGGTGCCGGTGGCCACAAACACCGCCGGGCGGGACGAAGGTTTGTACGTAAAATAACCGCACGGGCCATTAAATGAAATAGATATGCCGATATCGGCAACGCTGAGAAGAGCAGATAATTTGCCGCCGGTCACCATGCGGATACAGAGGGTAAGTTCAGATTCCTGCGGTGCCGAGACAATGGAGTAATCTCTTTCGTGTCCGTCTAAAATCAGGCTGATACGCTGACCCGGCTTAAAGGTAAACGCAGGGGGCAGGCTCAAAAAAATCTCAAAGGTTTTTTTTGAAAGCCATTTTCGTTTCAGCAGGGTGACGGTATACGTTTGGACACCGGTCTTCAAATTTGAAAATTACCTCACCTTTTCCACAGTTTATCTGAAATACCGTGAATATGATTACAATGACGGGCAAGTACAAAAAGATAATCCGACAACCGATTCAAATATACCAACGATTTGCGATACTGCTCGGCGGCTTTTCCTTCCGGCAGGTTATTCAACAGCGGTAACACTTTGCGCTCGGACCTGCGACAAACGGTTCGGGCCACATGGGCCCAGGCAGCCGTGATATGCCCTCCTGGCAAGATAAATCCCTTCAGCACAGGTAACCCTTTTTGGAGTCGATCAATGGCCTTTTCTAAAAAGGCAATCTGTTCTGTGGAGATTTCTGCGAGGGATTCTATCAAGGCAGAATCCGGGGTGGTCGCAAGCCAGGCACTTAATTGCATAAGATCAGACTGGATCTGTCGCATTTCCTCGATGAGCGCTTTTTCATCTGAAAAATGGGCCGTCAAAGCGCCCAGAATCGAATTGAGCTCATCAATATCTCCGTAAGCATCGATTCGGGCATTATTTTTAAATAAGCGTTCCCCGCTAAATAAGCTGGTTTTGCCTCTATCCCCTGTGCCGGTATAGATTTTCATTTCTATTGTTGCTTTTTAATGGATTGCAGGACCTCGATCGTATGTTCAGGATCCGGCCGAATGGTATAATCTGCGTCAACCGCTGTGTATTGGATCACACCCTCCTGGTCAATGATGAATCTTGAGGCCAGCGGCAATTTCCATGAATTGTCTCCATTGTGTTTGGGGACATCAATGCCGAACTGCAAATAGATTTTTCTCAAATCTTCAGGGAGGACATGAGCCAGCCCGAATTTTTGAGCCACCGAATTTCCAGGGTCACTTAAAACTTCGAAGGTCAGTTTTTTTGCTTTGACCAGTGCGCGGCTTTGTTTCGCAAGCTGCGGGGAGATGGCGATCAACTCGGCTCCTGCGGAATTGAATTTCTCTAATGAATTTTGGAGAGCCTCCAGCTCCAGATTGCAATACGGTCACCACCTGCCGCGGTAAAAACTTAAAACCATTTGCTTTTTTGCTAAAATAACTTTTGACCGAATCAGGTTACCTTCAGCATTTTCGAGTTCAAATTCCGGCATGTGGTCACCAACTTTTAATGCGCGTTCTAATATTCCTGATTTTCGAAGATCATCTGTGGCCTTATGCATTGTCTCCAAGGCCTCTTTGGGCGCCTGCTTTTCAAAATTTGCTTTAAGCTCATTGAGTTTGTCCTGTAAGTTCATATGACTTCTCCTCTAATCTGAAACCATTTTTTAAAAAAATATTTACATATGCTTCCATGACCGCTGATCGGCGCTGTGGCTGTAGGCCAGACCTTTGGCATTTTTGCTGTACGGTCTCTTTCTTTCTCATTGAATGTGCGCATTTGTCTTAAATCAAACTCTATAAAAATAGGTACGACGATCATTAAGTCAACAGGGGCCAGATTCAGAGCCCAGAGGACAGAAGACAACGGACAGATGACAGAATCTGAGTCAAATCCCTATATCTGACTTCTGTCTTTTGTTAAGGTGCCCTGATCTAAAATTGAATTGACAGAATTGGCAGGAAGTTAAAACTTCGATTGAAAATATGATATCACAACTTTTCAGGGGCCTCTCAAAGTTTGTATTGAGTTGGAGAAATCGGAAATTTTGAGTTTTGAAAATATGTAAGATTACCATAAGATATATAGAATAATTTGCTTTTGTCCCTTCATAGCCGACATCTAAACTTACGCCAAAGTGGGGATTTCGCATGACAAATATACAACCTCGGAAAGCAGTTTATGTGGGGAAATTTTTAGCCCCAGATATCAAAATGATATCACAATCTAAAATAATTTCGACGGGATACAGATTAGTTGGAGTAACCGCAACTTTTGGAAAGCAAATGTTGTTACCCTAAAATAGCAGAAATCTAAAAGATGGCTCTCTTGTGGTTAGTTTACAGTATCTGAAAAAATGAGGACGCAAGATACTTGGTTTCTATTGTTGATATCTGCAATTTAGGCTCAGATGCGAATAGATGTTGATATACAAATAAAAAGGCAGAGCCATTGCTGACCCTGCCGTTAAAACTCTCTATGGAAGTTCGGAAATAATTTTTCGATATTCTTCTTCTGGAAAACCATGGAGCGTTTCGGTGCTGACCGCCCCTCCAGATGTTATTGTGAGAATAATTTTCGCTACGGTTTCAGGGTTTGGCGCATCCGTAATCATTATAATGTCATATCGACCCATAGTCAGATAAAACCCTTCCACTTTTGCACCCATGGATTCACAAAGTTGCTTGACCGCATCAAGTCGATTTGGACTTTCTTTGACGTTCTCGATGCCCTTTGCCGTGTATTTGACAAGAGAAATATATTTAGCCATATAGTAGCGCCTCCTTTAATAGATTTGTATCTATGGGTTAAATGAAGAAATGAAGATAGGATTTTAGCTCCCAACAGAAGATGTATCCTGTTCGGAGCGCGGTATGCAAAATTTGAGGGGTTTCTCCATCGAATCTTTACCTGTCTATCAAGTTAAAGTTAAGGGAAACCAGTATCTATTTCAGCAGAGAGATTTAAGATGAGCGATACTGCGCAGAATGGAAGATTCGAAATGAACGCAAATAGGAACAGTCAGATTCAGGTGTGAGTGAGATTGAATTTCAGGAGCGCATATTATTCGCATTTTAATATTCTGCAGCATTATCCAATGTCAAGGGAAATTCAGATACGTTTACAGTATCAGCAATTTCAAAAGTCCCGATTTTTTGAAGATACCACCGGACATATCAGAAGTTCGCCCAAATTTTGCGAATGTTGGAGAAAATCTCCCCTTGAATGGATAATCATTTTAGAATTATAGTCATAGATCAAATTTAATTAGCTTATACTATTTCGACCTCTGTTTTTATTGGTACAGACCGTAGTACTGCATTGCCAACCCATGAATATTTATATACCTGCTTCACAAGGTCACGTAATTTATCCTCTTCTACTCCTTTTGCTCCAATGAGAACACTGGCTTTCACATTCAAAGGACCTGCTTTTATAGTTTCATCGAATCCAAAAAAACCACGGGCATCAGATTCAGCGTCAATTGATACCTCAAGAGTAGAAAGCTCAATGCTCTCTTGTGCCGCCTTCAATGCAATCCCGGATGCGTAACATGCTGCCAGAGCAGCTTGCATAAACCAACCGGGCGCTGGTGCCGATTCTCCTCCACCCAAGGTAGAAGGTATATCACTAATAATCATCTGGTCTTTTGGACCGGTGGTGCGAACCTTAAGACCGCTTTCTAAAACCGCTGTTGCTGCTTTTCCTTTGGTTTTAGCTTTTTCAGGGTTTGCTTTAAGATAGCTAATCGTTTTTTCCATAGAGCTTCGGATGTTTTCGACAGACATGGCAAACTCTCCTTTGATTTGAAAGATATGATAAAATCAGCAAGGAATAAAGAATGGGAATAAGTCTGGAAAAATTATTAATTGAAATTATTGCCTACTACAATGTGGTGATTAGGTCAACAGATCTTATTGCAGGTATCCTAAAATATCACAAATTTGCTCAAACTCAAGATACGTAGATGAAATCCCAATAATTTAAATTTCCAAAAAACTTGAATCATCTTGCCATGCCACAGCTTCGCCAATACTACATGTATATTGAGAATACACCAAATTTAGGCACAGTTGTGATATCTAATGAATCGGAACATAATTTGGTGCGATTTTAGAGCTGGAGTTCGCCTCAATTCAACCCTGTTAAAAGTACATGTTTCAAATGGATATCACAAGGGTTTTGTAAGACGATGTGTTATGGTCCGTTACGGTGATAACGACCAAAAAACCATAATCCAATTAAACTTCGGGTGGGCTCAAATAATTTTCCAAAAATTAAATTTACGATCTCCTTGACTTGGAGGCCGGTTTTGATGATATCTCCTATGTGCATAGTCAATTAAATTAGTGGTAGTCTAAAAACCCAGCCAGTCTCCTATTCGTGGCTCCCATTATTATTGGGACCGCATGCAATTTATCCGAGGTATT
>JAQYWI010000294.1 GCA_030145015.1 Desulfobacterales bacterium
ACAAAAATTTTGCGCCGGGAAATTGGCCTCTTAAACATGCAAGAAAATCCCCGTCCGGTTTGATTTTTAATGAATCCGTGGCCACAATCAGGTCGAAATGGAGGTCCAGCGGCAATTGTCCGGTCCCGGCTAAATCTGAAACCCGGTCGATGCTCTCAAAATACTCAGACAGCACGTTTTCAACTCGATTAATCTTTTCGGTCCGTTTGGCGATCAGAAGCGCATTTGCCATTTTTCTTTTCACAGTTAAATGGTCGGAGAGGATAAGTTACTTTAAGTTCTGGAGTTTCTAAAATTTGGTGAAACTATTTTTTTAATGAGATCGGGTGGTCCCCCGCGTATGGGCTTACGGGATAGTGGAATAAGATGCATCTCTCGCATATTTCAACCGGGTCAATTAGGATAAAGCCCTTAAGTTCAAAGGCAGAAAGATTGATGCTCCCCCCCAGCGTTTTTGGGCAGGCGAAAATAGTTTTGTTTTTATGTAGCAACATATATGCCAGATGAGCTGGTAAGCTCATCAGGTTTAAGGTTCAAGGTCCAAGGTTCAAGGTTGAAAACTCAAAGGGATCCGCAGATCACGTAGATTACACAGATTAGTTTGGGACACAGATCCTTCGGCAAGCTCAGGACAGGTTACGCAGATAAACACGGATAAAAGAAAACAAATCTGTGGGAATTGTGTCAAATTTCTATCAGATTGATAGGCGTCGGGTGGTTTAAGAATTACTGTCCGCAGATCCTTCGGCAAGCTCAGGACAGGTTACGCAGATTACGTAAAGGGCCTTCATTAAACGCATTAGGGTAAATAGAGTTCGAAAATTTTCAGATTGCACGGAAAGTGTCAGGTAGGGAGTCGGGTCAGCTGGAAAACCTACGCGGGCGCGGCTTCAGGAGTGGGATCTATCAAGATGATAGGTGTTTTGGTGGGGGTCTATCATTTTGATTGCATATTTCGGTCCTCAGACCGCGCCCGGCCTGTCCCGACTTGGCGGGGCCATGCGAGCAAGGCGAGGCGGGCGGGTTACGCCGATTTACGCAGATTAGATCCACAGAGCAAATAGATTAGGTTAGGACACGGATTTACGCAGATGAACACGGATTAAAAATCCATAAAATAAAAAACGGCTGAAGGCTCAAAAGCTATTAAGCTGGTAAGCTGCTGATCGTATCAATTCGTTAAATAGGTTAAAATGGATTGAATCCGCTGACTAATTGACCAATCAACTAATCAACCATTTAACTATGTTTTTGACAGGTTACACGTTGATATGATATTTTTTGATCTTGCGGTAGATGGTGGCTTCACCGACATTCAAAAGCATCGCCGCAATTTTGCGGTTTCCCGAGCTTTTTGTCAGCGCATTTTCTATTGCCTTTTGTTCGTACCAGGCCAGGGTGCCGCGGGTGGGTTTCGAATGCGCTTGAGAAGCTTTAGCTGAAAGCGCATATATCTTTTTCGGAAGATCCCAGGTCCGGATTAAATTCTTACTTCCCAGGGCCAAGGCCCGCTGGATCGCATTTTCCAATTCCCGGACATTTCCCGGCCAATCATAGGCTTCCAAACAGGCAAGCGCCTCGGGAGAAATTTCCTTCACCTGCGAATCATAAAAGGTAAAACGCCGGGCAAAGTGCCTAGCCAGTAAAGGAATATCTTCCTTACGATCTTTGAGCGGCGGGACATTAATATTCACCACGTTCAGTCTGTAAAAAAGGGCTTCATTAAAACTACCCTTTAAAACTTCCTCTTCCAGATCGCGATTCGTGGCAGCGATTACCCGGATATCGACGGGATATCGCTTACTGCTGCCAACCGGCCGGACTTCTCTCTCCTGAATGGTTCTTAGCAGTTTGGCCTGAACGGATTGGGGAAGCTCGCCGATCTCGTCCAGAAACAGGGTCCCCTTGTCCGCCGACCGGATAATACCCAGGGTCGATATATGCGCGCCGGTAAAGGCGCCTTTGACATGCCCGAAAAGCTCACTCTCAATGACGGTTTCACTGATGGCGGCACAATCGACCGGCATAAAATTTTTTTTGTGTCGGCGGCTACGATCGTAAACGGCACGGGCGACAAGCTCCTTGCCCGTTCCGGTTTGTCCCTGAATCAATACAGGGGCGTCCGTTGGCCCCACCTGTGCGATTATTTGCTTCAGCTTCTTTACCAGCGTGGATCTGCCGACCAGTTCATCATGCCCAATGCGGGATTCGATTTTAACCCCGGGAGTTCGATTCTCATTTTTGGCTTTCCATTTTTCGTAAAGCTGGGACAGGCAGAATCGCAAACCCTCGGGGGAAATGGGTTTTTCTAAAAAATCGACAGCTCCCAGTTTAACGGCCTTGACCGCGGATTCGATGCAGCCGTAACCGGAAAGCATGATCGCCATGGTTTCGGGATGGTCTTTCTTTATCTCCTTTAAGAGGGTGATGCCGTCCATCCCCGGCATGACCACATCTATCAGAGTGGCGTCAATTCTCACCTTTTCCATTAGCGCCAGCGCGCTCTTCCCGTTCATGGCGGTATAAATCTGGTAGGAGGTATCACTGAAAACGGATTCAAGAAGGGAGATAATTTTTGGATCATCGTCTACCAGCAGGCAGGAAAATTTGGATTGAAGACTGGTCATTTTTTAACCTTTAGCAATTTACACCAGTGAATCCGATTCACAAAATATAGGCCAGTTGCGATGAATCCCCCCGGCCGACAGGTGAGCGGTCATATCGTAATGTGATCAATCCGAAAATATTTTATTAGTTAATCACATTTTTTGTTTTATTTCAATACTTTTTGGGATCAGGAAGCTGGATAACACAAATATGGGTAAGATTGTTGATTTATTTCTTTATAGTTAGCCACAAACCGTCAAATATTCCCTTCTTTCTGATAAAAAAATGACGAAAAGAAGATCCATAGATTAAATAATATCCGCAGACCGCGCCCGGCCTGTCCCGACTTGGCGGGGCCATGCGAGCAAGGCGAGGCGGGCGGGTTACGCAGATTTCGCCTCTGGCTCGTAAAGCTTACGGCTCGGAGAGCAGATTAAAAAACCATAAAATAAAAACAAGCTCAAGGCAAAAAAGCAATCCACAGATTACGCAGATTTCGCAGATTCGATCTACAAATTACAATCCACAGATTTTGCAGATTACACGGAATAGGATAGGACGCAGATTAACGCAGATGAACACAGATTAAATACTTTTATCGGCTCAAGGCTGAAGGCTCAAGGTAAAAAATCGATCCGCAGATTTCGCAGATTACGCAAATTAAATCCTATCATCGGCTCAAGGCTCAAAGCTGAAAGAAAACAATGAGAAAACAATGAGGGGCCGGGGTTGCTTTGTTACGTTTCTATCTATCGATTCATTCCAACCTTATTTTTGTAAAAATATTTATTTACGCACCACTTACCAAGGCAGCACCAAGCAGCTGCATGCAGTGCCTGCCAGCTCATGGCGGAAAACGACAGTTCATGGCTCCAGGAGGACGATTCATGGCGTAGACGGACAAGTCATGGCGGAAAACGACAAGTCCTTTTAACTGGATATTCGATTCATTTTTCTACACCATGGAGGATGTCCGAAAATGATCTTGGAGTTAATATCGGGATATTTTGAAAACTTTTTAAAACCAGTAAATCTTTATCACCCGTGACAATGTAATCTGCATTTGAGGCAACCGCTAAACCCAGTATTTTAATATCATCAGGATCACGACAAACTTTCGCTGCGAGGGGTACTGAAATTGAGAAGTTTGCATGCTCACGTAAAAGTTCACCAATATTGTCAACGACGTTTTCAGGAAGTTTGATCTTAAGCCGGAGATTTCTCAGAATTTCATCTAATAAATCATCACTGAATACAATCTCATGCTCACTGAGACATACCTCCAGAATGGATTCACAGAGCCCACGAGCAGCAAAGCCCGCAATAATGACATTGGCGTCAAGGACAATCTTCATGAAATAGCCTTGAAGATGTCTTCATCGGTCAAAAAGCCCTGGGCTTCAGCAAAAGGCAATGCCTTTTTCCGAAGGGCCCGAAATTTTTCGACAGCAACGTATCGCCGGATCGATTCACGCACAATGTCGCTAACAGGTTTATTCTGCTCCCGACTTAGCTTTTGCAAATCAGACCTTAAGTCGTTTGGCAATCTTATGGTTAGGGGGTTCATGTAAGACGTTGTAACACGGAAATTGGAAAAGTCAAGAATCAATTTCATCGGAATAGACTATATTAAATCCATAGCCTACAATCCGCAGATAAATGAACTGGCAAGCTCATAAGCTCAACTGCTCATTGGCGCAAAGCTGAAGGCTGAAGGCAAAAATAGCTGATGAGCTGATGAGCCAATAAGCTGGTAAGCTGATAAGCTCTTGAGCCCATAAGGCTGAAAGCAAACAAACCCAGCGGCTTAACAGCTGAACAGCCAACAGCTTAACAGCTAATTATGTTCGCAGATTAAGATAGGACGAAGATTAACGCAGGTGAACAAAGAAAAAAAAGCAGGGCTAATAAAGCCCTGCTTTATTGGGAATATGGGATTCTGAAAATTAACTTTTAGCTGCGTTTACCTTTTTTCATTTTCTTCAACTGCTTCGGCGGGTATTTTTTAACATGCTCTGCATGGTGAGTGTAGGGCTTGGCGGTATCCAACTCGATGCTAACCGAGTCACCCAATCCGACGCGCAGGCTTCCCGGCAGAGAAGCGCCGACTTCCCAGTTGTCCCCTTTAAGGTAAAAATAGAGTCCGCGGCCCGTATCATAATAGACTGAACGGGATGGGTAATAGCGGTACTGATGTTTGGCGCGATATCCATGGGCCGGTGCATGTGCCGGTGGGCCTTGTTTTTTTTGTTTTTTGGATACTTCAGGATTGTCAGACCCCGATCCTTTACCCCACTGAATGTTGATGCTGCCGCCCGCAAAAACATCTGCGCTTAAAGAGAAGATGAAAAAGCCGATTGCCAAACAAATGCATAATTTTCTGGTTAAACGGTAATTCATAATTGTATCTCCCTATGGGTACGATAGTTTCTCTCACAAACTATAATCGGCAATTTCAATAAAACCTTTAATGGAGAATGAACTCATGTTTTGAAGAAGAAACAAACGGGGTCACATCTTAAATATTAAATATTTGAAAAGACACCGTGCCAGCTCAGGCCAAAAAACG
>JAQYWI010000295.1 GCA_030145015.1 Desulfobacterales bacterium
AATTGTTGCGGGTTTGGAGGAACCTTTATTTCACTATCGCTTTTTCGTCATTAATACCCATACGTATAATGCTTTTGCGATTCCAGCCGGCTATATTTTTATCAATAGCGGTTTGTTGATGGCCATGGATAATGAAGAGGAGCTGGCGGGGATTTTGGGGCATGAAATTGCCCATGTCAATGCGCGCCATATTTCCCAGCGAATTGAAGTGTCAAAAAAAATCGGGTGGGCCGGCATGGCAGGGATGGCGGCCGGTGTTCTGATGGGATTGGCCGGTGCGGACGCAGGTGCAGCACAGGCCGTGACCCAAGGTTCCCAGGCCGCTGCTAAAACTGCTGAATTGTCTTATACCCGCGAAAACGAAATGCAAGCTGACCAGCTGGGGCTGATTTATTTGCATGACGTCGGATATGGAGGCGATGGGCTACTCAAAATTTTAAAAACGATGCGCGCCAAGCAGTGGTATGACTCCAAGCAGGTCCCGACCTATTTGATGACCCATCCGGCGATCGACGAACGCATTGCTTATATCGATGGGCAGCTTGCCTCTGCGCCCAAAACCCCTAAACCGCAGCCCCAGAAATCTTCCAACGAATTTGAAAGGGTTCTCACCCATCTGGTTACCCAGTATGGCGATGAGAATCTGGTATTAAGAGAAACTGAAGCGGCCGTAAAGGATAATCCGGCAGATCTGTTGGCCCGTCACCGCTACGGCCTCATTTTGGCCCGGGTCGGCCGGCGTCAGGAAGCCATTGATCAGCTCCGAATGGTATTGGAAAAAAGAGCATTTGATCCTTACATATTAAGGGATATCGGCCGGGTTTATTTCTTAGATGGGAAATATGATCAAGCGCTAAAAATGTTAAAAACGGCCCGCAATATGATTCCGGAAGATGCGGAATGCGGCCTTTTCCTTGGCGAGGTGCAGCTGGAGCTTGGCGCATATGATGACGCCTCGGCCGTTTTTTTAGATATTGTTAAAAAAAATCCCGGTTATACGCAAGTCTATTACTTCCTGGGTCAAAGCCTGGGTAAACAGGGCGAGTTAGCAGACGCCCATTATTATCTTGCCGTCTTTCACGCGCGCAAAAGAGACTTCCAGACGGCTGTCATTCAGTTGCGGCGTGCCTTGAAATATGCCAAAGATCCTGAAAAGAAAGCGAAAATTGAAAAGTCGCTGAAAAAGCTTGAGAGCGGTTTGTCCAAGGCTAAGAAAAAAACAGAATAGAAAGGCACGGCAACCGCCTGCCGCCGGGCAGGTCGTCTGATTGCGGTTCGGCGCGAGGAATTTTAGAGCCCGTCTCAAAAATACGTCTAAGTGCCCAGGGCGGCGTTGCCCCGCCAAAGCGGGGAACCCTGATCTACATTTTTGAGATGGGTTCTAGCTGCGGTCAAAATGAGAAAACTGCATCGAAAAAGTTCCGCGACCCTGGCTTGCAGACCGCAGGATTGTCGAATAGCCGAACATTTGTGACAGCGGTACGGTTGCGCTGATAACCTGAGCCCCGCCCTTGTGTTCGATGGATTCGATTTTTCCGCCCCTGGAATTTAAATCACCGATGACATCCCCTATAAAAGACTCCGGCACAAAAATCTCAACCGTCATGATCGGCTCGAGCAAAAACGGATCTCCTTTGGACAGCGCTTCTTTGCATGCCATTGATGCACTGACGGTATAAGCCAGTTCGGTTCCCAGCGACTCTTTGTAGGTCGCAGCGGTAAGCCTGACTTCGACGTCAACCACCGGATATCCCATCAACGCTCCGCTTTCCAAAGATTCCATTACCCCTTTTTCAACTGCAGCGATCAACACCTGCGGCAGGATGTCGTCTGAAATTTCGGTGGTGAATTTTTTCCCGCCCCCCCGGGGCAAAGGTGCCAGGCTTAAAGAAACCTCACCGAAATGACGCTGGCCGGTGATCTCTTTATCAAATGTGGCAGAGGCCTTTGATTTCTTTTCAACGGTTTCCCTGTAAACGACCTGGGGTTTCCCAATATTCACTCTGGTTTTAAATTCGCGCTGCATGCGGCTGATAATGATTTCCAGGTGCAGTTCTCCCATCCCCGATAGGATCGTCTGTCCGGTATCTTCATCTTTACGCACGATAAGGGTGGGGTCCTCGGCCATAAATTTTGTCAGGACTTCATCCATTTTTTCCTGATCCGCATGGGTTTTGGGCTCTACAGCGATGGATATGACCGGTTCATAAAACTCAATTTTTTCCAGCAAGACCGGATGCTCACGGGTACATAAGGTTTCGCCGGTAGAAGACCCTTTTAAGCCCACCACACCCACAATGCTTCCCGCACCCGCGCGGTCGACACGCTCCCGCCGGTTGGCGTGCATATGCAATAGGCGGGCAATCTTTTCCATTTCATTGCGGGCCGGATTAAATACCTCCGCGCCGGCTTTTAACTGTCCACTGTAAACCCTGACAAACGATAATTTGCGGCCTTCCATCATGGCTACTTTAAAGATTAGCGCCGCCAGCGGATGGGCGTCTTTGGGCAGGCATTCAATCATCTCACCGGATTCGGGATGCGCGCCTTCAATGGGGGGGACGTCAATCGGGCTTGGTAAAAATTGCACAATGGCATCGAGCAGCGGCTGGATGCCTTTATTTTTTAAGGCCGCGCCACACAGGACCGGCACGAGCTTCAGATCGATGGTGGCTTTGCGTATTGCAGCCAGCAGTTTGGCCGCATCGATCGGTGTTTCGGCCAGATAGGCCTCCATGAGATCGTCGTCATACTCGGCCACAGTTTCAATCAGTTTCTCGCGGTATTCCTCGGCGCTGGCGATAAATTCCGATGCAATTTCCCGGGTTTCGTACTGTGCTCCCAGGGTTTCATCATCCCAGACGATCTGTTCCCATTGGATCAGATCGATGATGGCTTGGAAGTCATCCTCCATACCGCTCGGAAGCTGAATTATAAGCGGCTGGGCTTTGAGACGTTCCTTCATCATTTCAATGGTGCCAAAAAAATCCGCGCCGACGCGATCCAGTTTATTGATGAAAGCGATTTTGGGAACCTTGTATTTGTCCGCCTGACGCCACACGGTTTCAGACTGGGGTTCGACGCCTTCCACGGCGCTAAAAACCCCGATAGCGCCATCCAACACCCGTAACGACCGCTCAACCTCGATGGTAAAATCCACATGCCCGGGGGTATCAATAATGTGGATTTCCGTATTTTTCCATTGGCAAGTCGTGACAGCAGATGTAATCGTAATGCCCCGCTCCTGTTCGTCGACCATCCAATCCATCACGGCTTCGCCATCATGGACCTCGCCGATTTTATGGGAACGGCCGGTGTAATACAGGATCCGCTCTGTTACCGTCGTCTTGCCGGCATCAATGTGCGCAATAATGCCGATGTTTCTTACATTTCCGATTTTTATATTTGCACTCATCGTATCAACAACATGTTCGCTTTTACCGGAACCTGTAAATCAATATGGCCCGCCAGGGTTGCTGATTCATCCCCGTTGATTAGAATTTTTACCGCTTCAACTTCCGGTACATTTAGCACGACCGAATTTACAATTGAATAAACGCTGAACAACTCTGATTTTATACCGCCGGGGTGTTTGTCTGCAATGTTAGAAGCCAAATCCACATAGCAGATGCCTTCCGGGGTGACATAAATTGCCCGAACCCCGGTATCTGCCGGAATGGTGCGGAACAACCCCTTTTGCGGACCTTTTATCAGGGCTTCAACAATACTGCGGGCAAAGAAGGCCGGATTTTCGGGGTGCTTCAATGTACGCTCTTCGGCGATTAAAAATTGACTCTCCTTGTCTAAAAAATACAAATGCGCCAGCGTTGTTTGCGATGGCTTCAGATTCACCGATCGTAGAGTTTCCCCGGATCCTTCTCGATCGGGTGCGTCGGCCGATCGGATGACAATGATCCCAAGCGCCACTGCACCCCCGATCAATGCCAAAATCGAAAAAAATATATATCGTTTTACGATCATGATGCCGGTGTCAGAAATTTACTTAGCGTTAGGTCATAGCAACCGGTTGAAATTAGAACCGTTTTTTATGCCAATCACCTGATGATGTCAAGCAAAAGGGCTTGGATATAGTTTAGCATACCGGTTGCTGCAGGGTCAAAATGGTAAAAACCGCTTATTTTTCAGTTTGACTTGCTTTGAACGAGAATGTTATGAGGAGCGATTTTAGAACCCATAAAAAAAAGGTTAGTCATCGACTAACCCTTTTTTGTGAATGGGTGGTGGAGCTGGACGGGATCGAACCGACGACCTCATGACTGCCAGTCATGCGCTCTCCCAGCTGAGCTACAGCCCCACATCGTGTTAAAGGTGTTACAGGCGCAACTAACAAAAACTAGCCTAGGTGTCAACATTTTATTGGGTTTTTCTAACCGGGTGCTATGCACGAGAATCCACGGTTACACCGTGTTACTTACACCGATTAAGGCACTGCCGTACCTTTGTGACCCGAACATCGAAGGTTTAAGCTATCCGGGCATATTTTTAGGTGTGTTAATATATCCGTAGATCGGTATGGGTTGACAAAATTTTAAATAGTAAATATTATTAACATGTTACATATGGTTTGGCCCTGTGGTATGATTTATCTGGAAACCATCTCCCGATATTGGAAAAAGAATAAGAATAGGAAGATTTAGATGAGACGTGTTGAGGACCCGGGGGCGAAATTCTCCCGCCCGCAAAACAGGCCGGATGTCTATAAAGAGTTTGATGCAACGGAGCTTTATTGTCCGAAATGTAAACAATCCGTGCCGGTTCGCAAGCGGCTTCTTCTTATTTTACCGGAAGGTGATAAATATGAATATTTGTGCGCCCATTGCTCCGAAACGGTTGGAACCAAAATGGATAAGCATGAAAAACCGCTAACCATTATTACCTAAGTTTGGCGTTCGCTTCTTTTGTATTGTCGTAGTATTTTATGTGAATATGAAAAGTTATAGGTTCAAAGGTTCAATGTTCCCCGTTCAGCCTGCGACGAGCTCAGCCGAGTCGGGTTATTTCAACCCTGAACCTCTGAACCCTGAACCCTGAACCTTGGAACCTACAAGGAGAAAAATTAAATGCTTAGTTTAATGCGGAAACATGCCGGGACCTGGATGATAAAGATTATTTTAGGTGCCATTGTTGTCGTTTTTGTGTTTTGGGG
>JAQYWI010000296.1 GCA_030145015.1 Desulfobacterales bacterium
TCATGAAGCCAAAGTAGCATATTATCGTAATTATTACAATTGGTTAATTGATATTTTGTAGTAAAACTTGTTCGGATAAGTTCTCCGACAAGCTCCTATCGCATATTAAATCTTCCAGAAAATTTATAACCAGATGATAATCTTCTTCTCTTTAACTCGGAATTCCCCGCTCCTTGGAGCGTGGGATGAATTACAAATCAGAAAAAATCCTTATTATCGGCGAAGCATAGCGAAGCCGACCTGATACCCCGCAGCTTGCTGCGGGGAGAGTTCATTATTATTGAAATTACCTTTTCATAGCCGCTCAACTAGAGAAGGCGATGAACTCTGTTAGAATAGAACAAAAAGAATTAAAAGCGCATTGGATAAAAATAATCCAATTGATATTGCTTAATGTCCTACTTCCAGTCCTGACTGCTCTGCTTGGATACATATTTGGTACAAGAGAAGGTGCCCGTGGCCAGGGACAAGAGTCCCCGGAGGAGACGTAATATTATAGCCTTCCTAAAGTCCCGTCGATTTCTTCTTCCGGGGCATCCCAGACTTCTTTCTTTAAACGACCCACGGTATTGTCTTCAAAAATGATCTCCGGATATTCCGTTGTCAGCCATTTCTTTTTTTCCATTACATGAGCCCTCCTTCGACTGTTCTGCATTCTCCAGATAAGGGTTGAAATTAACCATCTTTTTAGTATAGGAAGAGTACGAATGCCAATTGAAGAGGCATCTTTCATTGCCAAAATCGGGCACCTGTGCCGAACGTCGAAAACAGGAGGTGGAGATGGGTACACTGAAGCAATCGGATATTACAGTGGAACCAATCGGAGAAGGCCGCACACGCTACTTGGCACACACCGAGAAACTCATGATGGCCGTGATCGATTTCAGGGACGGCCCGACCAGGGAACCGGATCCGCCGCATTCTCATTCACATGAACAGATATCTTATGTGGTATCCGGTGAGCTCATGGTATTCATTGGCGATGAACAAACACGTCTGGAGCCCGGAGACATGTTTACCGTGCCACCGGATATTCCCCACAGTGTCCAGTTGCTCACAGAATATGTGCGCCTGGTGGATACGTTTCATCCCATCAGGGATGAGTTTTTGAACCTATAGAAATTAGTAAGATCCAATCAGCTATGTATCTCGTGTTTGCTTGTATCTCCCCGAAATGCTTCTAAACGTACTTTTGCCCAACATTGCATATTAGTGTACGCCCATTCTCACCTCAAAGTTCGCAAATTATTTGAAAATCAGACCCAGTTTTAGAGAAAGTTATTTTGAGGGTGTCAAAGTTTTCAGCCGACCTTAAACCATCAATGCTTTCGTCCGGCCTTTATAAGCATACCGGTATGATAGTATGCTTTGTTCTATTGCCGGTTTGTACGGTGCGGCACCCAGGGGAGCACAGCGACTCCGACCGGGGCCAGTTCGACAATTGCGGCAACCGTGTGATCGTAAAATATTTTATGGTGATTTATTTTTTGCTTGACAAGCAAAAACGTATTGCATAATTATGTTTCATATATGATATCTATATCCATATATGAAACTTTTTTGACTTCGAAAATGTGATATGTCGGTTTTTGCCGTTGGCGCGAGGTCGATCCATCCTGAGAATGCTGATTGGCTTGGTTGCATCCCAGAAGCCTTATATGTCGGATTCACTTGAACAAGAGCAAAACAAAATAATGAGGGAGGATGTATTAAACTTTTATGAAACCACTGGAAAAAATATTTGCCGTCCTTGAAGCGGTGATATCACACCAGGAAAATGGTTTAACATTCGCCGGCACAGTGGCGAGCACCGCTTTGCCGAAGGCCAGCGTTCATCGTATTTTAAAGGGCATGACCGAGTTGGGGTACTTAATTTTCGACAGCAAAACCAAACGATACCGCGGTGCATTGAAACTGGCGGCTCTAGGCGCGGAAGTGACGTCCAATTTTGACTTTCGTAAGCTTGTCCACCCCCAACTCATTCGATTGCAGCAGGAAACCAACCACACTTCCAATATGGCTATTAAAAATGGATCGGCCGGAATCTGCATGGATAAAATTGAATCGCAAGACTACGGTATAAAGTTGATATTAAACATAGGTAATAG
Organism: Desulfobacterales bacterium; assembly: GCA_030145015.1. Next base: position 2,109 of record JAQYWI010000296.1, read on the forward strand.
CTTTCCTCTATATTGTACCGGATTAGGTAAAGTGCTATTAGCCTACTCCCCCCCTTCCGAAGCCGATCGAATTCTTTCCAAAAAATTGAAGTCCTATACTGAAAACACAATCACCGATCCTCTAGAACTCAAAAAGGAACTTAAACAAATAAAAGAACAAGGGTATGCCTTGGACCGGGAGGAAGTGACAAGAGGTATTATGTGTGTGGCGGCTCCGGTATTTGGTATTGGCGGTGAGATTCTATGTGCCATCAGTGTTGCATTCCCATCATATGTAAACAGCGATAGGGGCATCGATTCGGAAATTAAGGCGGTCAAGTTTCACGCAGCCACTATTTCCGGTTTTTTCAATCAACATTAAAGGCAATCAATAAATCAATTGAGTATGTGGCTTCCTGCCGTTTTTTTTGACTAAGATGAAAAGAGGAAAAACTTATGGAAATTAGAAATGCAATTCATCCTGAACATGCTGCGTTATTGGGTACAGAACACATACGCAAACAATTCTTAATCCAAAATCTTTTTAAACCGGATGAGATTAAGCTTGTGTATAGCTATTTTGACAGGTTGATTGTCGGCGGTGTTTGCCCGCTGAAACCTTTACTACTTGAGATTGATGAAGAAATTATCGGTGCATCCTACCTATTAGAAAGACGCGAACTGGGGCTAATTAATATTGGTGGCGCGGGTACGGTGGCGGTTGACGGAAATAAGCATGTCATGAATTCTAAAGACGGCCTCTACGTTGGTATGGGTGCAAAAGAGCTGCAATTTTCAAGTACTGACAAAGATGATCCGGCAAAGTTCTATTTAAATTGCGCACCGGCACATGCAGCACATCCAACCGTAAAAGTAACCTTTAACGATGCTGAGCCCATCGAGTTGGGCGAGATGGAGCAAAGCAATAAAAGGACAATCCGCAAATATATTCATCCGGATGGCGTTAAAAGCTGTCAGCTGGTTATGGGTTTGACAACTCTGGAAACCGGCTGTGTCTGGAATACGATGCCTGTGCACACCCATCAGCGGCGGATGGAGGCTTACTTTTACTTCGGCCTATCCGACGATCAGGTTGTTTTTCACTTCATGGGTGAACCATCTGAAACTCGGCATATTGTTGTCCGCAATGAAGAGGCTGTGTTCTCACCTAGCTGGTCGATTCACGCCGGGGCCGGCACCAACAACTACACCTTCATCTGGGGCATGGTCGGAGAAAATCAGACCTTCACCGATATGGATGCAGTTCCAATGGGAGAACTAAAATAGATATTATCTTTTAGTAGGCACTGAAAGGTCAGGTCACTATGATTCTCGATCAATTCAACCTAGGCGGCAAAGTTGCCATCGTCACCGGCAGTAGCACCGGACTCGGTGAGGGTATGGCATATGGCCTGGCAGAAGCCGGAGCCGATATCGTTGGCGTATACAACAACGACTTACCTAAAAATCAGAAAAAGATCGAGGCCTTAGGTCGCAGATTCCTGGGGATCCAGGCCGATCTGTCGAATATCTCTCTTGTAGCTGATATTGTAGGAAAAACGGTAGAGGCTTTTGGCAGGTTGGACATTCTGGTGAATAATGCCGGGATCATTATTCGAAATAAATCAGTCGATTTTACCGAAGAGCAGTGGGATGATGTCGTTAACATCAACCTTAAAACGCTATTTTTTCTGTCTCAAGCAGCAGCCCGGCAGTTCATCAGCCAGAAAACCAGCGGGAAGATCATCAATATCGCCTCCCTGCTTTCTTTCCAGGGTGGGATTTTGGTGCCTTCTTATACCGCCAGCAAAAGTGGAGTGATGGGTCTTACCCGGCTGCTGGGCGCCGAATGGGCCCCACACAACATCAATGTAAACGCCATCGCGCCGGGATATATGGCCACTCTTAATACCAAGGCACTGCAAGACGATCCGGTTAGAAATAAGCAGATACTGGAACGGATCCCTGCAGAACGATGGGGGCAACCCGATGATATGAAAGGCGCAGTTGTTTTTCTGGCTTCAGAGGCATCAAGTTATATAAATGGTTATACAGTGGCTGTAGATGGCGGCTGGCTGGCGCGTTAACCCGTGAGTAATCGGCGTTAATGTGTTTCGACCAAAGGGATTATATAAATATTAAAGAGGTCATCAATGAGCTCAACAAGGCCTTTCATTTTCTGGAAGAAAAACCGGAGCAATACTTGAAAATTCTCGTTAAAAACCAATAAGGGACAAGTCTATGAGCGCTATACTGGACCAATTTGAAAAGATGCGGGTCGTTCCCGTAGTCGCCATTGAAAATGCGCAGGACGCCATGCAGCTGGCCGATGCATTGATTGGTGGGGGGCTGCCCTGCGCAGAAATCACCTTCCGGACAGCGGCAGCCTTAGATGCCATGCGCATTATGGCCCGACGGGAAGACATTCTCGTGGGGGCCGGCACTGTTCTAAAGGTCGATCAGGTGAAGGCAGCGGTTGACGTTGGTGCCCGATTCATGGTGTCGCCGGGGTTCAATCCGAAGGTCGTCGGCTATTGTGTCGAAAACAATATCACCGTTACGCCCGGTATCTGCACGCCGTCAGACATTGAGGCGGCGCTGGATTTCGGCCTTGAAGTATTGAAATTTTTTCCGGCCGCAGCTTTTGGTGGGTTAAAAACACTCAAAGCCATGAGCGGCCCGTATACAATGGTTAAATTTATACCCACCGGCGGGATTAGTCCAGGTAATCTGTTAGATTATCTGCAGTTTCCAAAGGTCCTGGCATGCGGTGGCACCTGGATTGCTAAAGCGGCTCTAATCTCCGAAGGCAAGTTCGATGAAATTGTTCAAAACGCACGGGAAGCCGTCGAGATCGTGAATAAGTTAAAGCCTTAAAGCACCAAATACTTGGTGCAACAATGATCAAAACAGAAAACCAGGTGGTTGTATGCGTTGGTCATTCATAACCACAATAAGGCTTCTGCAAAATAGGGTTTTAGGGAGCATCGACTGCCCTTTGTAGCAGGGCTAAAGGAGGAAAAAGGAAATACAAAGAAAAAGTAAGTTTTAGACCGGCAACTA
>JAQYWI010000114.1 GCA_030145015.1 Desulfobacterales bacterium
TGGTTGTTCGATATGAACGCGATATTAAAATGTATCGGGCCTTCTTTCACCTTGCCTGCCTTATGATTACGCTAAATAGGTTTTGAAATGGCTTCTAAAGGAAAGCGAGGAAAAATACAGAAGCCTATTTGAAAATTCCGGTGATGCCGTTTTTATTGTAGATATTGAAACCGGATTAATCTTAGATGCCAACCGGAGGGCAGAACAGCTCACCGGACGCCCCAGGCAAGAGCTCAGTGGAATGCACCAATCCCGGCTGCATCCTGCTCAAGATGATGAATATTACAGGAAAAAATTTCAAAAACACATAAAGAATGATCGAGTTTTCGATCTGGAAGCGGAGGTCGTCAAAAAAGACGGCAACGTTGTTCCTGTTTTTATTAGCTCAAATCTGATCGATCTTCATGGCAAAAAGGTCATCCAGAGGATATTCAGAGATATTTCCAAAGAGAAAATAATTTCAGATTTAAAAGGGGAGCTGGCATCCAGGAAGGTGATAAGAAAGGCCAAGGCTATCATCGCAAAACATTACAAAATCAATGATAGCGATGCGATGAGGTTATTACAGCGAGAAAGTCGTTCGCAAAACCGGAAGCTTAAAGAAGTAGCCCGGGCGGTTATTTCATCGAAATTTATTCTTGATTAAGATGTTTTATTGACTTTTATTTTAATGCTGAGCTATAAAAAAATATGGTACTCTAAGTCCAGGAAAGCCAAAAAGGTTTGCGGCAGGTATCGACAGGGTTCATGATTGACCCGCCCTAATCGTGGGGACTAATTATCGTAAAATTAACCTTTAAGATTACTCTAAGTCTGCTCTGTTGGCTCGCCCAGCGGGAATAAGCAGAGGGCCGGTAATCACAAAGGAAGGTTTCAAAAGGCCTTCAAAGGACACCATGGCTGTGTCCCTTGGGGGTCTTTTTATTTTGAGATAGCCACTTTTTCGCGAAAGCTGGATTCTAACTTCGAAAACCCCCATAGGAGGGAGGGAACAAATGGATCCTCTGAGGATTTATTTATTGGGGACTGCTCGCATAAGCCACAATCAATGCTTTGAGAAAACCACTATAGGCCGCGGAATTATGAAGCTGCTCGCTTACCTGGTACTTTTTCGCGAACAAAACCATGCCAGGGAGTATGTGGCTGGTCTTTTCTGGGGTGATTCCAACGAGGATCGGGCGCACAGTTGTCTGAGAACCGCCCTCTGGCGACTGCGCAGGGTCCTGGAACCACAAGGGGTTCCCAGAGGTGTGTATCTGCTAACCACAGCTGCGGGAGAAATAGGTTTCAATAAGGAGAGTAACTACTGGCTCGATGTCGAGCAGCTTGAAAGTCATGCTGCACGAATCCTGAAAAAACCCTGCCACGCTCTGGAGGACAATGAAGTTCGTGAAATTGAGAAGATCTTGAAACTATACGCCGGTGATCTGTTGGAAGGTTATTATGAAGACTGGGCTTTTAATGAGCGCGAGAGGCTACGTTCGCTTTACCTGAAAAGCCAGGCCCACCTCCTCGGTTATTACAGTCACAAGGGGGACTATGATAGTGCATTGGCATGCGGTCATTATATCCTCAACATGGATCCGCTGCGGGAGGAGATCCATCGTGAGATGATGCGGCTTTACATGGAAAGCGGGAGGCGTGCGCGGGCCATTCAACAATACGAAACCATTCGCAATTTGCTCGAAGCCGAGCTAAGAGTACCGCCGATGGAGGAAACCCGGCTTCTGCGTAATCAGATAGTCGAAAGGAGCGCCCTTCAACCTGCTCATTCCTGTTTTCAGGGGAATGATACCCCTCACCAGACCTTGCAACAGATTTACGAAGCTCTGAGAGATCTTGACAAGGTAGGAAAAAAACTCGGACGGACGGCCGCACGCCTCGAAAAATTCATCGATCATTAATGGTTGTGGGAAAACGCTGATTTTTTCCGCCGGTAACCGCCGCATAGATTCCGACTTAAGCTCCTTTCAGTGGACAGGATCCCCCCTAATATCTTAATTCTCCAATTCATAAGTCGGAGTGACCTGCTCTTATTGGCATGCTCCAGCACTGAGAGGACGGGGCAACCTACAAATCCTGTTTATTTTCTCTCTTACTCCAAATCCGCACAACCGAAAAAAAATAAAAAAAATGTCTGGTGACCTGTGGGTGACGCATCGTTGACGCCTGGGTGATTGCGGTATCATATAATTTAAATAAATACCATCCCGCAGGAATCGTTAAGGTGGGATCAGATTTGCGAGGACATAAGATAATCAATTCAAAATCATTTTGCAAAGATACGCATTCCTTTATTCTCCGATTTTGGTCCGAACCGAGAGAATCTGGCGGGGCAACACCGCTATGGCGAGGGGAGGTCGAACATGTCCCTACCGGTAAACGTATTTATTTTAAAAACTTTGATGAACTGGAACAATTCCTGGCGCCTTATCTGCCGGTAATGCCAAGCCGTTAAGGAGGTGATGCTGGACTATCGAAAAGATATGCCAACAATAACCCTAATAAAACAGAATGAGGAGGTAGAAAGATGAAACTATCAAGAGACACAAATTGGTTTATTCAGTTAATTTGGTTGATTTTGATTATTTTACTCTTACCCTTAGCCTCTCAGGCTTCAGACAGTACGATATGTGATGGTACTGCCGGAGCAGCGTACGGGCTCTGCACGGCGTATTGTGAAGCAATGGACTGCGAGAGCGATAACCCACAAGCATCAGAAATCGCATGCGAACGTGTATATAGCAACTACTCAAAAATTACAGGAGGCGTCCCACCATGCGCTGTCACTGAAATGATCGTATTTGTAACCAGTACGAGTTATGATGGTCTCTTGGGAGGCCTATACGGTGCTGATCTGAAGTGCCAAACCCAGGCTGTGGCAGCCGGGTTGCCTGGGACATATAAGGCATGGCTGTCTGATTCAACGACAGATGCCAACCAAAGGTTGGCACACAGCACACTTCCATACGTTACGGTAGACGGTGTGAGAATAGCTGACAATTGGGATGATTTAGTCGGATCGGGGGGCGAAATCGAAAACACGTTAAACATAACGGAATACGGAGTTGAAGTCTCCGCTGGAGCTTCTGTTTGGACGGCTACGGCCTATGCGGGGAATAAAACAGGGTGTGACCCTGCTATATGCGGAGGGTTTTGCGAGGACTGGACAGATTCAACAAGCGGAATTGCCATGGTCGGTAACCCTCATGAGATCAATCGGCAGTGGACAGAAGCCTTGACATGGGATTGGTTGCCCGGCTATATACCAGCACAAAGTTGTTCCAGTCTTCAACATTTGTATTGCTTTCAGCAATAAGGCCAAGAACATATTGCTTAATGAGGAGGTAGGAGGCAAATTCTTAAATTACTTTTGGTGCATTTAGTTTGGGCAGAGTCAGCAAATGGCTCTGCCTTTTCATATTTCCTCTCACGCCCAAATTTATAATCGGTTTAATTAAATGCCGATCAAATTTTTATTGACGATTGTATATTCGTATAAGCAATCTACACTTTCGCTGAATTGTGGACTTCGGCTATAAATAAAATCCTGCTAATCCTGATTGATTTCATCAGCTAATCCAAAAGAAATGACACAAGAGAAATTTTAGATTAGTCTAATTTCAACAAGAACCCGGCAATTCATTTAACGAGCTGCACTAACGAAATTCATCCCAAATCTATCCCTTCTTTTCCAAGCAGACCCTCGCTTCAGATAGTACTCAATTTTCAAATTCCAGATGCGAATCCAATTCCAACCTATACCTGCCTGCGCAACTTCCCCCGAACAAACACCAAAAAGGACACCCACCATGAAACGACCACTCAAAATGAGAACCCCTGATCACACCCGACTCAATCTTAACCAGGAAAAATACTACCGCCCATTCATTGATGGATATATCAAAATCCTGCAATCAAATCTCAAACAGGTTAAACACATTGGTCACAATTACAGCTACACGACATATACCTGCGGGGAACCCCATGATCGGCGAAATCCCAATTGGAAACCATTCCGGTTTCTATGGGATTATTGCGAGTGGACCGGTTATGATTTCTTTGTTGCCCGGGATATCATATTTGAGAGGCTTGGTCGTAAACTGATTTGTGAATGTGAAATGTTTAGGGATGATAAAAAGCGCCGGCGTATGGAATTGGAGAAGATGTTTGGTGTGGATTTTGGTGGACCGGGAGAAAGGGGATTGGAGTTGGTTTAGTTTGTTGTTCGGTCTGCTTTATTGAAGAGGGTGCCTGTGTGTATTGCGTTTGTTAATATTAAACTAAACTTTAGAATTTCACGGTATGGACTTATAGCCGTAATCTCTAATTTGCCCCGATTGGATATTGCGTTTGCTAATACAACAGATCGACCAAACAAACGCCTTCCGTTATGTGTTAACTTGACGATTTACCGACTATTGGTTACGCCCGGCCATAACCCCGCCGTCCACATTCCAAATCGCACCGGTTACCCAACTTGCATCGGCCGAGAGCAGGAATACGATCACCGATGCCACATCAATAGGATTTCCGATCCGGCCAATTGGATGAAAATCATTGAAGGCTTGTAGGGCCTCGTGAACCTCGTCGGGTTTGATGAAGGTGCCGTAGATTGGAGTCTCCACCACGGCGGGAGCCACTGCGTTGACACGTATGCCATATTCCGCCAGTTCCATCGCCAGATGCTGAGTCAAGGAGTGCAGGCCAGCTTTGGCCATCGAGTAGGCCGACGAGGGTGTGGCTTTAATTGCCTGATGAGCCCACATGGAGCCTACGTTAACCACTGCCCCTCCGCCGTTCGCTGCCATGTTCTTCGCCACCTGCTGGGTCACAAAGAAAGTGGCCTTGTTAAGATCCATGTAGGCATCATAGTCCTCGCTCGTGTGCTCCAAAAAGGCCTTGGGGGAGAAAACACCCGCAGCGTTGACAAGACACTTCACATCCTTCATTTCATCACCGATGTAACGAATCAATCGATCGACATCTTCTTTGCGCGTGAGGTCGCATCGGAAAGTGCTTGTACTGCCAGGGGTATCAAGCGTTTCGCGTGCCGCATCCAGTTTCTGTTGCCGGCGACCGACCAGGGTCACAGAGGCGCCCGATTCTACCAGTAACCTACCAGCCTCCAGACCCATTCCACTGCTGCCCCCGACGATCAGTGCTTGCTTATTCGAAAAGCTCATCTTTTGTTCCCCCTTTATAGTCTATCAAAACTGTTTTCAGCCGCAATCTAACAGCGCAAATTAGCCGCCAACAAAAGAGATCGGCTGGATTACCCTGTTATGAAAGCCGGCTAATACTTTCCAACAATGATAAAAATTGCCTGACAAGGCAGCCATATACGTTGTGAACTTCAAAACCATCAAAACCGGCCTCAACCGCTCTCTTGGCAATCTCCACAAATCCGGATTCGGTCATAGTCCAATTAAGATCCTTTACAACCTTTCTAAAAAACGTTTCGCCTGATATTCGAACTCTCTGGTTTCGACATCGACTATCCGGTGATTATCTTCGTCCACAATGGATACAGCCACATATCCACCTGCACCCTCAAATGAAATACAACATAGATTGCGTTCCTTTTCTTCCAACGCTTCTCCACCTTCACCAAAATAATCAGAGGCCCGGTGAATGATGTCCACTGGTTTTAATCTGGTTTGCTTGGTTATCCGAATCATCAGCATATTCCTTTATAGAAGGTCACATAGTTTTTAATCTCCTTGGCGGTCTCTTCGGGTTTGGGATAATACCACCGGCAGTTATATGACCTGCGCAGGGAACAAAATATTATCAGATGACGTGTTACCTATCAGGCAATCTGGACAGTTACAGCATGTTCTCGAACCCCATTGTTCCCATAACCTAAAACATTCCACTTAGCGTTCATAGGCTGCTGATGTCCCTCTGTATCCGTTGCGCGTGACATAAGGGTATAGCTGCCTTTATCTTCTATCTCCCATACATACTGCCATTGCCGCTATGCAAACAACTCGTGAGGACCGATAAGTTCAACTGTGCTCCAAGTTTTACCATTGTCAACCGATACTTCAACGCTTTCAATATCCTTCTCACCACCATAGGCGGCCCCCAGTACGGTGATGATTCCTGCAGGTAGCCGATCCCCAGCCACAGGATGAGCAATGATTGACTTTAAGTTAAGACCGGTTACAACCTCTCCGGTCTGAGGCTCCTGACTCTTCTGATATATCCGGTAGGCTTGATCCATAAAAAATCCTTCAAACGACCGCTTCAATGCCATAATTTTAGCCAGCCACTTGACACAATTTGCACCGGTCCAACCGAGGGCCAATGCCCGCAAAGGATATCCGTGCTTAAGCGGTAGGGGTTCACCGTTCATTTCATAGGCAAGAAGAGTTGAAGAGATGGCCTTCTTTAATGGAATACTGCGAATAAACTTAATTTGCGCGGATCCAAGCGGTTTATCCAGGCCTTCAAAGGCAACATGTCGCGCATTGTCTTTCAGCCCCGCTTTGTTTACACGTCCTTAAGCCAAATCCCGCCCCAGACGGCATTTCCGACGCCTCCGATGGTCCAGGGATTCCCCCCGGCTTTATTTTCTAAAAGTGATCGGCTGTTTCCTGAACATTCCAGGGTGTTGGCGACAATGGCTTTCGGCATACGGTAGATCTGATCGAAACTGAATCTAAGAGGCCGATCCACCTCCCCTTCGATCGCCAGCTCCCAATCAGCCAGTGCAATCGGTTTTTGCGGAATTTCACCCTGGTTGCGATCAAAAAAGACCGAATTGGCCGTAATCCATGAGCGCAAGTATTCATTCGCTGTCTCTGCGTTTAGCGGCTTTACGCTCATAACGCGCATTTTCTCTTTCACTCGAATCTCCTTATTTTAAACTGATATATTTTTTTCTTTTTCGTGCTTTCGTGATCATTTTTTAAGTTCCGGTTTATCCGCCTTAGGTAATCAGAAGCGTTAATCACTGGCGTGATCTTAGCCCAAAAATTGCGGCAAAAAGAATTAAAGGATCAAAGTGGTAATCCGTATCGCACTCGCCGGTTACTTTAGATCGGACACGGTTTTTCCCCTTTTCGGTTTCCGCAAATCATTCCGGTTCTGCCATCATCACAAGGCTCGTCTTCCAAATCGAATCTCGCATGTTCCGCCCAATCGGGAGCATTTTGACAATATTTAATGCGACGATCTTTATTTTCATCAAATTCAATGTTTTTATCTTTTTCCATGAATGGTACCTCCCTGATGCGGAGCTCTCAAGTAATTTTGTCTCAACAGGTTTTTGAGGTGAATACCCGATTCAGTTGTTAAATGAAATATTAATGGATGTGCTTAAAATAAGACAATAGGAATCGAGTGGCAAGATAGAAGAATGGGTTACATTTTCTTAGAAATCATATTCAGGATTTCGACCATTCCGGTCGATGTACGATGCTTGGGGAAGGGACGACGGCACCTGATTTTGCAACACTATACTATAGTGCGTTGGTTCGTTATCTGGATTATCTTGACAGTTAGCTGGTCAGGGGTTAAACATGCCATCTTAGTGAAAATTTTGGCGCCGTGTTGGCAGCCGTCCACTATGCCGTAGTCTGCGATTAACCCGCCAGTGATAAACTTTTGAGAGCATCGGGCGAATCAATGGAAGGCCGATTAGCCATGCCAAAGGTCTCAATAGAGGCACTTTACTCATAAGCTGGATGTATGCATCGATCTCTGATAGGATCTGTTGATTCTCATTTTTAACATAAAGCGCCATTAGGGCCTTTTGAGGGTCAATGCCAATTTCACGCAACCGCTCGTTTTGACCCGTAATATCAAACCAACATATATCCTTTCCTAAGCTACCTGAGAGTTTTTCATAGTAGTGCCTGTCTTTGACACATTTGGGGCAAGCACCATCATAATAGACTGTAATCATGCCGTTGTTCTCGTTCATCTGAATATTGTCCAAGTCTTTCTTTGAAATTTTTTTTTCCTGTCTAAACAAAAAGACCGGAAATTACATCCGGTCTTTTGCTATATCTATCACTAAAAGCATTTTATGTCAGCAGCAACTTTCAAATCGGCACTTCGACATGTCCGGGCCGTCACAGCAGTATGTTCCGACAACACAACCGCAACCGTCTACGACATGATAACAGCAAGATTTTTCTGCGGACGTATCGCTTTTTTTCTTTTTATCTTTTTTGTTCATGTTTTCACCTCCTCATTATTCCGCATCTTTTTCCTGCTGGATTTCATTGTGATGCAGACAGCGTTTTGTTCGTTGATCAAGCACAGGATTCATCAATCACGTTTGAGGTACTAAGGGAAAACTACCTGTCGGTTCAGGTCAAACACGCTTGACTTACTTAAGATAATTACCATTTATTGTCAGTCAAATTAATCCATAACTAATAACGATGAAAGTGAATCACTCAATACGTGATGATCAATATCTTTAGGAATATCATCAACTCCTGAAACAGCGGTGTTTATAAATTTCCAGGTAGAGCCGGCATGGTATGGGCTCCCGCGGCCGAAAAAGTGGGAAAGCCAGTCCTTGGTTACATGTTGGCTTTCAGAACCAGATGTAAAAAATGAGCTATACTTTCAGGTTCTTATAGCAACCGTGGTTGATTTTCAATTATAAGCCACTATATTATTATAACAGGAGAAAAGGCCGGAAATTCTTAACTTATGGATGCGGTATTTATCCACTGGGGTCATAATTTTTAACATCCTGGTTCGAATAAAAAGATAGCCTTCCTCAAAGGAGGTTTGCCATGTATGAAAAAACAGCGCTTTGCAATAAAATAAATGAAATTTACCCGGAAATAGGAGAATGTGATAAGGATTTGAAAGTTGTGTGGGACAGTGAAAGAAATGTCTGGGAAGTCAATTTTAAAAAGGATGGACACCGGATTAAGCATTATTTGGAAGATGAAGATGCCGCTCCGTGCATGGAAGACAAACAATGTATCGGACTCGGCATAGAGTTTGGACAATTCCTCTAAAGCTTAACATCGCCGGAATCCCTCCTCCTGAAAACTGCTAACCTCCGATTTCGCCAGGAGACAGGTCGCGCCAGGCACGGTCGACACTGCTCCCTATGGTACCGAAGAGATCATCGAGCTCGTTCTTCATCGGCGACCAGTCAGACGGGCACTCTGTTTCGAGCTTATGCACGCGCATCTGCGCAGTGACAACCTCCTGCTCCAGCTGTCCAATAAGCTGAAGAACCTTTTGCTTCTGCTCTGTTCCATAGCTGTCAGCGACCTTCTTCAGCGCCTCGAGCTTCTCTTTCCATGCTGTCACTTCAGCCAGCATTGCCTTGCAGTAGTCTTGTATTTTCATGTTCAATCCTTTCTTTTCCAGTTGGTTTCTATCTTCATATGCAATGTTCTATTCGATGCTCACTTTATGTCCATGCAAGGCATCCTTAAAAGGAACAGTAATTTTCAATAGTCCAGAATCAAATTTTGCCTTCGCTTCCTCACCCATAACCTCATGAGCAAGCATATAGCAATTTTCATATCGAAAATCCTCGGCTTCGGCTTTAATGCAAAAACCTTTATCACCCACGTCAAGATCAACGCTATCTTTTGAAGCTCCTGCCAAATCCACCCGAACCTCCAAACCAGTATCATCGTCATTGTGATTGACATTGATCATAGGGACAACAACTCGTTTTTCCTCTTGGGCCATTTTATCCACCTCCAGTCTTTAAGTCTTTATAAATACGATAATCACAAATTAGTTGAAATCAATATTTTCAGGAAGCTCAAACTACAATTTATTGCGACCCATAAACAAGTTGAAAAACAGTAAGCGTCCAGCAAAACACAATTCTCATAAAATGGGTTTCAAGATTTTTCTTTCATTAAGGGTTCACCGTAGGCCCCAAAAATACGGCTTTTGGCCAATAAAAGGGCAAATCCATGCGATAGGATTCACCCCCATCTGTTTTGGGGTTACAAACCGATATCCAAAGAATTTTCGAAAGCAGATCACCAGATTTGTTTCGCAGCTTTTCATTCTGAAGCAGCTTGACAAAATGGATCCATACCTCCTTTTTATAAAATGACCGTTGGAGGCTTTTAGCCATCGCATGGTGTATTAATGTGTGTCGAAGGTTGGCGGCAAATTACAGCTGATGCTTATTGTGGGTTGTATAATGACAGATATACAAAATTTCAGCCTTTCAGAAATTGAATGTTGCGTAGCCTAAACTTTGATTTTGTTACCCTCGGATTATGTATTTCGAAGTATAACCAACAGGATAAATAACGTTATACACATTTATAGTCTCACAAATCGATAAATCATTTTACAGCTGCGATGGCTTTTATTTGATGTATTTCTGATAAAACTCGGTGCCATGAGGACTCGCCTAAACGCTTAAGCCAAAGCTCACCATTAGACAAAACCGCAAACAGATCATTATCTATTTGAACAAATCGCTCAACCATATGCCTCGACCAAGGTGCAGACATCATGCCATCTGAAGCAAGATGCCAGGCCTGCCCTCCGTCGTAAGATTCCTCGATTCGTCCGTTTCTTGATACACCATCAGCTGGTCCTACAATTATATGTTGGGGATTGGCCGGGTCAACCCATATCGCACGAATATAACACCTGTATATGTTTTTCCAATTTCGGCCACCATCAGCCGAACGATAGAGTCCTCCACCAGTAGCGGCGGTGACAAGATCGGAGGAAGTCAGGTGGACTGTGATTGAATGGACATCGGGATGAATCATTGTTCCTAACTCACGATTAAAGTCCGGATTACCATCGCTGCCTTCAGCCAAATTCCATGTTTTACCGTTATCATCAGAAATTAGAACACCACCAACTTCAACGGCCGCGTACATACGACCACGATAGTTATCAGGTTTCGCGATGGCAAATCCACGCACACAGCCAGCCTTTGGAGAGTACGGCAAAAACCAGCCGTTTGTGTCGCGTAATTTACCAATTTCTGGTCTGCTGCTCCATGTTTTCCCACCATCACTTGACACAAAAATGCCGGCGGGTTCAGTACCGATCAGAAAGGTCATAGGTGTGTAAGATGAACTGGCAATCCAGCGTGCATGACGAATTGAAAGCCGGCCATTGCTCTCATGCCAAGATTTACCGTTATCAGAAGAGCGCCAGATGCCATCAGTCGTGCCAGCTATGATTACTCCCTCGGATACAGCAATGCTTGTTAAAGATTTTCCCTTTAAGATATGTCTGACAGTTTCCCAATCTCCGTTGGTTTGTGTAACGATGAATAATCCTATTGCCGTGGCTATGTAAAAGATGGTTGCCATTTGTATATCTCCAGTATGATGTGAATTATGGATGTTGTTCTAAGAAAGGTTATATAGAAAGTAAAATCGAATACATCGGCAGTCAACCAAGGGCAGCTCAAATAATGTTGTGCGCTCTAAAGAAAAGGTTTGTGAATGGGGAGCTATGAGTGGATTGAAAATCTATATGGTTAAAATAAAACTGGGGTGGGGATTCAATGTCTTGCCCCAATCTGAATATTTCATGTTTATGGATGTGTTTTGCAAAGGTAAAAAATTTCAGCTTTTTAATATTGCACCATCATTGCCGCCACCCACAATTCAGCCGAAGTGTGGGTGGCGTATACATATATACAATCTTGGATAGTAACAAAAGTGGCAGAATTTTTCACTAACGCATTTTACAACTCATTGAAACCACGACTAATTACTTTGGTATCCAGCCGCGCGGGCACCCAAGTTACCATACCGATGATAATTATTACAAATACTTTGTTGCTGATAGTATTGCAGAAGCTCGATGTTGCCTTCCATCAATACTGGAGAGCGGGCGATGTAAAATCCGGCGGCGGCGGCCGCCTTCAATACATTTACAGGTACCCGTTGTGGCATGGCATAGCGAATGCGGTCAACTTTCGATATGCGCTCGATGATGTCTTTATCCGTTTCGTAATTCAGCCGTGTATTGCCGATCAAGCGTTGTCCATCTTTGCCATGCAAAAAGCGGGTGATGCCGTTGTCCAGACCATCGGGGATGCTGATTCTTAACTTGCATCCGGCTATCCTGGCGGCTGCGATACGGGCCAAGGTCTCAAACAAATTATCATCTTTGTGGAGCCTGACCACCATTATGCCCACAGGTAAATGCCGCAAGATGTTATTCTGCCCCCTCAGGTGGAAATAATCGATATAGCGCGAAAAATGCTGCTCTACATGGTAAATGTAACTTTTCATGGCCCGCACGGCTTTTCTAATATCCGATTGCACCTCGTTGAATTGACCACAATCCAATTTCTGTTGCCATTGTGTGGCTAAATTCAGCAGCGGGTGTGTCTGTTGAAACGGACCCACGGGCGGAAACTGCGTGTCTTCATGAGCCATAAACTGGACAGCATACGTTGGACTGCCGGCCTTGATGCCTGCCCCTATCGCCGATTTTCCCATTCCACCGAAAGGCTGGCGCAGGGTAACTGCACCGGTGGTTCCGCGGTTGACATATAAATTACCTGCTTTGATGTGCTCCTGCCAGAATTTTTTTTCCCGGCTGTCAAGGCTTTCCAGACCTGAGGTGAGCCCATAGCCGGTTTGATTTACCAGTTCGATCGCATGGTCTAAATCCGTAGCACGCATAACCCCCAGCAACGGTCCGAAGAATTCAATCAAATGCGTTGAGCTGCCGGGCTGAACATCCCATTTGATGCCGGGAGTCCATAAATAAGGATTGTTTTCAAGGTTGATTGGCTTCAATGCCCAGGACTCGCCGGGCTGCAGCCGGGTCAGGGCGTCCTTCAACTCATCTTTGGGCGGGTGGATGAGTGGGCCCATTTTGCTGGAAAAATCCCAAGCGGAGCTGGTGCGAAAACTTTTGGCTGCATCGATCAGCTGGCGTTTAAATCCGGGATCATCATAGACTTCTGCTTCCAAAATCAGCAATGAAGTTGCCGAGCATTTCTGGCCGCTGTTGCCAAAGGCTGAATATATAACATTGCCAATAGCCTGGTCGCGATCGGCCATGGCGGTAACAATAGTGGCATTTTTCCCGCCAGTTTCAGCAGCCAGGTAAATATTCGGTCGCTGCTTCAGGATTTTCATGCCGGTATCCGTCCCGCCAGTTAAGATGATAAAATCAATATCCGGATGCCCGGTTAAGCGGGGTCCTTCCGTGGTGCCGGAACACGGTAGAAACTGCAATACGTTTTTGGTGATACCGGCGCGCCAGAAACACTGGCAAAGCAGCCAGGCAACAGCAATTGCATCTGAAGATGGTTTAAAAATCACGGTGTTACCGGCTGCGAGCGCAGCGGCGATCCCGCCACAGGGAATTGCAATGGGAAAATTCCAGGGAGAAATTACCAGCCCCACTCCTTTGGGGTGACTGCGTATATTTTCAATGCCTTCAAAGCTTTTAAGGGAATAAGGATAGTACTCGGCAAAATCTATCGCTTCGGAAACCTCCACATCGGCTTCGGTAAATACTTTGCCGGTTGTGGCCGCGGCAGCCCCGATAAGATCAGCACGGGCCATACGCAATTCCGCGGCAACACCGGAGAGGATCCGGTGACGATCATTCAGGGCTTTCTGGCGCCAGCCATCAGGGTCGGATTTGGCCTTCGCAACGGCCCGTTCGACATCGCCTGCATTTGCCAGGACACATCGCGCGATCACCACGCCGGTATTAATCTGGGATGGATCCTTGACCTGGTGTATTTTTCTTTCGGAAAATATATCCAGACCTGCGACGACTGCCGGAACATCCAAGGGTTCATCTTCAGGTCCCTTTTTCCAGCACTGCCGAATTTCCTCGGCCCACGTCCGATTTGCCTTTAATGACCAATCCGTATTGGGTTCGTTTTTAAAGTCAGCTTCGTAAAAGGTTCCCATTCTGTTCGGAAAATTTTCGGCGAGTCTGTTCTGGTTGCGGTGGGGCGGGGCTGCAGCCTGATTTTTTTGTTTGATGGAAGTCCTGAAGTGAGACTTTAGGAATTCCCATGATTGGGTATTTGTTTTCGACTGATTTAAATGGCGTAAAAAATTTTGAGGGCCCGTGTTTTCATCCATGCGCCGGATCAGGTATGCAATCGCATGAATGAACTGCGCTTTGGTGGCTACCGGGGCGTATACCACCACTTCTTGTCCGGTCTCCTGAACGGCCCGGCACACATGGTTGGCCATACCTTCAATCATTTCAAATGTAAAATAATCGGTGACACCGTTCTCACGAGCCACCAGATATGCATAGGCGATGTCAAACAGATTGTGGGAAGCAATTCCTAAATGCACTGCCCCAATATTTTCGGGCTTCATCCCAAAATCTACCATGCGTTTCCAGTTGGAATCTACATCCTGCTTATTGTCGAAAGGTGCCAGGGGCCAGTCAAAAACAGCCGATTCAATTTGTTCCATTTCCATGTTGGCACCTTTGACAATTCGAATTTTGATGGGACTGCCGCCATCTGCTACCCGTTTGCGGGCCCAGCTGATTATTTCCTGAAGCATGATGTAGGAATCCGGCAGATATGCCTGCAGCGCCATTCCGGCGCTATAGTTTTTAAATTCATCCTGATCCAGGGTCCGAATGAAAGCCTCAGCTGTGATTGCCAGATCGCTATAGGATTCCATGTCAAGATTCACGAATTTTTGAACCCGGGTTCCATCTTTTCTCACAAATTCATTTTCAGCTGCAGTACGATAAAGCTCGGATAGCCTTGTTTTTAGGATATCGACGGTATGCTCAAAGGCCAATGTTTGAATCTGAGACAGGAGTGTTGAAATTTTAATAGATATAAATTCAATCAAGGGATTTTGAAGATCTTCCCGATACATCTTAAGGCGATAGGCGGCATCTTCTTCACCCAGCACCACTTCTCCAATATGATTGATGTTGATTCGGATGCCCTGATTTTTGCGCTTTTGTAGGAAGGCTTCCAGGGCCTTGCGTTCACCCGGGATCATCAGATGGCTGCTATCCCGACGCATTTTTTCAATCACTGCGGGGACTGTGAGTGCAGGGAAAAATCGCCCCACGTAATTGAAAAAATACATGAAGGCCTTTTCTACAGGCGAAAAAAAATCCGGGATTCCGTAAACGGTCAACAGATGATAAATCTGATCGGCCACGCGCCGATAATTCGCCGAACGAAAACTCTGGTCAATCAGTTTGGTCAGGATTATTTTATCTGTAGGATTGGCAAACAAGCGGCCCAACTTCTTGTGGCGGGTTTTTTCACGTGAGTTTTGTAATGCATTGGCCCGATTTTGCCATTTTGTGGCCAGGGTGATGGCTTCTTCTACGATGTCACTGGAATGTTCCACTGTTTGCAATTCGTATCAATGCCTCATTAATTTGAGCGTTATAAGCTTCGATCTTCGTTACACGTTTTTCGGTTGTGCTGCTCGTATCGTTAATCGTTGTTCGGCTGCGTCCCTTTCTGAAAGACTGCGTTGCCTTTTCGGCAAATCCGTTTTGCAGTACTCCATACGAGCCGCACAACCGAAACTGACATACGAGTCAATTAGTTATTGTCCTAATTCAACGTAATGCAGATTAAAAATTTGTCACGATCGGGGATAACCGCATGCATGTCCTTGACATTAATATCTGAACATTTACAAGTCAACACGCGTCCAAAGAGACTGTCAAGGCGATTGAAACTATGTGGTCTTCTAACGAAGTTTACCTTCTATAGTTTTAAATTTCTCTTTTGGAGCCCCACAGATTGGGCATTCGTCTGGAATTTTTTTGTCCGTGACATAACCGCAAACCTGACAAACGTGATAGGCCTTTATTTCATTTTTAATCACATGATAAATGGCACGTTCATATAATTTTGCGTGGAAGGTTTCAGCATCTCTGGCCTGACTGAAGACAAGTGCTGCAGTTTCCTCACCATCTTGTTCAGCATCTTTTATGAAGTCAGGATATTCATTTTCACTGATTGATTTTTCACGTTGAAAGGATTTCTCTAAATTCGTGTCAGTATCTTTAACTAATATATTTTTAACCAAGTTTAAATGACGAGTAGCATGAACCCTCTCCGCCTCGGCTATTGCACGAAACAATAGGGCAATTTGTGGAACCTTTTCCTCTTCAGCCTTTTCAGCGTATGCCAACAGTCTGAAATATGCCTTTGCCTCTCCGATAAAAGCAGTATATACATTTTCTTTAGTCTTTTTTTTCATAAAAGCCATCCAAAAAATACTATTCATCGCGGTGGGGCCATGCACTATTATCGGCCTCTTCCACAAAATAGCAAAACCGATTCCACTCAGCTTCGCGATTCGAAATGGGGCAGCGCAACTTTAATTTCCGTTCGGTCACAGCCATAACTTCCCAGTCACCACGGCGGGGCCCATCTTCAATACAAATTTTTTGTCCAACCTTAAACGGGTAAAGTCGAAAGATAGTGACATTATGTTTCCCCATTCTACCACCTTATTTAGAAAAGATTCAAAGGATTTTGATGAGTTTTCAGGAATTTGATCAGGGGAATACAGGTCTGACAGAGAAAAACGGCCAAAAAGCGTTGGTCACCAGTGTCTTCGTGAGTGTATCCAGGTTCAAGTCTATTATGGTTTTTTTTTGATCATCGATCATGATATGGGCATTCGCTAAAAAAGGAGTGTCCTTTTAAATAAACATAGGCTGAGCTGTTCAGGGTTCAACGTTCCGGGTTGAAAAAACCCAGAATAGCTCGTATTAGAGGGATCGTGCCTTCATCTGGTTATAAATCCGTTTCACTCGGTGGGGTATGACGGGTATGCCAGATTTTGATTGATATTGTAAGCAGTAACCATCGGTTGTAACCTTTGAACCCCTGGCCCAGACCCGGCATTTCAAGATGTGGTGATGGAAAGCCAAGTCCATAGAATGTGAAAACAATTTCATAGCCACATCCCGTCGCGCTCTCCGAGGCGTAGGCTACGAGCCAGAGGCCAGGGCGGGCTTGAACCCCGAACCTGGAACCGCTCAGCTTAGAATAAACCTGCCTTCCATTTCAGAATTGTTCACTTTTCCTCCCAACTTTTTAATGATTGCCATAGCGGCATCCAATCCGCTGTGAAAGGCGCCTTCTACCCATCCACCGGCCCAGGAGGTCGTGTCGCCTGAAAGATAAACCCCGTTATGGTGTTGAGGCGATGGGGTAAAAGGCTGGTGGAATAACGATTGCTGATAGGCGTATTGACCCGGTTGCGTTAATTTAAATGCGCCGTTGTAACCTTTCATTTCTTCCCATGAAATGCTGACGGACTCGACAACTTGGTCGGATATAAGATCCCGACCATAAATTTTTTTCAAAATTCGTATGCAGGATTCAACCCGCTCTTCATGTGACAGAGCATTGAATTTGACGGAAGAGTCTGCCCAGGTAGATTTCACAATTTTAATAGCCCCCACTTTTTGTTTATTGTTTCAGGATTCAGAAATTTAAAATCGTTAAACTCTTATTAGCCTTCAACTCTATGCTATCATGATGAAATGAACAAAAGGAAGGTCACTGAGTCCTGCACAGTCCTTTCCAGTCACACTTTTTTTAACTGAAATTTGCCAATGAAAATTTGTGATATCATAAAATATCACAAATTACCCCAAACTACAGATACGTAGATG
>JAQYWI010000015.1 GCA_030145015.1 Desulfobacterales bacterium
TTGCCGCGGGACGAATTTTTCTTCCATCAAGTTTTTCCATGCTTGATGTAGTAACATATTTCTTCTATAATGTCTAAATAATTTTGCACTTATTAGTAACAGGAAGCCAAATTAAAGTATACGGTATTAAGATAAAATGTCTGAATTTATAAATCCATCCAAGATTCAAGAATATTACCAGCCATCTGCAGGAAATACAGAAAAATTTATTCTTCTAAAGCCGTTCGATATTTTCGAAGATCTGATATCCTCATATAACGGTCTGAAGGATTATACTATCCATGAAATCGGTAAAGGTTTTAAGGCAGCTGAATTTATACTGCAGCATATTGTAACGAACAAGTTAAATAGTTCCTTTAATAAGAAAAACGATCTTTGGCACAAGACGGTTGCGGTGAAGGTGGAATGTGAGATTTTGGCAGCTGAAACAGGCCGATCTTTTACCGAGTTAAAGCCCGCGCGGGCGGAGGATATCCATCCTGAATTTGCTACCACGGAAGGGCCTGAACGGTTAGCTGATATCCATAATTACACGGAAAAGTTTTCCAAAGGTGAAGAAGTTGCCCCTCCGCTTTATGTGACGGGTGCTGTTTTAAACGATGTTGGCGCCAATATAGATCCCAAAATGATTTTTATGATGGACGGGGCAAGGAGGATAACTGCTGCCGCGCTTGCACATAAACCAACCATCAGTGTCTATCTTTTAATGTGTGATGTTGAGTACGCCCAGCTAATCAAAGATGAGCATCTTCAACGATTTGCGAATCAGATTAAGCAAATTCAATGGTTTGATAGCTACCAAACTATTCCTCTTGTCGGCTTGCAGGGGCAAAGGAGTCTTAAGCGTTTTGACTTAATTGATATGTCTATCATCCAAGGGCAAGCCGTAATGGATTTTGGCTGCAATCTCGGGCAAAGTTGTATTAAAGCCGTTCAAGCAGGTGCCAGTGAAGTTATCGGTATTGAAGGTATGCCAGATACATTTGCGGTTGCTAAAGAAATCGGCAAGACAATCGGTTTTCCGAATTTACATTACTTGAACGTGGATTTTAATAATAAGCATTTTAATAGACAAATTGATGAATACTATCCGGACAAAGTCGATTTTTCCTTCTTTCTATCGGTTTATCGGACAAAAGAGCTCAATCAACGAGAAAAGCTGTTTAACTATATTATAAGTAAAACAAATAAAGGGATTTTTTTCGAAGGTCATGCGCATCCCCAAATTGATACCAGAGAATATTATGACTGGTTATTTGAATGTTTTAAACTCAAATATAAATTTTTAGGTTACAGCGAAGGAAAGCTACGCCCCTTATTTTACTGCCCCATCGAATCGCAATCCTCTTATCGGCAGATATCTCCGGGAATGACTGAAACTTCCCCAGGCGTCTCAGAAAGTGTTTTCGATGAAAATAAATATACGGTCTCTGCCATTGTTTCAACTTATAAAAGCAAGAAATTCATTGAGGGCAAGATTCAAGACCTTTTGGATCAAACCATTGGCAACCAGCTAGAGATAATTATAATCGATAGTAATTCTCCTGAGAATGAGAGGGCCATCGTTGCAAAATATATCCAAAAACATAAAAACATAAAATTTATTAGAACCAAAAAGCGTGAAACTGTATATCAAGCCTGGAACCGCGGTATCCAAGAGGCTCATGGTAAATTTATTACTAATGCGAATACAGATGATCGATTAAAACCCGATGCGTTTGAAATCCTAGTAGACGAACTAAACAGCAATTCTGACATTGCACTTGTATACGGAGATTTTTTTATAACCAATAGGGGAAATCAGGATTTCTGCGATCATATCCGCTGCGGATACAGTATAAAGCCGGAATATTCACCTGATATCATGCTCTCGGGCTGTCATATGGGTCCTTTCCCGATGTGGCGCAAATCCCTACATGATGAAATTGGCTATTTTGACGAGAATTTACAGTCCGCCGGGGATTATGAGTTCTGGTGTAGGCTTGCCACAAAATATTCGATGAAACATATCAACAAATTTATTGGGCTTTATTATCACAAACCTAAGGGAATCGTTAACAGGGCCGAGGACAAAAGCAAAAATGAAACGGGTTTGATAAAAGAAAAATATAAAGATAAGTTCCCACCGCCTTCCGGGAAAACAGCCACCGGATATTATTATAAAGACCAGGTCGGCAAAAACAAATATGTCAACATTTCCATGGTAACCTATAACCGGCTGGACTTCACTAAGCAGGCAATCGCGTCAGTCCTGAAAAATACCAGATATCCCCATGTCATTACCGTTGTCGATAATGGCAGCACAGATGGCAGCCGAGAATATCTGAAAAAGATGCATCAAAAGGGCATCATTAAAAACATCCTTTTATTGGATGAAAATGTCGGTGTTTCGAAAGCATCGAATCTTGCCTGGAAAATGGAATCCGATGCTGAATACTATCTAAAATTAGATAATGATATAGTGATTTTTAAGACTGATTGGCTTTCAGCTATGATCCAAATGGTCGATGCTATTCCTCAAATTGGTGCCATCGCATACAATTTTGAAGTTCAAAGTTATCCGCTGACTGAAATTGGTGGGTTAAGATGTCGTGTGAAAGCAGAAGGCAATCTCGGAGGTGCGTGTATTCTGATTCCAAAGAGAATCCGAGAGCAGCTGGGTTACTGGTGTGAGGAATATGGACTGTATGGTGAAGAAGATGCAGACTATGATTTTCGTATTAAATGTAAAGGGCTTTTAAACGTCTACATGGAAGACGAAAACATAGGATTCCATCTTCCTGGGGGCAAAGCTGCAGTCATTGACCCGCACACATTTACGGCGGCAGATGGTCAAGAAGAGATTCAGCAAGCCGACTATCGTAAATGGAAAGATGAAATGCGCCGCAACAATGTTACAAAGGGCAAGTTTTACAAAAATTTAAATGACTACAGCAAAGGGATTCGATCTCTCTTTGCGGAGTCAAAGTTTGCGGATCAATATTTTAAGCAAAAAGGCATATCTACTGAATTAAACGACCCGATTGAAAGAAAAGAAGAAAAAATTTGTGAATCGAAGGTCTCCATCATTATCCCGGTCTTTAATCAGTTAGCGTTCACGAAAAAGTGCCTCAACGCAATTTTTAGAAACACGCCGTCGGATCTTTTCGAGATTATTATTATTGACAATGCATCTACGGATGAAACCGTCAGATATTTGTCTGACTTGGGAGAAAGAATCAAACTAATTACCAATAATCAAAATATGGGATTTGCCAAAGCTTGCAATCAAGGGGCACAAAAGGCATCCGGCAAATATCTGCTTTTTCTGAACAATGATACCGAAGTTCAACCCGAATGGCTGAATGCCCTGGTTGAAGTGCTCGATAAAGATAAATCCGTGGCAGCCGTCGGTAGCAAAATGTTGTTTCCTGATAAAAAGATCCAGCATGCAGGCGTCGCGATTGTCAATAACCAAAAAATACGCGATCCTTTATTCGCTCAGCATATCTACTACCAGCAAGCGGAAAATTATCCGCAAGCCAATCAAATCTCCACCTACCAAGCGCTGACCGCTGCATGCATGCTGGTTCGAAGATCTGCATTTGAGGCCGTGGACCGCTTTGACGAACGCTACTGGAATGGCTATGAGGATATCGACTTATGTTTTAAATTTCAAAAAAGAGGATGGCTGTTAATCTATCAGCCCACAAGCGTTGTTATTCATTATGAATCCCAAAGCGGTCCTGAGCGATTCAATCGTGTTCAGCATAACATTGAACGTCTGCATCAAAAATGGCTGGGCAAAATCAATCCGGATTTAATGATCGAAACCAATGGAACAGAAATTGAAACCGGGGCAGGCTGCATCCGGCCTTATCAGATTGAAACATTTGCCAATCGCCAACGGATCGATTCAACTAAATCAATAAAGCAGTTAACCTCCATCGTTATCCTCACATGCAACCAAATTGAATATACGAAAAAATGCATTGATAGTATTTATAAACAGACCCCCGAGCCGTTTGAGCTGATCTTAGTCGATAATGGATCCACCGACGGTACCGTTCAATACCTTGAATCTGAAATTGCAGATAGAAACGAGGCGATTAGGGTAAAGATTATCAAAAACAAGAAAAACAAAGGCTTTGCGGCCGGCAACAACCAGGGGATAGCCATTGCTAAAGGTGATTATATCCTTTTGATGAACAATGATGTGGTTGTGACACCCGGTTGGCTTGGGAGAATGATTGCCTGTGCAGAAAAAGATTCCAAAATTGGTATTGTGGGGCCTTGCTCGAACTATGTTTCAGGTCCACAGTTAGTTGAAAAAGTTAACTACGACGTCAACACCCTAAAAGGATTGACTGAATTTTCAAATCAATTTGCAGCACAACATTCTCAACAGGAACAGCAGATTCTCAGAGTAGTCGGGTTTTGCATGTTGATTAAAAGAGCAGTTATAGAAGCGGTTGGCGGAATGGACAATCGATATGGCCTGGGCAATTTTGAAGACGATGACTTTAGTCTAAGGGCAACCATCGCAGGGTTTAAATCATGCATCGCTTCAGATAGTTTCATTCATCATTTTGGCAGTCGCACATTTGTTGGTGAAAATATAGACTATCGAAACAGCCTTACTAAAAATTGGGAGTTATTCAAGGAAAAATGGGGTTTACCGTTCGAGTTGCCCTATGGTTCCCCTTATAGTCTTTCGCAAATGAAACACACATTATTTGACCCTATCGTCCATTATTATCCGTTACAAGAGGAGGACTATTCCACCATGAATTTTGATGATCATCTTTCGAAAGTTGAAGACTTATATGCGGGTATCGAAAAACAGTTCAAAACAATGAGTACTAACGAAGCAATCGCTGAAATCGAAAAACTGTTAGCAAATCATCCCGAGTTTGCCATTGGTTATAATGATTTAGGGGTCTTACATTATCAAGTCGGCAACAAAGAAGATTCATTAAAAAATTATGAAACAGCAGTCAGGCTAGATCCTGAGAACATAACCTTTAAGAAAAATTTGGCTGATTTTTATTTTGTTGAAATTGGACAAGTCGATGCAGCCTTGCGGATTTACATTGAAGTACTGGAGAAAAATCCTAAAGATATCGAAATTCTGCTCATTACGGGTCATATTTGTGTGGCCTTGCATAAGTTTGAGGATGCTAAAGTATTTTATCGGCGGGTGTTGGAGTTGGAGCCGTATAATGAAGATGCCCAAAACAATCTGACTAAACTAGAAAAAATGCCCCTGATGACATCTGCGTATAATTCAGCGGAAGAGATGTATCAGGAGATCCAGCCGCTATTGAACAACGGTGACCAGCACAAAGCTATCGCATCATTGGGAAAATTACTGGAACGGTTCCCGGATTTTACGCTGGCCCACAATGATCTGGGCGTGCTTTATTATTATACGGGTGATAAAGAAAAGGCGCAGCATCATTATGAACGCGCCGTTGAATTGACGCCCGATAATATTAACTTTCAAAAAAACCTGGCGGACTTCTATTGCATTGAACTGGGCCGAATTGAAGATGCGCTTAAAATATATGTCAGCATACTGACAACCGACCCACAGGACGTTGAAACCCTCATGGCCACCGGGCAGATCTGCAAGGCATTGGAGAAATTCGACGACGCCAGGGATTTTTTTAACCAGGTTCTGCAGATCGAACCGTGGAATGCGGATGCCCGCAAACAAATGGAAGAAATGGAAAGACCAATGCCAGGAGCGAGTTTAAACTCAGAATCGACCGAAGACGCCTACCGTAGGCTGCAGGAGAAGTTGAATGCCTTAACTCCGGCGCAGGCCGTTGTTGAACTTGAAAAATTGGTCGAATCTTATCCGGAGTTTGCGGTCGGGCACAATGATCTCGGTGTTTTGTATTACAACACCGGCAATAAAGAAAAAGCCTTGCACCATTACCGGCAGGCCGCAAACCTGCAACCCGAAAATATGACGCTGCAGAAAAATCTGGCGGACTTTTTGTTTGTCGAACTGGAAAAGGTGGAGGAGGCCCTTCAGATTTATGTGGACATACTGGCAAGCCATCCCGATGATGTAGAGACACTGTTGATTAGCGGTCATATTTGCGTGGCGCTCAAAAAGTTTGACGATGCTAAAGATTTTTACGAACGGGTCCTGACGTTAGAGCCGGACAATCAAGATGCCAAAAAAAATCTTCAGGCCTTAATTGACCGGCAAAGCGAGCGATTATCAGCGAGACCGGATTCCTTAAACGACGTGACCGTTTCAAGCGCGAAAGTTGAAGCGGCGGATTTGAATACAGAAGAATTTGAAAACCAGGATGCTGATCACCAACCAATCGTATCGATTATTATCAGTCTGGAAGGGATTCAGAACCGCGTAAAGCAATGCATCGAAAGCATTACAGCGCATACCGAAGAGTCCCATGAAATTATCCTAATTAACAGCGGAGCTACCAAAGGCGTATTAAAATGGGCTCAAAACATAGTGCAGGATAACGCTCATTATCAACTGCTAAAGTGCGATAAGATGCACAATTGGGCACAAGGACTGAACCAGGCCGTGAAAGCGGCAGCGGGTGAGTATATCGTTTTGATGCACAATGATGTGATGGTGGCCGACCGCTGGTTAAGCAGTATGCTTCAATGCTTTCGGGCGGGATCCGCAATAGGCATCGTGGGTCCTATGACCAATGAGACATCCGGAATTCAAAAGGCTTATTTTTCAGATGATCGGGATCCGAATCTGCTTGAATCTGATGCCAAAGCATTTTACGCGCAAAATCAATATCGGCGCATACCCACAACACGACTCGCTTCTTTTTTCCTGATGTTCAGGCACGAATTAACTGACAAGATCGGGGATTTCGATGCGCAATTGGTTTCCGAACAAGCGGTTGTTGTGGACTTTTGCAAACGGTCGGCTGCAGGGGGTTTTCAGAATTTAGTTGCCGGCGATGTTTTTGTTTATCACGCCGATCGCCACAAAGGCAGTCGCAAAACTTCAGATGCCGTTCAGGTGCCCGCCGAAGATCAAAAACGATTAAAAGAAAATTGGAATAAAACGGCAGGGGATCAGCGCTTTTTAAAGGGCATTCAAATGACGTCTCTGCTGGAAACGGTCAATAAACTGCACCAAAAGGGTTATTTAAATCAAGCCGTAGAAACGTTACTCAACGCCATTGGGGCCATACCTGAAGAAACAAGGCTTTATTTGGCTTTAGCAGAAATCTCAATAGCATTGAGGCGTTACCAGGATGCGATCGACACGCTTAATGAAATGCCGGCCGATGCAAAAACAGAAATGGATTCTGAAGAAACCGGCAACTTAAATGAGCCCGGGCTGCAAGCCCCTTCGTTGATCGTTTCTGAAAATCATGCAATGAAAACGCTCGAGATATTGGGATATGCCGAAGAGGGTCTGGAAAATTTCGCGGCGGCAGAAGCGTATGCGGATCGGATGCTGGCGATAGATCCGATATCAGCGCGCGCATTAAATTTAAAAGGTATTTTGGCGTATCGCAAAGAGGATTGGAATGCTGCGGGACAATTTTTTGAAAACTCGATTGCGTCGGATCCGAGCGCTGGTGAGCCCTATTCGAATTTGGCTACCGTGAAGCTGGCGGCAGGCCAAGAGGCGGAAGCCTGGGAGCTGTTAGAGAAAGCGTTCATCCTCAACCCAACCGATCTTGATATTGCCACCAATTATCACTCCATAGTCGCCGCTCGCGGGGAGCACAAAAAGGCTGAAGGCGTTGTTCGTGGAGCAGCCGCCATATACCCGAACAGTCAAAAGATAAACTACATGCTCATCGATGTTCTTCTGCAACAAGGCAAGCATGATGAGGCTATGGGCAAAATTGAAACGGCGATTGTTAAATTTGGGATCGAGGATGGCATACTAGCGGCAGCTTTGAAGGTGAGGGAAAAATTGGGACCCATGACCATTCAGCCGTCAAAGAAAAAAGCAGCGGTTTCGTGCTGTATGATCATCAAAGATGAAGAAAAGTATTTGGCCAGGTGCCTGGCCAGTGTAAAGCCCATCATTGACGAAATGATCGTGGTTGATACCGGATCTGCCGATCGCTCTAAGGACATTGCGACAGCCTTTGGGGCGCTGGTCTATGACCTTGAGTGGCAGAAGGATTTTGCCAAGGCCAGGAATTTTTCGCTCGAAAAGGCTTCCGGCGATTGGGTCTTAATCCTGGACGGGGATGAGGTGATTTCTTCGTTGGATTACAAGCATTTTAACCGGATTGTCGAAAACAGACCGAAGGCGCCGGTCGCCTATTCGATTGTTACCCGAAATTACAGCGCGTTGGCCAATATTATCGGCTGGGTTCCGAACGATGGAAAATATATCAACGAGGAAGCCGCTGCCGGATGGATTCCGAGTATCAAAACACGGTTGTTTTACGGTAAGGACCAAATTTGGTTTGAAGGTGCCGTCCACGAGTTGGTGGACCCCGTGGTGAAAAGAAAGGGTTTTGAAACAAAACAATGCAGCATTCCGGTACACCATTACGGTCGACTCGATAAGGGACGGCTGAAGCGTAAGGGGGAAGTCTATTTTGAAATCGGAAAGAAAAAAATGGAGGAAATGGGAGATGATATTTTTGCCGTACGCGAAATGGCGATTCAGGCAACCACTCTGGAAGAAAACGAAATGGCGATTGAATTGTGGCAAAGGCTGATTTCACTCGAACCCGCTGAATTAATGGTTGCGGACGCATATATCAATATGGCAACCCTTTACAACCGTCTGTCCAATTTCGAGCAGGCCCTTTCGGTTGCAAAGAAGGGTATGGCTAAGGCGCCCCATATTAAAGAATCCTTATATAATTACGCCATGGCTGAATTACATGTCGGAAACGCTCAGGCGACCATTAAGGTTCTTGAGGATCTGGTCAAACGGGTGCCCGATTACCCACCGGCTCGATTTATTTTATCTGCTGCTTATTTTTGTATCGGTGAAAAGGGAAAAGGATTTAAGAATATTCGCAAGCTACAAGGTACGGACTTGGGACCCAACCTGGTATATCCTATCTTTGAACTCGCCGAAACCCTTCTAAAAGCTCAGCAGAATGAATATGCCCTGTTATTACTGGGAACCGCAATCGAGTATGATATTGCAAATAAAAAGATTCTGGAGCTGTTTAACAAATGCATTCAAATGAGGGAAACGACTAAAAATTCTCATGAGCGCCCCGTGCCGTTGACGCTGGATCGGGAGTCAATCAATTTTTAAAATTTGTCTCAATAAGTCCGCATATGTCCTAACGCGGTTGGGTGCTTGTGCAAAGAAGCCAAAGTGAAATCCCAAATAGATGACAAAAACCTCCCGCTGGATACAAATCCTGTCCGGAACTTAGAAAAAGGCCTGCATCTTCATCAACAAGGCCGACTCGATCAAGCCGAAGAAACCTACCGCCAGATCCTCCAGTTTCAGCCCTTGAATTCAGATGCCCTGCATTTGCTGGGCGTCGTGGCCATGCAGAAGGGAGACAACCCTTCTGCAGTTGGATTGATTAATCGGGCAATTCAAATCCAACCGCACCATCCGATTTACCTTAATAATTTAGGCAATGCCTTAAGACAACAGGGCCGGTATTTAGATGCTGTGGGATGCTATCAGGAGGCCATTGCGCGCAAACCGGATCTGGCTGAAGTTTACATAAACATGGGGATTGCCTATCACTGTCTGGGCCGATACGATCAGGCCCTAGCTGCCTATCATCAAGCCCACCAGCTTAAGCCCGATAATCCGGAAGCCTGCTACAATATGGGCAACGCCTTCAGGGATCAGAAATGTTTCGATGAAGCCATTAAGTGGTACGAGCAGACAATCAATCTTGAGTCGCGCTTTGCCGACGCATACTATAACATGGCCAGCAGTCTGGAACAGCAATCTCGGCTTGACGAAGCCATTGACTGTTTAAAGCAATGCCTGCGCATCAAACCCCAATGGGCAAAGGTCTACAACAATTTAGGCAATTTGCTGAATCACAAGGGTCTCTCAGACGCGGCACTTTCATCCTATCGCCAAGCGATTCAAATAAAACCAAATCTTTATGAGGCCCATAATAATCTGGGTAATGCGCTTAAAGATCGAGGCCGTTTTGCCGAGGCGATTGCCTGTTACCAAAAGGCACTGCAATTTCGTTCCGATTATACCGAAGCTTATCAAAACATGGGCGTGGCCTTCACCGAACAGGGCCGCTTGGACGAGGGAGTTGGGTGTTTTCAAAAAGCAATTGAATTGCGACCTGATTTTGCCGAAGCATACAATTTCCTGGGTCTGTGTTTTGAAAAGCAAGCCAGAGTGGCTGAAGCCATTTCAAGCTTTGAAAAAGCCATTCAGATTAAACCGAACTACGCCGAAGCCTATAGCTATTTGATTCATCAGTACCAGCATACCTGCGACTGGCAGCGGTTGATGCAATATTCGAAACGTTTGGATGAATTAAACCGGCAGACAGCAGAAAATCGGAAATCTTGCGCCGAACCGCCGTTTATTTGTATGGCAAGACATTCTGATTTATCGCAGAACTTCATCAATGCCAGGGCATGGTGTCGAAAAATTGTTCAACCCTTGCAGAACTTAAAACTGGGGTTTTCATTTGAACACAGACGGCAAAAAATCAACAGGCTTACCATCGGTTATCTTTCCTGCGATTTTCATGATCATGCCACCGCACATTTGATGCTGCGTGTTTTTGGGCTCCATGACCGGGAAAAATTTGAGATTAACTGCTACTCCTATGGCCCGGACGATCACAGCGACTATCGAAAACAGATTCTCGAGCAAAGCGATCAATTTAGTGATATTCGCGAACTATCTCATATCGATGCGGCCAGACGTATTTACGCGGACAAGGTCGACATTTTAGTCGACTTGAAAGGGCACACCAAAGATGCCAGGCTGGGCATTTTGGCCTGCCGGCCGGCTCCCGTTCAAGTCCACTACCTGGGTTATCCGGGCACCACCGGAGCCGATTTCATTGACTATCTGATCACCGACAAGCTTGTTACCCCGATCGAACATGCACCTTTTTACAGCGAAAAGCTCGTCTTTTTGCCCCACAGTTATCAGGTCAATGATGGGCAACAGGAAATTGCTTCCCGCATCTGGCAAAAAGAGGAATTGGGGCTGCCGCACAACAGCTTTGTATTCAGCTCATTCAATCTTCCCTATAAAATTGATCCCCTCATTTTTGATTGCTGGATGCGCATTCTGAATCAGGTTCCCCATAGTGTATTGTGGCTGTTTAACGGGGGCGAAACAACGACAAAAAATCTCAAGCAGGAAGCCCGGGCCAGGGGCATCGATCCCCGCCGGCTGGTTTTTGCCGACAAGCTGCCGAAAGCGGAACATCTGGCGCGTCTCCGGCTGGCCGATCTGGCGCTGGACACCCGGATTGTCAACGGTCACACCACCACCAGTGATTCGTTGTGGGCCGGTGTGCCGGTGATAACCATGCAAGGCGGTCATTTTGCATCGCGTGTTTCCGCGAGTCTGCTGAACGCCATCGGGCTTTCTGAAATAACAACCCACAATCTGGATGCGTATGCGCGCCTGGCAGTCCGGCTGGCCAGCCATCCTGCTGAGCATCAAAAGATCAAAGCTAAATTGTCGCTCAATCGATTGACGGAACCATTATTTGATACACACGGTTTTGTCGGTCATTTAGAAGCCGCCTATCAAAAAATGTGGCGCATATTTACGGCGGGTCAGGCACCGCATCCATTTGAAGTCATTGAAAATTAGCGCTTAAAGTAGCGCTATCAACAAAGTAAATCCGGAATTAAAAACGGCCTCTGAAAAAGAGGCCTTTTTTATGTGCGGTTGCGGTTAAATCCATTATGATTGTAATAGATTATGCTATTTTTAATGAGGGGTTATGCGGATGATCCTCTTAGACCGGCAGCCAAATTATTATTAATATCGATGACGATATTGAGTTTTTCGGGGGCCGGAAACGCCATGGTTTCAAAAATACGACGGTCGATATAGGCAGCCAGTCGCAGAATGTCGAGGCGCAATTTCTTGGGTATCTCGTGATCCTCGCGCGACAGTTCGCTTTGAAAAATACTCCAGATGCGCTGGTTGTACTTCAGCGCTTCGTCCAATCTGTGCTCCCGATCCGGGGCATCCCAGTTATCCTGGCATTCTTTGAGTTTTACGGCTGCTTTGGTGAGTACGGCGGCTTCGACCTCGCGGCCGGTCCGGGTGGCGCTACTGACATGTTCATATGCTTGCAGCGAGTGTGCCTGGGTCTGCATGTTTAAGAACCTCCTGTTCATAGTCGATTAATTGGCCGGCGAGTTTTAATGCCCGGTAATAATTGCCGATCAGAATATGCTCGTTAATTTCGTCGATGTGTCCGGTTAACCGGGGGATAGCATCGAGCAATTCATGAACCAGTTTCCAATAGGTGTGCTGGTGATCGGTCATATTTTCGGAATCGATGTACATGAGCTGGATGACGAAATAGATCCGACTGCAATGCGATACGGCATCTTGCTCGCTTAGAATATCTTTCTGGCGTAGAACCGGAACGTTGTTTTCGATGATCAAGTCGCTGTTTTTGGCGTTGCCGTTGGTCACCACGGCGCCGCCGACGATCATTTTCTCATTAGGTTTTAAGGTGATTTTGAGTGCCATTTTTCAGTTATCCACAGATTCGCGCGCTAACATAACTTCTGATCCACGTCATCATAAATGGATTTTTCAACGCAATAATAAAATCGGGCCGGGGATAAGGACAGCGTTCAGGAGATCAGGTCTGGAGGGGGATTGCTCCCCCTCCAAATCCGGTTATCCCTTAGAATAATCTCAGAACACCCTGAGCGGCCTGACCGGCCAGACTCAAGGAGGTCGTACCCAGAGCCTGACGCGTTTGCAGCATCAGCATGTTGGCGCCTTCCTCATTCATGTCGGCTTCGGTCAACTTGGCAGCACCGTCATTCAGCGTGTTCATCATCATAGCGGTGAACTCCTCGCGTGCCGTAATGAGAGACAGGTTGTTGGCCATAACCTTGGCTTCGGTTCTCAGTGTGGCAGTTGCCTCTTCAATACCATCGATGGCAGCCTGAACAGCGACTGTTGACAACTCCCCACCGATTACAAACAAACCCGTACCGGCGGCTGGCATACCGGCAACGCTGAATTCCGCAAAGGTTGTACCAAAACCAGTCAGCTTCAAGGTGGAATCGCCAGCGGTCGGAGCGAATTGAACGGTTAATTCGCCACTTTGCAGCAAGTTGATTCCTTTGTACCCGGAATCTGCGGCCATCTCATTGATCTGGGTCAATACCGTATTATACGCGCTTCCAAAAGAGATCGCGTCGTCAGTTGACGCGGCGGACAGTGCCGATTGAGCCAGCGATTTGGCCTGAGCCAGCAGGCTAGCGATTCCCTCGAGACCCACGTTGGCGGCTTTAATGGTCTGAATGGCCTCGGACATGCCGTCTTTACGTCCGTTCAGGTCGCTTGCCCGTAGCCTATGTTCCTGGGCGGCGAAAAAGTTGATGGGATCATCCAGAGCGGTGTTGACTTTCAGACCCGTGGCCAAACGTTTCTGGGTAATCTCAAAATCTCTAGAAGTTTGCTGCAGGCTGAAAAGATTGGCCCGCATACCGGCTGTTAAATTAACTGTGTTTAGTGCCATGGTAAGATTTCCTTTCCTAGGTTGTTTTATTTTGGCGTTCTTGCCAATTGGGTTATTAAAATACCGTTAAATTCTGCGCTTGTTGTGGCCATCTCTGGTCTCGTAATTCTTACCCCGCCTCCTTTCAGACCAAAGTTTTTTTTGGCTACCATGTTGTTATCGGAATTATTTCAAATAACTTTAGGGCTTTTTTCTTCACCTCGTTTATGTCCAAGCATGGTTAGAAGTGGTTTCAAAACCCCATCTGAGGTCCAATGGCTGCGTTGCCGACCTCCGATAAATGCTCACATACCCATGTATGCTGCGCGATCTCGATCGGTCTGCGCCTTGCCCTTGAACCTGATCTGAAGTTTTGAAACCACTTCTAGTTTAATCGGGACAATCGCAGTGGCTTGAATCGATTGTCTCGTATTATCGGTGGATTTAACATTTGCTTAAGTATTTTTTTTAACTCATGTAAAATAGGATCAAAGAATGCTAATCATTTAAGATAGACGACTTGAAAGTCATAATTTGTTGAATTAAAATTGTTTTTTGATAAGAAGGTCGAATATTTGCATCAGGATTTCGAGAACATTGCAATTGCCGGCGGAAAGGTGTATGCCGTAGGGTCATTAATGGAATGATGGAAAAGATGGAATATTGGGTACGGAAAATGGATGATGTTCAGCCATTATTGAATACCCCATGGCATTAGATGACGACAAACACCCATCTCCTGGATTGAAATCAGAGGATGGCCATCCGAACCAGGATACTTTAGCAAGTATTTCTTGATAGGTGCACTTAACCATCTGATAATAAGTAAGATTGAGGTTACTGTGATTCGTCTGAAAATAGAAGAATTAAAGCCGGGCATGATTTTGGCCCGCTCGGTGTACAATCAGCAGGATTTACTGTTGTTGGAGAATGATACCTCCCTGACGAAAAAACGGATCTGGATGCTGAAAACCTGGGGAATCGATCGGGTTAGCGTCAAAGGCAAGTCGCAAGGGGAAGGTAAGGGCGATTTTGAGGCTGAAATAGAGACCAAAGAAACCATCGAAACGGAATTGAAGGCAAAATTCGCGGACGTCATCGATGAGCCCGTCATGCAAGAGATCATGAAAGCCGCCGGTCGGCAGCTGCAGAAAAGTTTGATTGACCAGGAAAAGGAAAATGAACCCACCTGATTTAGACCGAATGATATCCCGGGTGGAAGATTTGCCGACGCTTCCAAGAACGGTATTAAAGATTACGGAGCTCGTTAACGACCCCAAGTCCTCCGCTCGTGACCTGGCCCGGATCATCACCGACGATCAGGTGCTGGCCGCCAGGCTGCTAAAACTGGTGAATTCGTCATTTTACGGGTTTCCCCAGCGAATCTCGACGATCACCGGTGCCATTGTGTTGCTGGGTTTTGATGCCATTCGCAACCTGCTTTTAACCACTTCGGTATTTGACCTGTTCTCGAATCGCCAGAAAATCAGCATGATCAGACAGGAACAATTCTGGGATCATTCCCTGGGTTGCGCCGTGGGAGCCAAAGTCATCGGCAATCATCTGCGCTATGACAAGGTTGAAGAGCTGTTTGTATCCGGCCTGCTGCATGACATTGGGAAAATTGTGGAAATGATTTTTATACCGGATGCATTCAAAGATATTAATCAGCTGATCAGAGATGATAATATATTGATGATTGCGGCCGAGGAAAAAATTTTGGGATACAGTCACCCCCTGGTGGGTAAACTGCTGGCGGAACGCTGGAACCTGCCCCCGAAGCTGATCAGTGTCATCTTGCATCATCACCAACCGAGTGAAGCCGGGCAATTCGTGTTGGAAGCGGCCATTGTTCATCTGGCTGATATCCTCTGTCGATCGCTCAATATCGGATACGGCGGCGATAATAAGATGCCCGCACTTGATAAAATGGCATGGGATAGTATGCGGATCAAACCTCAGGCGATCGAGTCGATGCTGGCTGAGATAAACAAAGAATTTGATGAAATCAGCCTTTTTATCACCTATACACCTTGACCTCCGAACCCTGCCTCAGGTGCAACAAGCCACGTCTCGGAACTTCAGTGTTTGGATTATGGTTTAAGGATTAATTTTCACTGTTTCTCCATGAATCATGATAATTTTCAATGCGATACAATACTGACCCAACATTCCAGTAATCCATCTTTCCATCATTCCAATTGTGAGCAAAGCGATTTAATTTTGCAAATTGCGACAATTTCGGTTTTCCTTCTGTCCAGGTTTAAATTCACAAATCCAGCGATGCAGCGAATGCGTTAATTAGCGAAATATTATTTAA
Source organism: Desulfobacterales bacterium (assembly GCA_030145015.1). Next base: position 15,955 of record JAQYWI010000015.1, read on the forward strand.
CTATATGAATTTATATATCTTACTAAACTTTATTCTCTAGTTCCGGCTATAGATTATTTCGCCTCAAAGGCCATATGCTTTGTAGAAAATTCTTAAAGCCTTCGAAATTATTTCAATTTAGCAGAAGGGAACAAGGCGTTATTGCAAATTGCAAAAAGATACCCTATTTTTTCGGCATGATTTCCAGCCTGACGATCCTCCTGATACGATGTTTCTGACTTTTTATCGATTCTTTTATTTTAACGATTGCAGGCCGTATCCACAAAATATAGTGGCGCATGATCCTCTAAATTACTTCATATTGAAATGACTCGTCTGATCGTTCGAGTCCCTGATCCCGGATCCCACCTTTCGCTGAAGATCACAATCATGACGGCATGGATATTGCTAAAAAGTACTGCGCTCTTGTTCACACCTTTAACGAGCTTACTATCCTAAAATTGATAACCCCTTTAACACACGGCGTCTTAAGCTCCGCCAGGTCATATTTGTCAAATCACTGAAAAGGAGCAGAATGTGCAGAACGCAGCCCTCACCAAAAGCATTCCGAAAGAACCTGATGTTTTTGTAAACAATCCCTTTGCGCTGGCAAATCTAAGTGATGAAAATCAGGATCATGCGATTATTGGCCGCAGTCATAAAATGCAGGAGGTTTTCCATCTGGTTGAAAGAGTGGCAGACTGCGACAGTACCATTCTTATCACCGGAGAGACCGGAACCGGCAAAGGTCTGGTTGCCAAGGCCATTCATCAAAAATCAAAACGTAAAAATAAGCCTTTTATTTCAATTAATTGTGGTGCTATTCCTGAGAATTTACTTGAAAGTGAGTTGTTCGGACATGTGCGCGGCGCATTTACCGGCGCCACGGTCTCCAAATCGGGAAAATTCGAACTGGCCCATGGAGGGACTATATTTTTAGATGAAATCGGAGACATGAGCCCCGATCTTCAGGTCAAAGTTTTAAAAGTGTTGGAAGAGGGCGAGTTTGAGCAAGTTGGCGGCGCTAAAACCATTAAAGTCGATGTTAGAATCCTGGCCGCGACCCATCGAGACCTCCCCGCGGAGGTACAAAACGGGAACTTTCGCGAAGATCTGTTTTATCGGCTTTACGTGATTCCAATTGGGCTTCCTTCCTTACGGGAGCGGAAATCTGATATACCCTATCTGGCGGCTTACTTTATGGATATGTCCAACCGTAAAAATAACAGAGAATTAGAGGGCATCTCCGAGGATGCCATGCAAATATTGTTGAGTTATTCCTGGCCGGGAAATGTGAGGGAGCTCCGCAATATTGTCGAAAGGCTGGTCGTTCTAAAAGGATCCGGAAAGCTAAGTGCCCATGATCTGCCGGTAGAGTTAAAAGGCGCCAACGGATATAAGACCTCACAGGGTATTGAAATTTCAGATGATGGAATTTGTTTGAACAGCGCAGTCACCGAGTTTGAGAAGGCCCTGATTCTTCAGTCGCTGGAAAAGACCAAATGGGTTAAAAATAAGGCCGCCAAGCTCCTTCAGCTGAACCGAACCACTTTGGTGGAAAAAATCAAACGTCACCGCATCCAGCAGTGCCATGCCTAGTTCAAAGGTTCAACGTTCAAAGGTTCAGCGTTCAAGGTTGTCCTAACCCTGAACTTCTGAACCCAGAACCCATGCCACCGACTAATACCTGAACACTGAAACCTGCTTGTCCTCCGTAGCCTTTAAGGCGAAGGTGGGAAACCATAATCATTTGATAAGCTGTAGTTCCTATACCGGTCCCCCTTCTTGCGAATTCCAATTTTATTAAATTCTTAGCGTCAAAGCAGTGACATCGAATTCCTGAAATATTGACAGATTTTAGGGTGTTATTGAGGTCGAAGTAGCTGAAATTAGATAAAATCTTAATCTATCCCATTGGCGGAGATATGTTTTTGTTATCGGATTTTTTCCAGCGAATATTTTGGGGCATCTAATTAATAATGTTTTATTTACAGTTGGTTAGCTCACACTCAATTGTAGCGTCATTTGCGGCCTGGGCGTATTCGGCTGGGTAATTGAATGCCCATCGCATTTGGGTCAGCTCCTTGAGGTCTACTAAGCGGTCAGTGGCATGATATTTGCTCAATTCATCCCCGTCAAGCTGGGATCCCTGTAAGAAAAATTTATTATGATCTCATATTAAAAATACAATAATAACTGTTGGTTAGATACATCCGAAAGACTAAAAGCCATGCCTGCCTTGTTGGAACGGAGTTCTGAAAGCCCATTGTCCGTAAATAGTGAGCTTTATTCCATTATTGAAAGCATCCCAACGGGTGTGGTTGCGCTCGATGTTGAAGGTAAAATTGTCACCTTTAATCGGGCTGCCGAGCAGATTACCGGGTTCAAAGCGGACCGCGTCCAGGGAAAGAGCTTTGATGGCGTATTTAAACCGGATTATTTTCAAAATTCAGAACTGACTTTCAAAAACCTGGCGCAAACCGAAAAAACCACCGAAATTAAAACTCAATTTAACCGCAAGGGGAAAAATAGGGTGCATCTGAGCCTTGCGGTTTCACCGGTGGCTGCAACCCCGGAAGGAAAAATCGGCACGGTTTTATCCCTGAGGGATATTACGCGTTTAAACAAATTAGAGGAACAGGCCAACCGTACAGGGCGTTTAGCTGCTATGGGCGAGATGGCCGTTAGGATCGCACATGAGATTCGGAACCCGCTCGGCAGCATCGAGCTTTTTTCGACGATGTTAGAAAAGGATCTGGAGGATTATGAAGAATTAAAAGAGCTTGCGGAGCATATCTCTTCAGGGGTGAAAAGTATAAATAATATTGTCTCCAATTTGCTGCTTTTTATCCGGCCCGACCAACAGCCCGATCGACAGGTGCTCGATGTCCATGAAGCCTTGAAGGATTCTTTGTTTTTTGCAGGGCATTTATTGGATGCGCAAAACATCATTGAAGTAGAAACAGAGTTGGCTGATCAACCGCTGCCGATCCGCGGGGATCTGGAACTGCTGAAACAGGTTTTTTTAAATCTGATTTTAAATGCCATTCAGGCCCTGTCCAGAGGCGGTCGCCTGCGAATTTCAACCCGTAAAATCACCCGGCAGTACAATACGCATTGGGCTGAAATTCGATTGAGCGATAACGGTTGCGGGATAGCCACAGCGGATCTATCCAAAATCTTCGACCCTTTTTATACCACCAGAAATAAAGGAACCGGCCTGGGACTGACCATCGTACACAATATCACCAAAATGCATAACGGCAGCATTGATATTACGAGTTGTGAAGGGGACGGCACGGAATGTATCGTAACTTTGCCATTGCGCTAAAACATAGTTATCAAAATTATTTTATAAGCAGCTGAATTTATTTATAAAGAGAAGACGGAGTTACAGGCAATGAGTCTTGCGCCAATATTGGTTGTTGACGACGAGTCCGAAATGAGAACTGCGCTTTCGCATGCGTTGGATCGAGGGGGATTCTCGGTTGAAAGCGCTGCCAGCGGGACCGAGGCGCTGGTCAAACTAAAAAAAGACGCCTTTAGCATGGTAATAACCGATATAAAAATGCCTGAAATGTCGGGAATAGAGGTTCTGGGTGCGGTGAAAAAATTATCACCCCAGATTCCGGTCATTATGATCACCGCTTATGGTTCCATCCACAATGCCGTTGAGGCCATGCAGGCCGGTGCCGCCGATTATCTTTTAAAGCCGTTTTCTTTTGAAACCCTGGAAACCACGGTAAAAAAGGTCCTGGAAAGCCAGGATGTTAACGGAAACTCCAGGTCTTCGAAACAGGACGCGACGATCCAATCCACCACCAAGACTCTGGTGACCCAGGATCCGAAGCTGCTGGAGATTTTAGAACTGGCCCGGAAAGTCGCCTCCAGTCGATCCACCATCCTGATCCAGGGTGAAAGCGGGACCGGCAAAGAGCTATTGGCCGCCTACATCCATGAACACAGCGGATTTAAGGATGAACCCTATGTTGCAATTAACTGTGCGGCCTTGCCCGATAGCCTGGCAGAAAGCGAGCTTTTCGGCCATGAAAAAGGGGCGTTTACCGGGGCGGTGACCCGCAAAATGGGGAAATTTGAGTTGGCCAAACATGGTACGGTCGTGCTGGATGAAATCAGCGAAATGACTCCCCCGTTGCAGGCTAAACTACTGCGTGTTTTGCAGGAAAGAGAGATTGACCGGGTTGGTGGGAGCCGCCCGGTTCCCATGTTAGCCCGGGTGGTTGCCATCAGCAATGTGGAATTAAAACAAGCCGTTTCCAAAGGCAAATTTCGGGAAGACCTTTACTATCGCATCAACGTTGTTCCGATTACGATTCCCCCGTTGAGGGAGCGCCAAGGCGATATCCCCTTGCTGGCCGACCATTTCCTGGCAAAATACAGCGGCTTGAATAACCAGAAGATGACCCAAATATCCGAGACCGCAATGACCCGGCTTAAAAGCGGCGCTTGGAAAGGAAATATCAGAGAGTTGGAAAATACAATTGAACGGGCGGTTTTAATCGGGCACGGGCCTAAGTTGATGCCGGAACACTTGATTCTGGATTCTGTCGCCTCTGAAGATCAATCCCGGCCGGCATTTCCGATGAAAGCCGGTGTGACGGTCAGGGAGATGGAAAAACAGTTGATCAACAAAACGCTCGAAGAAGTCGATGACAATCGAACCCGTGCCGCCGATTTACTGGGCATCAGCATTCGGACGCTGCGAAATAAATTGAGGGAATACAAAGATGAGCTTGAAAGTTCCCAGGTAAAAGCAGCCCGGCAAGGCGGATAGGGTCAAGCTGTCCGGCGTTTTTTAAAAACAGACTCGAGAAAGCCTGAGTCGGTGGGTTTTGATCTCTAAACAGGTAGCTTTTGCCTATCTCTTCATCAAAGGATATTGATGGAAATTTGTTAAAGGCATTGAAATTATAGGATAAATTTGCATAATCACGCAGTCGGAAGAACGGATGCCAATTGGTATGGATTTTGCTCGAATTTATTTGAAGGCACCAATAATAAAAGAGGAATTTGAAAAATGCCAAGCCAATCCCTATTTGAAGGGTCCATTTCAGCACTTGAAAAGTCCCTAAATGTGGGTTCACTGCGCCACAAAGTGCTGACAGGCAATATCGCCAATATCGATACGCCGAATTACAAGGCTTTTGAAGTCGTTATGGAAGATGAGCGTAAGAAAAACGGCAGACCGGCGCATCCCATCGAACTGGTCCGCACCCAGCCCGATCACCTTAATGGACGCAATCAGTCCTCAACGAATGTGAAGCTTAAGGCTGCGGATCCGCCGGCATTAAACTTCAGGGCGGACGGCAATACGGTTGATCTTGACAAGACCATGGGGAAATTGGCTGAAAATACAATATTATATAGAGCTGCTGCTCAGATTATTAAACGCAAATTTCAAGGGCTTAAAAATGTCATTCAAGGAGGAGGTAAGTAGGCATGGATTTTTTTGAGGCACTGCACGTTAGCTCTTCGGGACTGTCGGCACAACGGCTACGCATGAACTTGATTTCAGCCAATTTAGCTAACATGAATACGACGCGTACCAAAGGCGGAGGACCTTATCGAAGAAAGGATCCTGTCTTCGCTGCCCGAGCACCGGCGGGGTCATTTCGCGAAATGCTGCACCACCGGCAGAAAGAAATGTTAAGCAAAGTCGCCGTCATTGGAATTGTAGAAGATTCGCGCTCGCCGATTAGAAAATATGATCCCGAGCATCCGGAAGCCGATGAAAACGGGTATGTGGCACTGCCCAACATAAACGTTATGGAAGAAATGGTGAATATGATCTCGGCCACCCGAAGTTATGAAGCCAATGTAAGCGCCATAAAAGCGGCCAAAGCCATGGCACTCAAAGCACTGGAGATAGGACAATAATTATGAATCAAATTACGTTTCAAAACGGACTGGAATCTCTAACGAACACCGTATCACCCGCCAATCCAAAAGAAATCCAGAGTCCCGAGTCGTTTGGGAAAATGCTGGCGCGTTCGCTCAGTGATGTCAACCAACTTAAACTCAGCGCCGATGAAGCCGTAAACGATTTGGCCGCAGGTGAGCAAAAAGATATTCATCAAACCATGATTTCTCTGGAAAAAGCGGATGTTGCATTTCAATTAATGATGCAGATTCGGAATAAAATTATTGCGGCCTACGAAACTGTGATGCGTATGCCGGCTTAGTTTGAAAGAGAGAAATAGAGAATGCCCATTCGTGAAGTATTATCGCAGCTCCAAAACCTGTTGAAAAACATCAGTGTCGGTAAACGGATCGCTATTTTCATTTTGGTTATCGGTTCCATTTTGGGATTCGTTTTTTTGACGAACTGGGCCACACAACCGGAGTTCCATCCGTTATATAGCAATCTGGACTCACAGGATGCCGGAATCATTTTAAACCGACTCAAAGAGCAAAAAATCCCTTATCGAATTTCTTCCAATGGGAGCACCATTCTCATACCGCAAGAGCACCTTTACGAAACCCGTATAAACCTGGCATCCGAAGGGCTGCCCCAGGGCGGCAGTATCGGTTTTGAGGTATTTGATAATACTAAATTCGGCATGAGCGAGTTTGCCCAAAACGTTAACTATCAGCGGGCCCTTCAGGGTGAATTGGCACGTACGATCAGTGGATTTGCCGAGGTCGACAGCAGCCGGGTGCATATCGTGATGCCTGAAAAATCACTTTTTGTTAAAGACGAACAATCGGCTTCCGCCTCTGTGGTGCTAAAACTGAGCCATGGCCAATGGCTGACTCAGGAACAGGTTCAAGGGATCGTGCATCTCGTGTCTTCCAGCGTATCGCGACTGAATCCCGAAAATGTCACCGTGGTTGACAGTAACGGGCGATTGCTGGCCGGGCAGAAAAACGATTCCAGTCTGGCGACACCCAGCTCGGATCAGCTCGATTATCAGGCCAAAGTCGAACGAACGTTGGAAAGCCGGCTGCTGACGATGCTGGAAAAGGCCTTGGGCGCTAACAAGGCCATTGTAAGGGTATCCTGTGCCCTGGATTTTAAGCGCTATGAACAGACCGAAGAACGATTCTTTCCTGAAAACAAGGTTGTTCGCAGCGAGCAAATGTTTAATGAAACCTCCAAGAAGGCCGATATCATCCCCCAGGGAATTCCCGGGATTCAATCGAATGTGCCCGAGAACAATGCGGCCGATATCAACCAGGTTAACGACGAAAATACCACTTTTGCAAAACAGGATCGCACGGTTAACTACGAGATTGGAAAGCTGACCAGCCATACCCAGGAACCGATCGGGGCAATGCAACGCATCTCGGTTGCGGTACTGGTCGATGGGTCCTATCGCTCAACCCCCCAACAAGATGGTGAACCGACCTTGACGTATGTTCCCAGATCTTCCGAGGAGCTGGTCAAAATCGAAAATCTCGTAAAGAGTGCCGTAAATTTTGTTGGCGATAGAGGCGACAAGGTGGAAGTCGTAAACATCCCGTTTGAAACGACTAAAATTGCGAAGGATGCCGACGGTGCCCCGCTTGAAGGCTGGCTGGATCTGTTAAAAAATTATAAACCCTATTTTAAATATGCTTTCTTGAGCCTGTTCCTGATTTTATCATTTATCTTTGTGGTTAAGCCGCTGATAAAATGGCTAACGGCGCATACAACGGGTGAAAACGAACTTTTGTACCAGCTTCCGAAAACAGTTGGTGAGATTGAAAATCAGGATGGCGAAAATCACAAACAGTTGACATTTAAAGATCAAGCATCCCAGTTGATTTCCAGTGATAATGAAGCTTCTGTAGGTGTGATGCGCGACTGGTTAAAAGAAGGATAAGATGGATCCTAAGAGAATAGCGGGTCCCGTAAAAGCTGCCATTCTGATTCATGCACTGGGCAGACCGCAGGTCGAAACTTTGATCAGACGGCTTTCCGCAAGCGAAAAAGAGCGCGTCAATGATCATTTGTCTCAAATTCGGACCATCTCGCCCGATGTTGTGGAACAGGTCGCCAGGGAATTTATTGATATCGCCCGGCGTTATAAATCCAAACCCGCTGAAAACAGTCAGGGAAAAGATAGCGGGTCCGGCGAATCCGATGCCGCAACCAGCGGTCTGGGAACGATTCATTCCCTGAGTTCCGACGAGATATACGATCTGATTAAAGACGAGCAAGCCCAGACAATTGCCATTATTCTGGTTTATCTTAAAACGGAGGTTGCCAGTGATGTGATCGCCATGCTGCCGGATGAGATCAAAACAGAGGTGGCCATGCGCGTCGTTAAATTGGATAGAGTCACAACCGCAATCGTTGACGAGGTCAATGAGATTTTAAAAGATATTTTAAAAAATAAGAAGAATTCAGTTACCAATGTGACCGGCGGTGTTAGTCGGTTGGCTGAAATATTGAACCAGACGGATGAGATTTCAAGCGAGTTGATCTTAAATGAGCTGGAAGAGGCCGACATGGAAATGGCGTCTCAAATAAAACAACAGATGTTTGTTTTTGAAGATATCCTGTTGGTTGATGACAGAGGCGTTCAGAAGCTGTTGCGCAAGGTTGAGACCATGGAACTGGCCATTGCTCTCAAAGCTGCATCGGAGGAGGTAAGGGAAAAAATCTTCAAAAATATGTCTGAGCGAGCCGGTGAGATGCTGAAAGAAGAGATAGATGATATGGGACCGGTTCGGATGAAAGAAGTTACCGACGCGCAACAAAATATTACCGATATCATTCAGAAGATGGAAACCAAAGGGGAATTAATTGTTGCCGGACGTAGAGGAGATGACATCATTGCCTAACCGGGTAAAAAAGGAATCTCAAACCCTGCAAGATAGTTTCCGCTTGCATTATTTTCCGGACATTCCGGTGGAAGAACTGCCTGATACCGAATGCAGTCCGTCGAGCGACAGTGGATTTCAGCGGATACATTTTAAAAACATGAACTCAACCTGTTCGGATGCCGCGCAGGCACAGGCTTCAACGGAAACGCCTGAAGAAAAAAAAGGCCCCTCGATTGACGAGATCAAAAGCAGCGCATTTCAACAGGGCTTTAGCGAAGGAGAAAAAGCGGGGTTTGAGGCCGGGACCAAACGTGTTGATCCGTTGATCAATAGCTTCAACCAGGGTCTTGAGCAACTGAAAAATATACGTCGAGAGCTCCATCAAAAGATTGAAAAAGAAGTGGCCCGGCTGGCATTGTCGATTGCAAAAAAAATCGTTTGCCACGAGGTTAAAACCACGGAAGAAACCGTCGTGTGTGTCGCCCGGGAGGCTCTGAGTCGAGTGGAGAATCCCGGCAAAATAAAGGTCAAATTGAATCCCGCCGATCTGCAATTCATTCAGGATACCAAATCTCAGCTCTCCCATTTTCTTGACGATGTCGAAAGTATTCGTTTTGAGGCCGAAGATTCAATTCAAAGCGGGGGATGCCTTATCGAAACGGATATGGGTGACATTGACGCCCGCATTGAAAAGCAATTTCAAGCGATCGAAGAGTCCTTTCAAATTGAGTTTGACCAGCCAAAGCAGGAGAGCGAATAGCCCAAAATGGAAACAGGTTTCAACTTGGATAAGTATCGTACCTGTTTGGATGCGGCTTGCGCCATCCGGGCAAGCGGCAAAGTCACCAACGTTATTGGTTTGGTCATCGAAGCCCGGGGTCCCGTATCCAGACTCGGAACCGTATGTGACATTTATACCAAGGGAGAGGCCCATAAAATAACTGCCGAGGTTCTGGGGTTTCGGGATAATCAAGTATTGATGATGCCCCTGGAGGAGATCCGAGGCATCGGACCCGGATGCCGGGTGGTGGCCCGGCAGCAACGCGCGATTATTCCGGTGGGTCCCGGGCTTTTGGGCCGTGTTATCGACGGACTCGGAAATCCTATCGATAATAAAGGGCCGATTTTTGTTGAAAGCGAATATCCTATATATGGCGTGCCCATCAATCCCCTTTCACGCAAGCGCATATCCCAACCGCTGGATTTAGGTATCCGGGCCATAAACGGCCTGTTAACTGTGGGCTGCGGCCAGCGAATCGGTATCTTTTCAGGTTCCGGGGTCGGCAAGAGTGTGCTGCTGGGTATGATTGCCCGTAAAACCAGAGCCGATGTAAACGTAATTGCTTTGATCGGCGAGAGAGGTCGCGAACTCAATGAGTTTATTGAAAAAGAACTTGGCGAAGAAGGTCTCAAACGTTCGGTGATTGTGGTCGCAACCTCCGATCATCTGCCCTTGATCCGGATGCGGGGGGCCTTTATCGCTACCGCCATAGCCGAATTTTTTCGGGATCAGGGCAAGCACGTCAATTTAATGATGGATTCGGTCACCCGGTTTGCCATGGCTCAGAGGGAGATCGGTCTGGCATTGGGCGAGCCGCCCACCACCAAGGGCTATACCCCTTCGGTGTTTACCCTGCTGCCCAAACTATGTGAAAGAGCCGGCACCTCTGCCAACCGTGGCACGATTACCGGATTGTACACGGTATTGGTGGAAGGCGATGATACCAATGAACCGATTGCCGATGCGCTGCGCTCCATACTGGATGGCCATATCAACCTGACCAGAGACCTTGCGACCCAAAATCATTATCCGGCCATCGATGTCCTCCAGAGCATCAGCCGTGTGATGGATGATATCATCGATTCTGAACATCGCCAGTATGCCAATAAGTTAAAGGAAACCCTGGCTATTTATCGCAAAGCGGAGGATCTGATCAACATTGGTGCGTATGTTGCCGGGAGCAATCCAAAAATTGATTATGCCATTGAGATGATAGAAAAAATCAACTGCTATTTAAAGCAGGATATCGACGAGACAACCGATTTTAATGCAAGTATCTCTCAGCTGGACCAGCTGTTTAAATCCTGAATGTCCGTCTATTGCCCTGTCGCACAAAGATGTTACTCAAGTCACCATAACGATGGTTTCACCAGGTTTCGCTGTTCAGGTGTCAGATTTCAGCCAGTTGGCAAACGTTAAATTTGTTAAATTGGTTTAATTTGTTCAATTGGTTCGGTTTAAGCCAACTAATTCAACCAATAAGACCAATAAAACTAATCAAACAAGTCCCTGAACGAAATAAAAAGCACTTAAAATAAAACCACATTTTATAAATAGGTTGATTGATAAAACCTCATGTATCGCTTCAATTTAGAACCACTTTTAAATCATCGTCGCTACCAGGAAGAAGTTTTCCAGAAAGAACTCGCCGGTTCAAAAATACGCCTTGCCGCCGAAAAGGATAAATTATGGGTCTTGAGGCAAAAAAAACGAAAATACGTGCAACAGCTTCAAGAAAAACAAACCGACGGCCGTCCGGCATCTGAAATTAAATTGTTTGTTGATTTTGTCGATCAGCTTTCAAAAGAAATGGACACCCAAAGACAGAACGTCCTGGAAGCGGAACGCGATTTTAATTTAAAGCGCCAGGATTTAATTGCCGCCCTGAAAAAGCGCAAAACACTGGACCGATTGAAAGAAAAGGGCCTGCAAGCCTATGAACGGGAACAGTTTAAAAAGGAGCGCAGCTTTATGGACGAAGTCGCCAGCCGTCAATTTAATCAAGAACCCTAGAAGTGGTTTCAAAACCTCAGATCAGGTTCAAGGGCAAGGCGCAGGTCGATCGAGAAAGCGCAGCATACGTGGGTATGTGAGCATTTATCGGAGGCCTGCAACGCAGCCATTGGGCCTTAGATGGGGTTTTGAAACCACTTTTAACCGTTGTCCGCTCTTCTGCCCGGTCATTCACTTCTCTCTCTCCCGTAAATTAAACGTCGATACACTGCCAAGGTAATGATTGCCATTACAGGAAAATATTGCCGCAAAAAAACGGATTCACCCCACCGCAAATCCTTGGTTAAATGGATATCGCTGTTTTTTTTATGCGCGAATCGAATTTTTATTATTCTTATTTATTTCAAATATATAAGAAGTTTCATAGGTCGGGTTAGAGGCATCCTTCAGGCAACGTTTACCTTTTTTAAAGGTTGGCACACTTGATGCACAAGACAAAACCGTTATCGGTTTCGAAAGCCATTTCAATTGGAAAATACAAGGAAGGAAATTATGTCGTCGAATGCGTTCATGCCGCCCGCTCTGCCTCAGACACCTGCTCCCGACTTAAATCGTGGGCCCGGCAAAAGCTCAGCTACGTTTAAATCCAATCGGCTGGGTGAATCATCAGATCAAAGCAAGAGTTTTTCGGATACTTTAAACCGGATTTCCGATCGTAACCACCACCGCAAACCAAATTCGACCGCTGCAGAGAAACCGGCGGTGAGATCCGGGCGGTCGGATACCGAATCGGTAAAACCGGAAAAAATGAGCAATACCAGCGCCCTTACACAGGATGACATCGAAGAAAACGGAGCGCATGTATCTGGAAAAGAATCCCGACGCATTCACCCGTGGCTGGCCTTCGGTTTGATGCCTTATCATCTTATTAATGGTTCTTTGGCGGCGGAACCGCCGTCTGATTCATCCAGCGGGCCCAGTTTGGGCATGCTCACCGATTTGATCGGACAGCTGCAATCGCAAGGACAGAAGGCTCACGGCGAGTGGGTGGGCATCGGCCCGTTTGAGCAGCTGCAGGCCAATATCTCACCGGAGGTGCTCAACCGATTTTTCTTTAAGCAGCTTGCCGCCTGGGCCATTCAGCATCAAGACAGCGGGGATCTGACTGGCAAGCCTGCCCTGGATGGGACTTTAAACGGTCAGCCGGGATCATCAGTGGCCAATGTGAACGCGCCCCTTAACCCGCTGCTGAATATACTGGGAATGACCGGCGCCGCATGGGGTTTAAATCCGGATGCCAGTGGTTCCGGCGGGTTGAAAATGGCCCATTTAAATGAGGATCTTCTTCTTAAAATGACGATGCTGTCTCCGCAGACAGGAACCAATATATCCGAAAATGCGAAAGGCGATTCAAATTCTGAAACCCTTTTGGAAGCACGAGTCCGGCAGCTGAGCGAAAATTCTCAAACGTTAAAGAACCAGGCAGCCCTTAAAGCCGCTGTGGAACAACCGGCTAATCCGAATTCAAACACTGATGGGGTCACCGCTAAAACGCCGCAAGAGGTCTTCGGCATCAAAAGCGCCGTTCTCAAAAGCGAGATTCTGCCGATGCATGCGCTTGGCGATAAAATCAGCCAGATCGTTGGGGATAGTAAAGACAGCAGCTTTTTATTTTCACAGGATCAGATGCCGCAAGATCTGGCCCGGCTTGAAAATGCAGCCCAACGATCCGAAGCCGCTCGGCACGGCCTGATGTCCCAGACCCTGAACCAAATTGTTCAAAAAGCCGCGCTTTCGTTTAACAACGGGCAGCATGAAGTTCAGATCGATCTGAAACCGGAGTTTTTGGGGCATATTCGGATGCAAATCATTACCGAGAGTCAACAGGTCGCCGTCAGAATTATCGCCGAGCTGCCCTTCGTCAAGGACATGCTTGAAGGTAACTTGAATCAATTAAAGGCCGAATTACAAGCACAAGGTCTGAAAGTCGATGAACTGGAGGTCTCCGTTGCGAACGACTCCCGGGCGGATGATGATAAAAACCAAAAAGCGGCGGAAGTGCTTCGCGCGCGCGCTTTGAAAAACAGCCGTCTTTCCGATAATGCGGCCGCTGAGGAGCAGACCGACTTACACATTGGCCGCGGCGATGGAATTGCGGAAACCGCCATCGATTATTTCGCATAACCGTAACCGCAGAAGACGCTGCGACCGTTGCATATGAACCTGGAAAACATGCCGTGAGGTTAAAATGACAACAATTACCCCCTTAGATTCAAACGCGAACAGCGGCGATGCCCAGTCGAGCGCGCCGGTGAAAATTATGGGCAAAGATGATTTTTTGAACATGTTGATTGCCCAGCTTCAGCACCAGGATCCATTGAATCCCACTGACGGAACGGAATTTACCGCCCAATTGGCGCAGTTCAGTTCACTGGAGCAGCTTAGCAATATCAATGACAGCCTTCAGAACATGGAGCAGTTTCAAGCGTCACTGATCGACTCCCAGGCGGTATCGTACATCGGCAAGGAAATAACCGCCAAGGGCAATAGCGTGCAACTCGAAAGCGGTCGGCCGGTGGAATGTCATTTTGAGTTAGGGGCCAACGCCGCGCTGGCGGTGATTAGCGTTTATGATGCCAGCGGCGGTTTCGTGAAGTCGTTTGAGACCGGGCCGCTGAATTCTGGCAGACAATCCGCCGCCTGGGACGGCACGGATAATAACGGCAATTCGGCTTCAGCGGGACTTTACCGCTTTGAAGTGCAGGCCCTCGACGCCGAAAACCAGAGTTTAAGTGTGACACCATTGATAAGCTCGGTTGTGACCGGTGTGTCTTTTAAAAATCAGACCGTCAGCCTCATCACCGGGCTTCAGACGGTGGCTATCGACGATGTTATCGAAGTTTCTGAAGCAACGGCGCCAGCCGCCACGGTCGCGACGAATTCAGAAACAAATTCAAATGAACAACCAAATGGAGGGAATTAAAAATGATTGGTTCATTGTTTGCCGGGGTATCCGGACTCAATGTAAATTCTCAAGCCTTAACCGTGATTGGAGACAACATTGCCAATGTCAACACAACGGCATTTAAAGGCAACCGCACTTCTTTCGCCAACGTTTTAAGTCAGTCGTTGGCGGGCGCCACTTCCAATGAAATCGGCCGCGGGGTGCAGTACTGGGGAACAACGGCCCTGTGGAGTCAGGGGTCTATTGAAAACACCTCTAACCCCACCGACATGGCCATCAACGGCGCCGGGTTTTTCCTTATGCGCGATAACACCAACGCCAATTTTTACACCCGGGCCGGCGATTTTACTTTTGATCGTGACGGGTTTCTGGTCAATCCGGACGGCATGTTCGTGCAGGGCTATGAAGTTACCGCTGTCCAGCCGGACGGCTCCCTGACTCTGGGTAATATCACCGACATCAATGTACCGGGGCAAAGCACCACCCCGCCACGGGCCACCACCTTATTTACGGTGGATGTCAACCTGGACGCCGAGGCGGCCAACCTGGAGACCTATTCCACAACAGTCATTGCCTATGATTCTTTGGGCAATGCCATACCGGTGTCGCTGACGTTTGAAAAACAGGCGGCCAACGATTGGAATGTCAGCGTCAGCGTGCCGGCCGGAACCGTAACCACGCCGGCAACCGATGTCGCCATAAGTGTCGCCAACTATACCTTTGACGGCGCCACAGGTGCGCTGAACAACGGTGCTGATCCGGTCATTACCCTCAGCAACCTGCTTAGCGGGGCCAGCGATCTCAGCCTGACCTGGAACCTTTTCGAAGATACCACGACGGTGACCAACGGCGATCTGACCCAGTATGCCGCGCCTTCCATGACCACCTTCCAAACCCAGGACGGGCATACCGCAGGCGTGCTGCGGGGGGTTTCGATTGATGAAGAAGGGGTTGTGACCGGCAGCTATTCCAATGGCCAGCTGACACCGCTGTATCGGGTGACGCTGGCGGATTTTCCCAATTACTACGGCATTACCAAAATGGGCAGAAACCTGTATGCCGAGTCGCGGGATTCCGGCCAGCCCATGTACGGGCCTCCCCAGACGGCCAAACTGGGCAGTATCAGCTCAAGTTCCATCGAGATGTCCAATGTCGATCTGGCCCAGGAATTTGTTAAAATGATTAAGACCCAGCGGGCATTTCAGGCAAACTCGCGGGTCATTACCACCAGTGACGAAATCCTGGCCGAACTGATCAATATTAAACGTTAACCCTGATCGAAGCGGCGATATTGCGGCGGTCTCAGGCGGACACAGTTGAGATCTTGAAATCTCATCCGTCTGAGGCAAATCGCAAGCGTCTGCCGCAGTCAAACACAAAGGGATGTAAAGATGATTAAAGTAACACGACTCAATGATTCAGTGCTGATGGTCAACGTGGATCGGATTCAGTCTTTGCAGGCGATCCCCGAGACGGTGATTACCTTTACCAACAACGATAAAATCATGGTCAAAGAACTGCTCGAAGAGGTGTCGCAGAGAATCGTCGACTATCAGCGCACGATCAATTCAAAAATGGTAAACGCGGACGGTCCGTCCCCGGATATTCCATAGGAGATTGGAGACTGGAGATCGGCTCCGGCTGCTAAACAGCGCCGAGCGAGCGGTGAATCGTCAATCTCGCCATCTTTCAATCTCGTTGCCGTAAAAATTCAGACGGCCGGCATTTCGGGGAGCGGCCCAAGCTCCCCGGGCGGCGCGTGCGCCTATCCTCATTTTGCCCTGCCTGTCTTTAATCATCGTCAATCTGTTGACAAAAAACAGTGAAAATTGACGTTAAATCCGGGTCTTCTCCGCTATTGGCGCTTATTTCTTAATGCCAACCGGTATCCGCCGGCTTATCCCCCCAAACGAGACGCTCAGTATTAATGTTTTTATCATTGACTTCAGATGATTACCCGTTCTAGCGGGATTACTGAATTTCAGCATCCCAATTACGGCGTGTGGCACAATACTTGCTAAAATTATTGAAAATAATGGGAATCCTGCGGATTTCCGGCAGATTTGGGATCCCGTACCGGATCAGGTGATGACAGGATCCTTTCCAGGTTTGAAAGATAGGGCCGGGCCTGCATTCGCCGGATGCGGGACGGGGATAATGATGATTTCTTTGTTTATCTATCAAAACGGTATAGGAGTTGGCCAGTGGATATTACGACATTAATTGGAATTGCGGTTGCATTCGGTTTGGTCATCATTTCAATTTTAATGGGTGGTGATGGGACCTGGTTTATCAATTATCCCTCGATAATGATCGTTATGGGCGGAACCATGGGCGCGACCCTTTTATCCTACCCTCTCTCAGAAGTGCTTGGCGTGTTCAAAGTAGCCAAAAACGTTTTTTTACACCGTTCCCAGATAGCCGGCGAATACATTCCGCTGATGTCGGGTTTTGCCAAAAAGGCCCGGCAGGAGGGCATCCTGTCGTTTGAATCCCAGCTCAAGGATATCAAGGACCCTTTTCTGGCCCGCGGCATCCAGATGGCCATCGACGGCATGGAGTCTTCGTCCATTGAAGATGTGATGTCCATAGAGATTCAGTACCTCCAAGAGCGACACCGGCTGGGTTCCGAAATATTCACCACCATGGGAACCTTTGCGCCGGCGGTCGGAATGCTGGGGACCATTATCGGGCTGGTGCAGATGCTCATGCAGATGGAAGACCCCAGCCAGATCGGTGCGCCCATGGCAGTAGCCCTGTTGACCACTTTTTACGGGACTTTGCTGGCGAATCTCCTGTTTTTACCGGTTGCCGGCAAACTGAAAACACGCAGCAAACAGGAAGTTCTGGTCAAACAGATGATTCTCGAAGGGGTAATTGCGATTCAGTCCGGCGACAATCATCGCGTGGTCGAACAGAAATTAAAGGCTTTTATTGCGCCCAACGCCCGCCTAACCGCCAGCGCCGAACCGGCGAAAGCCTAAAAGATGAAGAGAAAAAATCAAAGATCCGGGCTCAAAAACGATGATAGCGAATCCGGCGCCGGATGGGAAATTGTCTACTCCGGATTTGTTCTCATTATGCTGTGTTTTTTTATCATGCTGTGTTCCTTTTCCACCATGGAGGAGGCCAAGATCATGCGATTTGTGCGCTCCTTCACGAATGCCGTCAGTTTTTTTCCCGGCGGGAGGAATTTTGAATCCAGCTCGGTTGTATTGCCGGAATCAGCGGGTATGGTCGCAAACCGGTCTGAACTCGCTAAAATTTTTGAAAATCTCGAAATGCTCTCCGATAGATTCAATCTGAAAGATAAGATCGAACTGCTCTTTTCCCGGGAAGGCCTGGTGATGCGGCTGTCCGAACATACCATTTTCGAATCGGGGATGGCGTCCATTTCGCCGCAGGCGCTCCCGCTGCTTGAAAAGATCGGTGTGATTGTTGCCCAAACCGCCCATCTTATCCGGATCGAGGGGCACACCGACGATGTTCCCATCCACACCGCTGTGTTTCCATCAAACTGGGAATTATCGACTGCCCGGGCGGTCAATGTTCTCAGGTACCTTATTGAGCACCACCGCATCGATTCGCTAAGGCTGTCGGCGGAAGGATTTGGTGAATTTCAGCCCCTGGTTGCCAACGATAGCCCTGAAAACCGGGCTAAAAATCGGAGAGTTGAAGTGATCTTCATACGACCGGACCTTGAGAATCCAGCAATCGAGGAAAGCCCGTGAGGAGACAGCGACAGAATTCCAGTGGCGAAGGCAATAATTCTCCCGGTTGGCTGACCACCTTTAATGACCTGGTGACGCTGCTGATGGTTTTTTTTGTTCTGCTATTTACGATGAGCAGCATCGATGCCAGACAAATGCAGGAATTTCAGTATGCATTGCAAAGCGGACTGGGAATTTTAGAAGCGGGCCAAATGGTCGATATCAGTGTCAAAACGACCCAGCCGGTTGAGGACATGTCCCATAACAAGACCCAGCCCGAAGGCGTCAAGGGTTCTCCAGACGAGCGTCTAACCGGGCTTTTAAGCGATAAACTCATCAAATCTTTAGAAGCCGATTTTGAAATTCAGGTCACCCAAACCCAGCAGGGAATTCGGCTTTCTTTTGAAGACCAGATACTTTTTAATTTTGGCAAAGCGGACATCAACCCGGCCGGCTTTACGATGTTGGATCAGATCGCCAAAGCGCTCAAAAAAGTGCCCAAACCGGTGCGGGTTGAAGGTCATACAGACAATATTCCCATCCAGACCGCACGATTTCCCTCAAACTGGGAATTGTCGGTGGCGCGGGCCGTGAAGGTGGTCAAATATTTTGCCGAGGTCGGCAACATCGATCCGCACCGGCTTTCAGCGGTGGGATATGGTGAATCGCGACCGGTTGTCGCCAATGACACGGCGTCCAACCGGGCCAAAAACAGGCGGGTTGAAATCCTTTTAATAACGGAGGACAAAGAGGAAAATGTCAAATAAATTAATATTTCTAGTTGTTGCTGTTTTATTAGTCGTAACGTTAGGCCTGGCAGGCGGCTTTTTCATGATGTGGAATAAGCTATCGGCTTTAAATTCCCAGGCCAATGCCACCGTTCAGGACCAACAGGTTCAGACCACGGCACTGGGAACCCTTTTTCCCCTGGACACCTTTATTGTCAATCTCGCTGACCAGGAACGCAGCCGTTATTTAAGAGTGACCATGGATCTTGAGCTGGCGGCACCGACCGATGCTGAAAAACTCAACCAGCGGCTGCCCCAGGTAAGAGACCGTATTTTGATGCTGCTGCCCTCCAAGCGCTTTGCTGACATCGCCAGCATGGAAGGCAAGACGGCATTGCGAGATGAAATTATTGGCAAACTCAACGGCCTGTTCCCGGAAAACGTGATTACCAATATCTTTTTTTCGGAATTTGTCGTTCAATAAATTATTGTCCTATGTCCAATCAAATACTCACACAAGAAGAAATTGATGCGCTGCTTTCCGCCATGGAAAGAGGCGATGTTGATCTCGATCAAGAAGCTAAGAAAGATGTCGAAGCGGCACCCTACAATCTGATGTCGCAAAATATAATCTTGCGGGATCAATTTTCTGCGCTGGAAGAAGTTTATGATAAGTTCGCCCGGTTGATGCAGGATACCCTGTCATCTTCATTGCAGGCATCCGTTGCCATTGAGTTTGTTTCTGCCGAAATGGTTAAATACAAGGAATTCATCAGCGCCTTTTCAAGCCCGACGAGCTTCACTTTGTTCAGTATGGAGCCTCTGATCGGTACCGCCCTGTTGTGCATCGAACCCGGTCTGGTTTTTTCTCTGATCGATTCCATGTTTGGCGGTGATGGAAAACCCACCACCCGCGTGCGCGAATTTACCCAGATTGAATTACGGATGATCAAAAAGTTTGCCGGCGACATTTTAGCTAAATTCCAAAAAGCCTGGTCAAGTGTCTACAGCGTAAATATGGCTCTGAAAAAGACGGAGACAAAGCCGGAATTTGTCCAGTTGGTTCCGCCAAATGATATTATGTTGATTATTGTTTTTGGCTTAAAGGGTTCGGAATTCTCCGGCAATTTTCATATCGCGATTCCTTACCTGATGATGGAACCGATTAAAGAAGAACTGTCACCAAAATATTTGCGGGAAAAAGGTATGGAAAATACCTGGACTCCGCAGCTGAAGGAATTATTGAAAGATACGCATGTTACTGTAATTGCTGAATTGGGAAAAACCACCCAATCCGTTCGGGACTTATTAAATCTTCAAGTCGAAGATGTCATCAAGCTGAAAGCCGGACCGGATGACCTCATTTCCATCCGGGTAGACCAGGTCCCCAAATACCAGGGGTACCCGGGAATAATTAAAGGGAACCGTGCCGTTGAAATTGTGAAATTGTTAAATACGAATGGAGGCAAAAATTAACGATGGCTGCTTCTGATAAAGAAAAACAAAAACAAGATGTCAAAGCATCTGAGGTTGGGGCCGAAGAAGATAACCAGCTGGCGGATAGAGAACTAAAGGACCCGGGTAGATTAAAACGCAGTGCTGAAGCCGGTACCAGGTCCTATGCAAATATGGATTTCCTTCTGGATATCCCTTTGGAAATTTCAGTTGAACTGGGCCGAACCAAAATGCTGATCAATGAGCTGCTTAAGCTGGGACAGGGCTCGGTGGTCGAGCTTTCCAAACTGGCCGGGGAAACTCTAGAAATACTGGCAAATCAGAAGCTGGTGGCCAGAGGTGAAGTCGTCGTGGTCAACGAAAAATATGGCGTCCGCCTGACCGAAATTATCAGCCCGATCGAACGTATTGAGAGGTTGAAATGAATGCAACGCCGGACATGCTTTCCACGGCTTTTAAAATGCTGGCCGCCCTGGCTCTTGTCCTGGGCGGATTGGGATTCTTCTTTTTCTTAACCAAACGGCTTATGCGCAAAGACGCTGGCCGTACCCATGATAAAATGATTCGCGTGATGGCCAATCAGTATATGGGTGTCAAGAAAAGCATCTCTCTGGTACAAGTCCCCGGCGCCCTTCTGGTCATTGGAATTTCGGGTGATTCGATTCGCCTGCTGACCCAAATTGAGGACAAGGACATCCTTGACCAAATCCAAAAAGAAGAAACCGGGCTCAGCGCGCCATCTTTTGCCGATCACTTAAATAAAATCAAGAGTCGATTCCTGGCGTCCAAGCACGGAGAACAATGTTGAGGCAACTGCATATGCACGGCCGATCTGAAACCAAATCAAATTCAAAATACCGCAGGTGCGGCGCTTATCGTAAAGACAAACGCATCGCGTGTGCGCATGCTGTTTTGCTTCTGGTCGCGATTTTCGGAATCGGTCTGGGTGCAGTCCTGTTGGCACCCCAGAGCAGCGCAGCGGCAGCGCCGGAATCCTCTGCCCCCTTTATCACCATCGGCATGGACGAAGCCAAAGATTCCGGGAAAACGGCGGTCGTACTGCAGATCTTTCTGTTGATGACGATTCTCTCCCTGGCTCCGGCCATTTTGATCATGCTGACCTCATTTACGCGGATCGTTATTGTGCTTTCGTTGCTTCGCAGGGCATTGGGAACCATGCAGGCGCCACCGAATCAAGTGCTCATCGGACTCGCATTATTTCTAACATTTTTTATCATGACGCCGGTATGGCAGAATATAAACCAAAATGCATTGCAGCCCTTTTTAGACGACCAAATCGGTCAGCAGCAGGCGTTTCAAAATGCGGCTGAACCTTTACGGAAATTTATGTTTAAGCAGACCCGCGAAAAGGATCTGACCCTATTTGTCGAGATTGCCAAGATCGAGCGGCCCAAAGATGTCGATGATATTCCGATCTCAGTTCTAATTCCCTCTTTTATTATCAGTGAAGTCAAAACCGCCTTTCAGATCGGTTTGTTGCTCTATGTGCCCTTTCTGATAATTGACATGGTGGTGGCCAGTGTTTTGCTTTCAATGGGCATGATGATGCTGCCGCCGATCATGATATCTTTGCCGTTTAAGTTGATGTTATTTGTTCTGGCCGACGGGTGGAATTTACTGGTGGGTTCACTGGTCAGGAGTTTTGTATGACGCCTGAATTTTTGACCGGATTTTTTTTTGAAGCCATCAAAACAGCGATCTCGCTGGCAGCCCCGATGCTGCTGGCGGCTTTACTGGTTGGATTGGCTGTGAGCATATTTCAGTCGGTTACATCCATCAATGAGATGACGATGACCTTTATTCCCAAGATGCTGGCGGTCGCCTGTGCCCTGTTATTCTTTTTGCCGTGGATGGTAGAGACGATGGTGACCTTTACCGAAAATCTGTTTACCAACATTGTTATTTATATTCGTTAATATCGGCTGAAAGCCGAACTTCGTAGGATCGGTGCTTAAGAATGATATCGGTTTCGATTCCATTGCCGCAGTTGCAGATGTTTTTTCTCATTTTTTTCCGTGTCGGTTCGATTTTGATGACCATGCCGATTTTCAAGAGCAAAAGCATACCGGTTTTAATTAAGGCTGGATTGGCGCTGGCAACCAGCATGGCTTTGTTTCCAATCTTAAATTTGGAGGATTTCCCGGCGATTATCGGTTTCACGCCCCTTGCCATCGGGATCTTTGGGGAAATCTTGCTGGGACTCAGCATTGGCCTGGCGGTGAATTTCATTTTTGCCGGGCTGCAACTGGCCGGGCAATTGGCCGGCTATCAGATGGGTCTGGCGATTGCCAGGGTGATGGATCCATCCACGAATCTGCAGGTGCCGCTTTTAGGCCAATTCAATGAGTTGTTTGCTTTATTAATTTTTATCACCATAAATGCCCACCATAAGTTTATACGGGCGCTGGCTGATAGCTATCAGCTGGTGCCGCCCTTTGGTTTTAGAATCAGCGGTTCGCTGATCGAGCAGCTCATCGGCATTGCGGGGAATATGTTTGTCATTGCCATTAAATTGGGTGCACCGATCATCGCCGTATTGTTACTTACCAGCATTGCATTTGGGCTGATCGCGCGCACGATACCGCAGATGAACGTATTTTTTGTGGCGATGCCCTTAAAAATTGCAGTGGGTCTATTATTTATTGGTTTTTGTCTACCCTATTTTTCGTCATTTCTGAAAATAATGTTCAGCAAGCTGGGCGATACGATCATGCTGCTTCTAAAAGCAGCTTCATAGCCGGGATTTGAGGTAGCACATGCCGGAAAGCAGTGGGCAGGAACGAACCGAAAAAGCAACCCCGAAACGAAGGCAGCAGTCAAGAAAAAAAGGGCAGGTTGGCCAAAGCAGAGAGATTCCGTCCGTTTTGATATTAATGACCGCCTTGGGGTTTTTTTATTTTGCCGGATCGTGGATGTTCTGGAACATCTCTGAGTTTATCGGGGGCGTTTATCAAGAACTTGACACTTTGCGGCTCAACACCGTATCCGATGTCAGTACCTTTTCCGTGGATATTTTCAAGAAGCTATTTTCGATTTTGATACCCTTTTTTGTGCCCATCCTGATTGCCGGTATAGCCGGGAACGTCGGTCAAGTGGGGTTTGAGATGCATAGCGAACCCTTGAGGCCCAAACTGGCAAAGATCAATCCGATTTCCGGGTTGAAAAAGTTTGTTTCTTTAAAATCGCTGGTGGAACTTGCCAAGTCCATTATGAAGCTCTTTATTATCGGCGGTATTTCTTATGGACTTATCAAAGCGGAAATGCGGGCATTCCCCCCCCTGATGCAGCAGGGGGTCGGCGAAATTCTCCTTTTTATCGCTCAGGTGGCATTTAAAATTCTTTTTTTTGTTTGTCTGGCACTGATCATTCTGGCGGTTTTGGATTACATCTATCAGCGCTGGCAATTTGAACAAAGCATTAAGATGACCAAACAGGAAGTAAAAGATGAACACAAGCAAGTCGAAGGAGATCCGAAGGTCAAAAGCAGAATTCGAAAAGCACAACTTGCAATGGCGGCACACCGGATGATGGAGGCCGTTCCCGAGGCGGATGTTGTCATCACCAACCCCGTCCATCTGGCCGTAGCGCTGAAATTTGAGGCCAGTGAGATGGCGGCGCCGACTGTAATTGCCAAGGGTGCCGGTCATATTGCCGAACGTATCAAAGCGATTGCGGGTGAGCATCAGGTGCCGATTGTCGAAGACAAACCGCTGGCCCAGACGTTGTTTAAAATGGTGGAGATCGGCGAATTTATTCCGGTAGAGCTCTATCGGGCGGTCGCCGAAATTTTGGCGTATGTCTATCGACTCAGAGGAATGTATCAGACCGCTTAACAAGGAAAAAGCATTGGCGCATCAGACCCAAATTACAGGACAACTTCCATATATCGCTAAAAACAGCGATGTCATCATGGCCCTGGCAGTGGTGGGCATTCTGGTCTTTATGGTAATGCCTCTACCGACTTTTCTGCTCGATTTACTTCTATCATTCAACATCACATTGTCATTGATCATTCTTTTGGCCAGTATGTATGTACAGCGGCCCCTGGAATTATCTGCGTTTCCTTCAATTTTGCTATTGGGCACGTTGTTTAGATTGTCGCTGAATGTCGCCTCCACCCGCATCATCTTGCTGCATGGCAGTGAAGGCACAATGGCCGCGGGCAAGGTCATAATGGCTTTCGGCGGTTTTGTGGTGGGTGGCAATTATCTGGTGGGAATTATCGTGTTTCTAATCCTGGTGGCCATTAATTTTATGGTGATTACCAAAGGGGCCGGACGAATTGCTGAAGTGGCGGCACGATTCACCTTGGATGCCATGCCCGGCAAACAAATGGCCATCGATGCGGACCTCAATGCGGGTATGATTAATGAGCAGGAAGCCCGCCACCGGCGCGAAGTTATCTCCCAGGAGGCTGAGTATTACGGGGCGATGGATGGTGCCAATAAATTTGTGCGGGGCGATGCCATCGCCGGAATCGTCATCACTTTAATTAACATTATCGGGGGGCTTGCCATCGGTGTTTTCCAAAACAACATGAGTTTTGCGCATGCCGCTCAAAATTATACTTTGCTGACCATCGGGGACGGCCTGGTCACCCAGGTGCCTGCCCTAATAGTGTCCACCGCAGCCGGGGTGATTGTGACCCGGGCAGGTGCGGAATCAAGTCTGGGAGAAGAAATCACAGCTCAAATTTTGGTCCAACCCAAGGCCATTGCTGTTGCCTCTGTGGTTCTTTTTGGATTTGGTCTGGTACCCGGGCTTCCGACGATACCTTTTATGGTCCTGGCGTGTCTGACCGCTGGATTGGCCTACGTTGTTTTTCAATCCATCAAAGAAAAGGCCCGGGCGGAAGAAGAGCAAAAAATGCAGGAAGAACAAGTCATTCCTGCAGACCAGTTTGAGGCCCTGCCGCCCTTAGATACGCTGGCAATCGAGGTCGGGTGCGGGCTTATCCCTTTGGTGGACATCGAGCAGGACGGGCAGTTGTTGGATCGAATTAAATCGCTTCGCAGACAGATCGCGCGCGAGGTCGGCATCATCGTTGCGCCGGTTCATATCCAGGATAATATGCAGCTGAAGCCCGGTGAATACACCATCTTGCTTAAGGGTAATGAAGTCGCTAAAGGGGAGCTGATGACCAATTACTATCTGGCGATGAATCCAGGCACCGCCGAAGATAAAATAGACGGCATTCCGACCCAGGAGCCTACCTATGGATTGCCGGCACTGTGGATAAAGGAAGATACCAAAGAAAATGCACTGGCAAAAGGGTTTACGGTAGTGGATCTGGCAACCGTAATGACGACGCATCTGTCTGAAATCGTTAAAAAACATTGCCACGAATTGTTAGGCCGGCAGGATGTCCAGCAATTATTGGATACCATAAAGGATACCCATCCTAAAGTCGTCGAAGAATTGATCCCCAATTTATTACCCTTAGGAGGAGTGGTTAGAGTACTGCAAAACCTACTGCGGGAACAGGTTCCCATTCGAGATCTGTTGGCGATTTTAGAAGCGCTGGCCGATTGGGCCCCCGTAATCAAAGATCTGGATATATTGACCGAACGCGTGCGACAGGTGTTGGCACGTACCATAACCAGGATGCATCTGAGCGCTGAAGGCAAAATTGTGGCCATCACCCTGGGGCACAGCATCGAATCAGCCATTTCCGGGGCATTGCAGCAAACCGATCAGGGGGGCTTTTTGTCGCTGGACCCTCCGGTTGCGCAACAGATAATGAACAATCTGGCCCGCAGTCTGGAGAAAATGTCTTCTACAGACCACCCGCCGGTTGTGATGTGTTCCGCCCAAGTACGGCACCATTTTAAAATGCTGGCAGATCGCTTTTTGCCGCATATTACGGTTCTGTCATATGACGAAATACTTAGCAACATTGAAATACAATCTATAGATATGCTGGAGCTTACCCATGCAGATTAAACGCTTTGAAGCCAGAGATATGACGACGGCCTTACGATTGATCAAACATGAGCTTGGTCCTCAAGCAGTGATTTTGTCCGCGCGAAGCCTGAAGGTAGAGAATCGATTTTTAGGCTCGGCAAAAACGGCCGGGGTCGAGGTAACCGCGGCAACCGATACATACCATTCACCGGCTTCATCAAATTCGGTTCCATATTCAGGCGCTCTACCGGCTGATGGTTCCAACGGCCGGCCCGGCGGACTCCCCAAAAAGATTCTTACAAATTCTGCTCAGAACAGGATAAAATCACCTGCCCGGCGACGGCCACTCCCGAGTTACGGCAATCGTCATAGCGGCCGAAATGATGACACGTTAGGCGGCATTTTTCAGCATCTTTTGTCGCAAGGGGTCAAACGGGACATTGCCAATGACCTTATCGAGGTCATCAAAAAAGAAAAACCAGTCAAGCGCATCGATTTAAAGGATAAGATTATTTCCCAGATCAGCGCTGCGCTCGAACAAAAAAGAGACATGCTCGGGCCGGCCTCTCGAATAAAAGCCGAGCCTAAGGTACTGGCTTTTATCGGGCCCACCGGTGTCGGTAAAACAACGGCACTCGCCAAACTGGCTGCCAGGCAAGTCATCGAGGGAAACAAGAAGGTTGCGCTCATCACCGTCGATTCCTACCGCATTGCCGCCTCAGAGGAACTTAAAATTTACGGCAAAGCCATCGGAATTCCCGTTAAGACAGCAGCCACTCCTTCCGCTTTTACGGCGGCTGTTAATGCATTCCGGCAGTATGACCTTATCCTTGTCGATACGCCCGGGATCAATTCTGAAAACCACAGCGAGATTGAGGATCTTAAGTCTTACATGGAAGTGATACCATCGATTGAGATTCACCTGCTTTTGAGTGCGGGGGCCAAAGAAGCCGATCTTTTCAACACAATTGGGCGATTGGGCGCAATTCCAATTCAGTACCTGTTTTTCACTAAACTAGATGAGAGCGCCACCTTCGGAAATCTGATCAATCTGCTGGTTGACAATCAATTACCGCTGTCTTTTCTGACGACCGGGCGACAAGTTCCGGATTCCATCGAAACCGGATCGATAGAGAAAATTGTAAGATGTTTATTTGGCAGTTTCATGAATCATTTTGGAATTTCCGATTCCGGGACACTTAATCATGCACACCCGACCACTTCCCACGACAGTGCTGCGGATGACTATGTCGCCAATAAAAATTCAGATGTGTTTCACTATCCGGATTGCAAATGGACGCATAAAATAAAACCCAAAAACATGATCACCTTTTCAAGTGTTCAGGAAGCAAAATCACAGCATTTTGTGCCCTGCAGAGATTGCCGGCCGGCCTCGAGCGATGTGTTTCAGGTCGACACTCCCGGAAATGATAAGATGCGAATCTCTAACTATTCGTAAGGGTTGTTTGAGCGAGGAGCTGAAATTTTAATGACATCGAAATTTTCTTCAAATAAAGTCATCCGCTTAGCCGACCGGGCCGCCAATCGTAAAACGGATGGGCCGGATAAGTCGCCAAAAAGGCGCACGCCAAATACGCGTGTTATTTCCGTAACCAGCGGCAAGGGCGGTGTCGGCAAAACCAACATTGTGGCCAATCTTGGCTATGCGTTTGCACAGCTTGGGAAAAAAGTTCTTATTCTGGATGCGGACTTAGGGTTGGGCAATCTGGATGTTTTGCTGGGGCTTGCTCCGAAATTCAACTTATCCCATGTGATCCTGGGAGAGAAGTCGGTAGACGATATTATTGTTGAAGGACCCGGCAAGATGCTCATCCTCCCGGCGTCCTCCGGCATCCAGGAATTGACCCAGTTGACGCAAAACCAGAAGGTTCAAATTCTCAGCGAATTGGATCAGTTAATTGGTGCCGTTGATATTTTGTTCATCGATACCGCGGCCGGTATTTCTTCAAATGTTATGGACTTTAACGTTACCGCCCATGAAATTATGGTTGTGGTTTCACCCGAGCCGACCTCAATTACCGATGCGTATGCACTGATGAAAGTGCTCTCATTAAAGTACGCCGAAAAATGTTGTAAGGTCATCGTTAACTTGGCCGGTACGCGTCAGCAGGGAAGAGAAATATTTCGACAACTGAACATGGTGACGGAGCGATTTTTAGATATGACCCTCGATTATTTGGGAAGCGTTCTATTTGATGCCAATATTATCAAAGGCGTCAAACAACAGAAACTTGTCAGCGAACTGTATCCGGATACCAAGGCCAGCAGGTGCTTTACAGATCTGGCCCACAAAATATCCACGACATCGCCGACACATGTGCCCAAGGGCGATTCCAATTTTTTTTGGCATCATTTGATTAAAAATAATTTTGCATAATTGGAGAAATAAAGTTTTATGGCACTGGCACGGACACGAACAAAAAAAATAGCGCAAAAAGATCCGGTTTATCGCGATCAGTTAATAACCGAGTATCTACCCTATGTGAAACGCATCGTTCATCGGTTGGCGGTTCATCTTCCCTCAACTGTGGATATCGAAGATCTGATGAATGTCGGCGTTATCGGTTTGATCCAGGCGGTGGATCGCTACGATTCGACCCGGGATAATAAATTTATGACCTATGCGATTTTCCGTATCAAAGGCGCGGTGTTAAGCGAGTTGCGTGCGCGTGATTTCCTTTCGAGATCCAATCGACGCAAAATAAGAGAATTAGAAAATGCGTTCACGCGGCTGGAACAAAAGCTGGGCCGCGAGGCTGATGATAGGGAAGTGGCTCAGGAATTAGGGGTCGAACTCGAGCACGTCCATCGCACCAAACAGATGTCAAGCATCTCCTTTATCAGTCTTGAAGAATTGGGCGTATCCTCTAAAGACGAGAAAGAAAAACTACTGAGTTATTTGGTCAACAATGATGATGACGCTTTGAGCCTTACGAAAGTAAAGGAATTAAAGGACGCCTTGGCGCGGGCGATCGAACAGTTGGCGGAAAAGGAACGCCTGGTTATTTCGCTCTACTATCTGGAAGAGTTGACAATGAAAGAAACCGGCAAAGTCCTCGGAATAACCGAGTCGCGCGTATCCCAGATCCATTCTCAGGCCATATTGCATTTACGGGCGAAGCTGCGAAAACAAAAGTTGCTGGAAGAATAATCTTAGGTAAAATTCGGAAGTGGGAGGGCGGAAGGGTGAGATAAAATCTGAAATCAGAGGATAGAATCATGGTTGAAGATATCAATTTCCCCGAAAGAGTACCCGCGGTATCAGCTACCGGGAGAGTCAATAAGGTCAACCGCAAAAAGCGCGAAGAAGAAAAGCCGCCTTTTGAAAAATTCTTGGATTCGGAAGATGAAAAAGGCAAAAAAAAGAAAAAAAGTAAAAAGGAATCCGACAAAGTCGATATTTTGAGTAAAAACGAAAAGCACCAGCGCCAGGATTCTATTGATACCTCGAGTTCTACCGGTTCTGCACAAACAGAAGATGATTCTGATAAGAAAATCATTGATGTCCGGGTCTAAGCTCTTACGGAGGGCGTATTTTCGTTTTTTCGTGCTTTGGTGGTAAATGACTATTATTCGGTTCTGCGCTGAGGCGGATCCGGGGCAGGGAGTGGAAATGGCATTGCAAACAATCAGCTTGTGGGAAATCGTTTTGGATATAACGCAAATCTGTCTGGGCGGTTTTATTCTGTTGTGCCTTATTCGAAATAAGATCAAATACAAACAACTGTTCCTAAAGGCTCCCACCGGGGAGAACCTGCAAAATTTTAACACCGAATTTATTATCGAGGCCATCCGGCAACAATCCGACTTGGCCTTTACGCATATATTGGAAACCATCGACAAAGAGCGCCAAACCTTAGACGCCTATTTCGAGTTAAGAGAAACGCAGATTGCCTCAAAAATGCTGGTGCCGGCACCGGGTCGCGTCGCCGCCCAGATTCCCCGTACCGAAGCGGCAGATCAGGATGCTGCGGATACGATCTATAGTGAAATCGAAAACTTGGCCGGTCAGGGAATGAGTTTAGCGGATATTTCGGAAGACTTAAATGTCCCCAAAGGTGAAGTCGAGCTGGTTTTAAAACTTAAACGTCTGAGTGCCGAATCGGCTAAAATTAAAATCAACCCGCCTGCATGAACCCGCCTCGATGAATCCTTTCTAGTGTTGCGTCCCGCAAGTAATTTACAAAACACGGTTTTATTTTAGGTTTCAGCACACGTTATATTGGTTTGATTGGTTTAATTCGTTCAATTGGTTCGGTTTAAGCCAACCAATTAAACCAATAAGACAAATAAAACTAATTTAACAAATCCTTGAATCTCTGAACCCAGAACCCTTACTCGCACCTGAACACTGAAACCTGAAACCATAGTCAATACGACTTTTGTAACATTTTTTTGGGACGCAACACTAGGCAGCTCCAGGTAGAATCGGCAAAAAATACCGCATCTGGCAAGCTGAATTTTTCTCGGACTTAAGTTTTTTTAGGTGTCAGGCACTGCAGGATTGTTGGTGTTGCGATCGGCTGCCAATATGTTTCTTAAATAGTTAATATTGTTAAAAAAACCGCCCTAATGGATTTGTTGCCCTCAATCCTTTATCTCTTTTTGCGGATCCCGAATTATGCGTATCATTGGTATGTGTCTTGCATTCCTATCCCGGCAGATTGATTGTACCCCTCTGAAAATCGTCGGTCTTTATCGGAAGAGGGGTTGCGCCTTCAATTTTTTACAGGACAATTTGAGATAAGGAGTTTGTCAATGAGTGGATCGATTTACATGGCCGCAACCGGTGCGATGGCATACGAAAAGCGCTTGCAGATTCTTTCTAACAATCTGGCCAATGTTAATACAGTCGGCTTTAAAAAAGATAGAGGTCGTTTTAAGGCCTTTGAACTGGCTGAAGCCGTCGACAATAAAAATTTACCGGTTAGTTGGCGTCAATCACAGGCGCCTCAATACTGGATGCAATTTAGCTCATATACCGATTTTTCATCAGGCGAAACGAAAAAAACGGGCAATCCATTTGACCTGGCCTTATCCGGCAGGGGTTTTTTCTGTGTTCAGACACCTGATGGTGTCCGCTATACGCGCAGGGGAGACTTCGCGGTTAATTCAGACGAGGTGCTGGTTACCCACCAGGGCTGGCCGGTAATGGGGCAGGGCGGAGAGATTCAAATAAAACTTTTGAAACCGTCTGACGAGAAGCGCGAATTTACGGTGTCCGAAGACGGTTTTGTAACGGTCGATGGATCTCAAGTCGGTCGCCTTCGCATTGTTGATTTTACAAACTCTTCCGGCCTCGAAAAAGCAGGTCATAATTTTTATCGCGCTGTAAACCCGAGAACACTCGAGGAAATGGATGAAGATTTTAAGGTCAGTCAGGGATTTCTCGAAGTTTCAAATGTCGATGTTGTCAGAATGATGACCGAGATGATCGAGGTGTTACGTGGATATGAATCCTATCAGAAGACGATGCGATCTATCGATGAGATGAACGCCAAGCTGATTAACGATGTGGGTTCAGCCTAGTGGAAAGTTATTGGTTATTCGTTATTTGTTATTTGATCGCGAAAAAGTTGCATTTGAAGTTGATGTAATACAACGAATAAAAATTAACTATTAACTCATAACTGTCAAATTACAGGAGGCAAAATGATACGCAGTTTGTGGACGTCAGCCACCGGCATGCAAGCACAAGAGCTCAACATTGATGTGATTTCAAACAATCTCGCAAATGTGACTACATCCGGTTTTAAAAAAAGTCGGGCTGAGTTTCAGGATTTATTATACGAAACCATGCGACCGGCCGGGGCAGCTTCATCGCAAGATACGATTGTGCCTGCCGGAATTCAATTGGGGCATGGCACGCGCCCTGCTGCGGTTCAAAAGATTTTTATCCAGGGAGATTTTCAGAATACCACAAATGAACTCGACTGGGCCATCGAAGGCGATGGATTTTTCCAAATAGAAATACCGAATGGAGATACGTCCTACAGTCGTTCCGGAGAATTCAAGCTGGATGCCGACGGCCGCATTGTCAATCCGGACGGTTTCCCCCTGGTGCCGGAAATGACAGTTCCATCCGACACGATATCCATTACCGTGGGAATGGATGGGACGGTCTCCGTTATCCAGGCCGGCGATGCCGCTCCGACCGAGATCGGCACGCTTCAATTGGCCCGTTTCGTTAATCCGGCCGGGTTAAGAAGCTTGGGTAAAAATCTTTATTCCCCCACCGAAGCATCCGGAGATGAAATCACCGGCACCCCCGGAGAAAATGGCTTTGGTACGATCGCCCAGGGGTTTTTGGAAATGTCCAATGTGAGCGTCGTGGATGAAATGGTCAGTATGATTACAGCGCAAAGGGCCTATGAAACCAACAGTAAAGTCGTCCAGACAGCGGATGACATGTTACAAATGGCAAATAATCTAAAACGGTAACAGATCAAAATGAATAACGCTATCTTAACATTTAAAAAATCGAAACGGCTTGGCCTTGGACTGCTCATTTTTTGGGCAACCGCATCTATTTTGGGAGTAGCTGCAGAGCTTACGGCCGCAGAAATGACCACGATTCGGGTCAGGGATCAGGTTGAAATCGAAAATGACGAGGTTTTATTGGGTCAAATTGCATCCATTGAGAGCAGCGACACCCAATTGGTTCAACAGCTGAAAGACATCGTAATTGGAAAAACGCCATTGCCGGGCAAGACGCGCGAATATGATCAACGGCATCTTAAGATGCGTTTAAAACAACATCATATTAACTTAGCGGGCGTTAACATAGAGGGCCCCCGGCGCATTATAATTTCGCGCAGCCACGTCGAAATCGATAAACACAAAATAGAAAAAATCGTTGCCGACTTTATTACCCAAAACATCCCCCAGGAAAACAAAACGGTGCGCATCAAAGAGATAAATGTTTCTGAAAGGGTGATTTTGTCGAAAGGTCGCATTGCATACAAAGTGGCGGCACCGAGCATGCAAAAGCTGATGGGGACGTGTTCGATCGCTGTAGATTTCAGTGTTAATGGACATTTTGAAAAGAAGGTGTGGACAACTGCCACAGTTGAAGTATGGGGACCCGTGGTGGTGACTCGCAAACCGCTGGGCAGGTATAAGCCGATTACCGAAGATGATATTATGCTGCAAACGCTGGACCTGACCCATCTATCTTCCAATGTCGTTACCGATCTTGAAGCGGTGCTGGGCAAGCGTACCAAAAGAGCCATCGGGGCTCAAACCCCTTTAAGGGCGGACAGCATCGAGCTGCCACCGCTGGTGAAACGCGGGGATCTGGTGGTGATCATCGCCCAATCCAACGGATTAAAGATTACAACCCGCGGCTTGGTTAAGCAAAAAGGGCGCTTGGGCGATCGAATTCCGGTCATCAATGTGGACTCGAAAAAAGTGCTTTATGGCCGTGTGATCGATTCCAACACAGTTCAGGTGGATTTTTAATGTGTCTCATACTTGTTAGATAAGGAAAGCCAATGATGCGAAAACTCAGCCTA
>JAQYWI010000297.1 GCA_030145015.1 Desulfobacterales bacterium
CCTTTGCATGGATCGGCAATTTTAGACGCTTGGTTGTTCGATATGAACGCGATATTAAAATGTATCGGGCCTTCTTTCACCTTGCCTGCCTTATGATTACGCTAAATAGGTTTTGAAATGGCTTCTAGTCACTTTTTTTGAGATAGGTTCAAGTCTAATTAAATTTTGCGATAGTGCATCAGATAATTTACATGCGTGTTCCCGCCCATTGAGTATTTTCTTAAAATCGGGTTGTAGTGCAGCCCGGTCAAATCCTTAAATGCTAATCCGGAATCCAGGGCCCAACCTTTAAGCTCCGCCGGTTTGATAAATTTGCCATAGGTATGGGTGCCTTTGCGCACCAGGCCGAGGATATATTCCGCAGCGATAACCGCAAACAGAAAGGATTTCAGGTTGCGGTTAAGCGTGGCAAAAAACACATCCCCCCCGGGTTTGACCAGTGTTTTGCATGCCGCGACTACCGGGGCCGGATCGGGAACGTGCTCCAACAGCTCCAGACAGGTAACGACATCAAATCGATCCGCATGGGTTTCGGCAAATTGTTCGGTGGTCGCCTGCTGATAATCCACCTGAAGGCCGGATTCTTTTAGATGCAGCCGGGCAACCCCCAGAGCGGCCTCGCCCATATCAATCCCGGTAACCACAGCACCCAGTAAGGCCATGGCCTCGGACAGAATCCCCCCGCCGCAGCCCGCGTCCAGAACAGATTTAGCGGTAAGCGCTACGCGTTCGTTTATGTAATTTACCCGCAGCACATTAATATCATGCAGGGCTTTAAAATCCCCCTGCTTATCCCACCAGATCGGGGCCATGGCCTCAAATTTGGCAATTTCAGCCTCATCAATGTTGGTCGCGGGTTTATGTCGAAAATCATCAGTCATCTTAAATAGTCTAACCAAATAAAAATTCGGACTGTTGGTGGTCCGTTGTTGGTGGTCCGTTGTAAAAAATAAGACCTGCAACGGACAACGGACCACAGACAACTAACGATAAGTCAATTCACTGAGTCAACAATTTAGTAATTTTAGGACTTTTTACCGGCCAGATTCCACAACTGGGAAAGCAGCATTCCCGCCAGCATCAGCCCGCAGCCGAAAAGGCCGCGTGCAGAAATGACTTCACCCAGTATCAGCCATCCGCCGATGGCCGCAAAAACGGCTTCCAGACTCAGCAGAATAGCTGCATGGGCCGGATGGGCATCTCTCTGGGCAACCACCTGTAAAGTATAGGCGATCCCGACGGAAAGCAAGCCGCCGTATAGAATTGGAATGGCTGCCTGAGAAATCGAAAGCATTGTGATGTCTTCAACGACAAAAGCGGTGATAAGGCTCAGAATCGAACAGGCCACATACTGAGAAAAAGCCAATTTAATCGAGTTGATTCTGGGCGAAAGCCAGCCGATAATCAAAACATGAGCCGCCCAGAAGAAAGCGCCGATTAAGACCAGCAAATCACCCGGTTCAATTTCAAATTGTTCGGTCACACTTAAAAAATAAAGGCCGACAGCTGCCAGAACAGCGCCGATCCAGGTCCCGATTTTGGGTTGCTGCCGCCAGAAAAGACCCAGGAGCGGCACCATAATCACATAAAGACCGGTGATAAATCCGGCTTTTCCTGCCGTAGTGTATACCAACCCGATTTGCTGTAACGAGGCCCCGAAGAAAAGCGCCAGCCCGAGGGCAGCCCCTCCGAAAAAAATGGTTTTCAAACCGGGGGGCGGCAGGATTTTACTGGTTGCGGTTCGTTGCTCGCGGCTCATTGCCAGCAGCGGCAATAATGACAGGCCGCCAATCGCAAATCGAATACCGTTGAAGGTAAACGGACCGACATAGTCCATTCCCACCCGCTGGGCGACAAAGGCAAATCCCCAGATAATAGCGGTGGTCAACAGCAGCGCGTCTGATTTCACCGTTATCGCTTTCATATTAAAAATGGTCCTTTTGACACAAACCCTTTGGGGGTTGAAAATCTAATGAAATGGGAAACCATACCCGCCCGCCAGAAAGGAGTCAAGCAAAGATCAGATCCAAAAAAGTTGAAATAAAAGTGGTGGTAAAATACAGAATCGCAGAATAGATTAGAAACGGATACCTAAATTGAGCGTTTCAAAAGCTCTTTAAAAAGGATATATAGTTCTATTTTTCAAAATTCCGCAACGCAATCAATCAACATCAAATGACTGATGGTCGATTCGGTTATTGATTCAATTTTTTACCGAAATATTCGTTGACAGGGGTAGTGTACTTTGAATAAAATGAAGTCTATTCAATTAATAAAATTAATTTACTACATTTGCTTTACGTACAGAGGATAGGCAACCTTATTATTAACATATAATAAAAATAGTTCAGGGAGCTTGCTATGGAACAAGCATCCCGGAAAATTATTAGTTTTAAGCCTTCAGAGGGAAGTTACATCTCTCATGAAGGCTTTTCTTTTTCTGTCTCATGGTCTCAACTTTGAACTTACTTCATTGTAAAGAACAAAGGGGAAAGACAAATAGAACCGAATCAGTGTTGATATCCGATTAAAAAGTGTGACTGGGCAGGACTGAGCAGGACTGACTGGCTTCCCATTTAGTAGTCTCCTTATGATAGCATAAAGCGAAGTGGCAATTGTAAACTACCTTTCGTGCGATTAGATCATAACAGAACGTTTTATCTCCCAATTATACCTAACCGAATACAAGTAATGAGCTACCAGAAAGGGTTAAGGCAAACGTTGTGGGTAACGATGAGGCTGACCGGACACCTTCAGGACTCTGGCCTTCGGATCACGCCGGAGTAGCGGCGGGAATGTGGTTTTGACAATAACATACTCCATTTTTCTTCTCCTCCTGAAATAAAATTTTGGCATCCTTAAGCCCCTTTAGCTGTACGAATATTAATATCATGAAGGGTAGGCACAACTTAATAAAACCCACCAGATGGAGGAACAAAGACCATGTATTCAGTAAAAATGGTTTGTGTCATCTTCATTGCAATCTTCTTTTTGGCCCCGGCTGCGGCAGCAGAAGAACTTCATATCCGGAATGGATTTTGGGGAGGAATTGATGCTGGCGCCGGTCATCTTAAACAGTCACTTGATGAGGGAAACGAAGACGGCACTTCTTTCTTTTTAGGATTCAAAGGAGGATACACTATCAACCCACATTTCCTGATTGGACTCGAATTAAGCGGTTGGCTTGTCGAGACAAGTGACTCAT
This sequence comes from Desulfobacterales bacterium, assembly GCA_030145015.1. The sequence goes on from JAQYWI010000297.1 coordinate 3,206, forward strand.
ATTGTTATTACGGTTATTGTTCGGATTCATCTGAAGGAGAGGGAATCATGCAAATTTTTCTTATCTCTCGATATTATCCAAGTCAGGAGTTGGGTTTGTTCGCAAATGCAGGGGGAGGATATGTTGAACATTGGAATAACAGGTCTGGAGAATCGAAGAGCAAAAACGGTTGGGGTTTGACTGTGGGGGGCGGCTATGACTTCTCGCTTAATGAAAATGTTGCGCTTAGCCCCTTTGCAACCTTTAGCTATGGTGAGACAGGAAATTGGGATTACCGGGCAATAACTTTTGGGCTTGGCGTTACGTTTCCATAGAATTTGGAAGACAGGCTATTTGTTTTGGTCTATCTGCATTTATACATGCTCCTTTTACAAGAAAAATGTTGGATTAGATACTGGCATAATTTAAGGGTTTTTGCTGCTCTGGTTTGATGGCTTTGGAAGATTTGCCACAGAGATGATAGCGATCCACCACATCTCTGATATCTCCAGAGACTGTTGAAAAACACGAAATCTGTGGTTTTGATGCATGTAAATTATTGATTTTGTTGAATTCGAAAATGCTTAAATCGCCATTTTTAGACTTTTCCGGCAGTCTCTCAATATATCGACAATCGGCCAATATTTGGTTTTTGGGAACGCCATCGTTGTAAATTTGACATGATAGAGATAATTAAACAATTTTCTTGACACGTTATCACTTATTTAATTTAATTAAAGAATAAAAATACTTAGAAATGAACTCAATCCGATAAGCACAACTTGGTTCCCTGCTCATTTTTCGACTCTTTTTTCGTATTCGTACTATTCTTAAAATCTGTCCCCTTTTTTATTTGAATCTCTGACCGATACTGACAATCGTTAATAAAAAGATTCGATAAAGAATAAACCATTCACAACTCCAAAATTACCGCAAATCAGAAACCGAATATAGACGCTGTAGCGTTGAATATTATATATAAAGAAGCATTTTACAATATCGGATAAGAAAAATTGGAAATAATTTCAAAGACCAAAGGAGGTTTACGATGAAGATTATAACTAAGATACTTTACATTTTAGTTGGGTGTCTTTTTCTGTCGGCGTGCGCTACTGCTCCTGCCTCCTATAGAACTAATCCACAACTTAACGAAAAACTGAAAACAACCAAAAGAGTTACCGTGATACCTTTAGAAATAGAAGTCTGCGAACTAAGCGCTGGAGGGATTAGGGAGAAAATAGATCAGTGGTGCGCTCAGGCCAAAAACAATGTAATGACAGCGATACATAATGAATTAGGAATAAAACCATTACTTTTTGTAAAACCCTTTCACGAAGGCATGCTGTCAGAGGATCAAAGATCCAATCTTGATGAAACCCGAGCTCTTTTTGATGCGGTAGTTTTTAGTATTCTTACTCATACTTATGGGACGCCGGAGCAGCGTTTTCCTGAAAAAATCGAAAATTTTGATTATGCTTTAGGGGATGAGGTTGGCGAGTTGTCTAAGGGAGTTGATGCCCTACTTCTTGTAAGATGCATAGATATCATTCCCACTTCAGGAAAAAAAGCATTAGAAACTGGCAAATTAATTTTGGGGGCATTAGTCGGGGTTGTGATGCCGGTAAATATGGGAGGTCATTTAGTGAGCATCGCCCTTGTCGATGCAAACACCGGATCAATTATCTGGTATAACAAACAAGGGTCCGGATTTAGTGCAGACTTACGAGACCCAATAAAAACAACCACTATAATAAAAAAACTTCTTGCTGATTTACCGATATAATTGTTGGATAGCAAACATGGATAGAAGGATTCTTATAGCTGTTTTTATTCTCTTCGGCATTATTTCCTGTGCGACCACGAACGTTCCCTCAGTAGGGGAACTTGAATCCCTTCAGTTGTACGAAGATGAAAGACGCCTTTGGAACAGGTCGCACGAGGAGCAGAA
>JAQYWI010000115.1 GCA_030145015.1 Desulfobacterales bacterium
GCCTTGATCCTGATGGGTGCCTGGTTGCAGATCAACGAAAGGTCTATGCCAAACACTTGAAATAACGGGTGCAGATAAACAAAAGGGGTTACTTCCGCGCTGGTTGGTGACCCTGCAAAAAACTATATTATTTTTGCGATGGATAGGTGTTTTTTATTGACAGGGGCCTTTTAATGGGTGCCTCCTCCCATACCTCCGATGAACACATGATTTATTGTGAATTTCATCTGACAACCTATAAATTGCGCATCTGGTGAAAAACCCTTGTCAAATAAATTTACCAAATGTGGCCTCTGCTATGGCGGCTATTATTTCATCTGCTGGTATCCAGCTGAATTTGTCAAAATAGCTTTTTTTTGCAAATTTATGACGCGCATCTATAATTCGGTCATTAGTTTGATCAGATAAAAGCGGTGGAAACATATCGACGGTCATTCCACGCAATCGCATCATGCTCGAATTAATGGCCCGCGGTGGAATGCGCGTCGGTGAGGTTCTAAAAATCAGAGTCATTGATATCCAGGACCTCAAAATCACATTATCGGATCCGAAAAGCGGCAAGGAATCTGAAATGGATTGAAAACCTAATATACAATCTTGGATAGTTACGCAGGTAACGGGACTTTACAAAGGTGGCTATTCCGCATTATTCACCAAGGCTCAGCGGGAGGCACCCTGCGCGACGGGACACGCGAACTCGCAGTAGCGGCAGGTCTTGGTGACCTTGCTGGCCTCTTCGATCCCCATGATCGAACCATCGAGTATTTCCACTTCGGCATCGAGTTTGTCCTGCTCCTTCTTACAAAGCGCCCTCTCGAAGGCCCCGCTTCGGAACGCCCCTCTCGGACAAGCCCGGTGACAGGGCATGTCGCACCCATTGCACGGGTCGAAGTCGATCGGACCGGTTGGCTCGAGCTCAGCCTCCATGAAGATCCCCCGAAGACGGACACGCGTTCCAAACTCCGGCGTGACCAGGAGGTTGTTTTTGCCGATCACCCCCAGGCCGGCCAACGCTGCTGAATCCTTGAGGAAAGCCCCCCCGTATTCGATCTGGTACGGCAGCGAAAGGGCGCTGATTCCGAGATCTTCACCCAGCCAGATCCGGAGCTTTCGCGACTGTATCCGCATCACACCGTTGCCGGGGGTAAAGCCCGGGACCTTCATGCTCCACCAATCGAGTACGGGCTCGGATGCTGGATGGACCAAGGCCCACACCAGCACTGATTTGTGCTCTTTGCGCCATTTAACGCCCTTGTATTCTTTGTAGAACGGCGATTTATCGTAGATCTCATAGGATTTGGAAGCCTTCAGATCATCGATGGCCGCGATTCCCGCCAGCGATGCACCCAACTCTTTGGCCTTCGCGACGATGGTTTTTTCGGTTTCATTGCCGTCGGATTTCATGTACTTGAGTCCTTTCCACTTTTTCTTTTGATCCTGAGGGAGTCACTCATTCGGATTTTCCCTCAGCAATCCGGTCGCTCTGCGTGGTCGCTTGCCGGTTTCGAATTCAATCTGATCAGCGCATCGGCCGCAATCACCCCCTGACCTTCGGCCAGGAGCATCAGCGGGTTGATATCGAGCTCGATGATCGACGACGGGTCATTCTCTACCAGGCCCGCAACCGCCAGGATGGCATCAGCGGCGGCGTTCAGATCGGCAGGCGGAGCCCCCCTGAAACCGTTTAAGAGCGGTGCACACTTCAGCTGACCCAATGCATGCAAGACCCGCTCTCTTGTCGTCGGCATCAGGAGTGAAGCGCTGTCTTTCATCATCTCGACCAGAATTCCACCGCCGCCGACCAAAAGATAGGGTCCAAAGTGGGCATCACGGGCCACACCGACAATGAGCTCTGCCACGGCGCCGTCAACCATTTTCTCGATTAGATAGGACCCGGAGAGACCCGACATCTCCGTCACCGCCGCCGACACCTCGTCTGCGCTGCCAAGGTCGAGTCTGACGCCCCCGACTTCGGTCTTGTGCGCGACGCCTAGTGCTTTGACAACAACCGGATAGCCCAGCTCTCCGGCCGCCGCAGCCGCTTCTACGGCGCTGTGAACGACTCGCGCCGAAGGCACCCGTACACCACACCGGGCGAGAAGGCCTTTAGATTCGGCCTCGTCCAACACCTGGGCATAATCGTCCGGTCGTTGACCGAAGCCCGTGAGTAACGCTGGGCTGGGAGGTCGACTCCAGGCCGCGCCCACATCGACCGCCGCCTGGATGCCTGCGAGTCCGGCATCGATGCCGGCAAGCAGTGCAACGCCCTCTTTCATCAAACGTGCCGCCACCGATTCCGAAATCGTATCCGAAAAGGTTGCCAACACCGCAGCCTTGGTGCCGGTCTGCTGTGCGGCCCGGACAAAACCCCTCTCGGCCCCACCCCAGGTCGACTGGTCACAAAGGTCTTCCCTTGGGTAATCGAGCAAACACAGCGCAACATCGAAGTCTTCCGACAAAAAGGCGGTAAAGTTCTTAGCATTCTGTTCCTCGTCATTCCAGTCGAACATCTGGAAATCGAACGGATTTGCAGCCACCATCCGCTCGTGTATCGTCGCACGAAGACGTTGGGTCACCTTTTCGGACAGGGGGGGCATGGTCAGGCCTGGACCCATGCCATCGGCGAGAAGCGTGAGATCACCGCCCGATGTGCTCATGGCCCCGATGCGACCGCCTTTCAATGGGCCGAGAACGTGCAACACCTTCAGCGCTTCCACGAGCGCTTCCAGAGAATCGACTCGAGCCACGCCGAGGCGCTCGAACAGCGCACTCACCAGAACGTCGGAACCGGCGAGCGACGCTGTATGCGACAAAACCATTTTCTGGGCGACTTCGGAGCGACCGACCTTCATGGCAACGATAGGCTTGCCCAGCTCTCGGGCAACGTTAACTGCCTCCTGAAAGGCCTTCGGGTCAGTCATCGTTTCCACAAAGAGTCCCAGCGCCGTGACCCGATCCTGTCGCGCGAAGGTGTGGATTGCATCATGGAGATCGAACTTCAGCTTGTTCCCCAGGGACAACATGTAGGCGACGGGAAGACCGCGCCGCTGCATGGTTAGGTTGAAACCCACGTTCGAGGACATGGTGATGATGGCTACGCCTTCGTCGACCCGTCGGCCGCCCTGCTGGTCGGGCCAGAGCATCGCCCCGTTGAGATAGTTGAGGAGCCCGTAGCAATTCGGCCCCACCAGGGGCATGTCACCCGAGGCCTCCAGAAGTCGCGCTTCGAGTTCGGAACCCTCCGCGCCCGCCTCGGTAAAGCCGGTGGCATAACAGATCGCGCCGCCCGCATCCCGCGCAGCGAGATCTCTGACGATGTCGATGGTGAGGTGGCGATTAACACCCACGTACGCAGCATCGGGGCTTCCCGGCAGATCCTCCACCGAGCGGTAGACCGCGCGCCCCAGGATCTCCGTTTTCTTGGGATGCACCGGCCAGATCTCCCCTTTGTATCCCATGCGATCGCTCTGGCGAATCACCTCCTGGGCCTGCGCACCGCCGAAAACGGCAATGGAACCCGGTTCCAGAAGACGCTCAAATAACATGTGTTACCCTCCCGACGTAAACTTCGTCGTCCTCACCGGAATGCCCGGCAGCCTCGAAATCATCAATGCCAGCAGCCGCGCAGTACACCTTCATGGATAAGGCCTTGTTTTGGGGCTACGTATATGTGAAAGGTGCCTGGGAGTCAACAGCATTGTTTATGCAACATGCATCCATGGGTATCTTTGGTAGTGACTTTTGATTCGTGATTTTTTAGGATCATTCGGATTTGCGGCTGAAGTAAAGATTGGCCAGTGCAACCAGAGAAGTGCCGATAATCAGCAAAAAGGAGATCGCATTGATCACCGGTGTGCTGCCGTCTCTGACCTGAAGGTATAAATTAATCGGCAGGGTCGCCTCGTATCCCACCAGAAAGAGCGTGGTGTTGAAGTTCTCAAAGGACATCAGGAAGGCCACCGCTCCCGCTCCGATAATTGCCGGCCTTAAAAATTTCAGCGTAATATGCCAGATCACCTCAAAGCGGTTGGCTCCCAGGTTCAGGGCCGCTTCTTCCAGGGTGCGGTCAAATTTCTTCAACCGCGCCGAAACAACCAACGTCACTAAGGTGGCAATAAACGAAAACTGCCCCAGCACAACCAGCCAAAACCCCGGACGAAATAGATCCACATCAATATTCCAACTCGTCTCAAAATAGGTTCCCAGGGTATTGCTGAGCAACAGGATCGAAATCCCCAGAATAACTCCCGGAATGACCAGCGGAGCGAGCATCAGAAAATAAAGCAGTTGTTTAAAACGAAAATCTTCCTGCTCGAATAAAAAGGCGGCACAGGTTCCCACAGCCATCGACAGCAAGGTGACAAAAAAGGCTACCCGGAAACTTACCCAGATGCTGTCCAGGTTGATCTGATCGTGAAAAATTCCAACCCGGGATGGCAAATCCGCCGTAAACCATTCCACTGTAAATCCCTGCCACGGTAAAGACGGAAACTGGGAATTGTTAAATGCCAGTACGCAGGTCACCAGCAGCGGGGCAAACAGAAACGTAAAATACAGAGCCACGTAAGACTTAAAAGCCCGATTGTAGGTTTTAGAGGTTGGCAGCGTTCGTATCATTGCACGGCTTTTTTAAGGTTTTGTCGGGTCAGCTTTAATCCCAGCCAGACGATAATGGATGAGAGAATCAGTAACAGAAACCCGAAGGCGGATCCCTGGTTCCAGTTAAAACTGGCAATAAACTGGTTGTAAATCTGTTCCGTAAACCACAGAGAGTTCTTGCCGCCCATCAGATTGGAGGTGAGATAATTCCCCAGTGTCAGCATGAATACGACAATCGAACCCGATACAATGCCCGGGGTGGCGTGCGGAATGATAATTTTGAACAAAATGGTCCACATATTGGCACCCAGATCATAAGCCGCCTCGATCAGGCTGTTGTCCAGGCTTTCCAGTACCGAAACAATTGGAACCACCATAAAAAGCATGGAGGTGTATACCAGTCCTAATATCATAGTGGAATCTTTATATAGCATTTCAACAGGCTGCCCCAGGATTCCCGCTCTGGTCAAAAAATGATTGATGACACCACTTTCCCGCAGCAAAATCATCCAGCCGTAAACCCGCACCAGCTCGCTGACCCAGAACGGCAGCAGCAGTAAGACCAGCAAAAACCCCTGGAATTTTGGCGCCACCACTTTGGTAATGTAAAAAGCGACCGGAAGAGCGATGACAAAGGTAAGGAAGGTGACCAGAATAGAATAAATCGCCGTGCGCACAAACGTCAGCCAGTAAATGGGTTCCTCAAAAAAACTTAAATAATTCGTGAGGCTCCATACCATTTGGCCTTCGTCATTTTCCAGACGAAAAGACATGACCAACAAGTCGATCTGAGGCAAAACGATCAGAACAACCAGCCAGAGTAAAACCGGTGATAAGAAAAAAAACAACCCCCATCGCTTTTGATTCTTCATGGGTTTTCTTGACTCCTGGGAAAGCAGATCCCGGACTGTTCATCCCAGCCGATTTCAATTTTATCGTTTTTCTGTATGTAATCATATTGGTGCGTCTGGGGCAAAGCCACGAGTAATTCCGTATCCGCATCAAGCGGATGCGCCAGCAGCCGGCTGTTAGCGCCGTCAAATAGAATATCCTTGACGATCACTTCAAATCGATTCAGATCCGATAGGCTCGGATCGGGTTGAATCAGCATGGCTTCCGGTCGCAGAAAAAGGTCGACTTCGGCTCCGGGCTGCAAATTCTCTCGAAGCGTTGTGTGAAACACCGGCCCCTCGGTGGTTTCAACTTCAGCACGGGTATCCTTACATTGACGAATCCGACCGGACCAGGCATTATTATCGCCCACAAACTTTGCTACGAACGGGGTTTCCGGATTGTTGTATAAATTCTGAGGCGTATCGATCTGTTCGAACACCCCTTTATTCATCACCGCCACATGATCCGACATCACCAGGGCTTCGGATTGGTCATGGGTAATGTAGACAAATGTTGTGCCCACTTTGGCCTGCAGTTTTTTCAATTCGACCTTCATCTGTTCTCTGAGTTTCAGGTCCAGGGCACCCAGGGGCTCATCCAACAATAAAACAGCAGGTTCCAGCACCAGGCATCTGGCAATCGCCACGCGTTGCTTCTGGCCGCCGGAAAGCTGATCGACTTTCTTGTCTCCAAATCCGGCCAGGTCCACGCGTTCTAAAATAGTGGCCACTTTTTCGTTAATTACGGCTTTACTGTCGCCACGACGCTTTAAACCAAACGCAATGTTCTCCCCGACGTTCATCATCGGAAACAGGGCCAAATGTTGGAATATCAGGTTTACCGGCCGTTTATTCGGCGGAATGCCGAGCATGCTTTGTCCCCGAATCTCAATGCCGCCTTCGGTCGGCTCGGTAAGGCCGGCGATCATGCGCAGCAAGGTGGTTTTACCGCAACCCGATGGGCCCAGAATAGAAAAAAATTGACCATCAGGGACCTCAAACGATACATTGTCCACCGCAATGAAGTCTTTAAACGTCTTGCTGACATTTTCAACCGATAGATCGACTTGCATAGGTATCTCAGGGTAAATGGCTATTTTCGTTAGCGGAAAAAAGGGGGCTTTCCAGCAGGTACCGGAAAAACCCCCTATTTCAGATCTTTGATATAGTAACTAGACTCGCTTTTCCGGATATTTATTTGGCAGCTTTAACCTTATCCAGAATCTTGCCTTCGATTCCTTCGATCTTCGCCGGAACCGGAGGATACCATTTGATATTCTCGATGTTTGCCGGGGTAAAACTGCGCTCAAAATTGCCGCGTATGGAAGCTTTCACGAATTGGTTCGCACCTTTGGAACAATTTGCAGTTGTATCCGAATTGGTAAATTCCGCGGCGTTTTCCGGACGCATTATGAAATTGATCCATTTGTATGCGCCCTCCACATTTTTCGACTTCGCAGGAATGGCAAAAGTGTCAATCCATCCCAGTGCCCCGCTTTTGGGTGCAAAAAAGTCAATTCCCGGATTTTCAGCGTGCACTTTCCATCCGCCTTTATCCCAGGCCATGGCCAGATAAACCTCCGCTGTCCGTAATGATTGTAATAAAGCATCCCCGTTGGTCCAGTAATTCTTAACCAGAGGTTTCGCATCAATCAGGGCCTGTCCGACCTTTTCCATAAGCGCCTCATAAGCATTTGCATCAGCGTATTTTGCAAAAGGATCATCGCCCATGGCAAAAGCCAATGCAATCAACGTCGGTCTTTTGAGCCGATAACTGATTCTGCCCGCATACTTTTTGTTCAGCAAGTCATTATAATCCTGGACGTCGGGAGCAAATTTCCGATTGACAACAAGTCCGGAAGACCCCCAGCAGAAAGGCACCGCATGGGGTTTGCCGCCGACCATCGTATTATTCTTGACAGCCTCGAGCATAGAAGGAACAATTTGATCGGTTTTAATTTTGGACATATCGATCGGCTGGTAAATGTTAAATTTTGCCTGAACCGAAGAAATGCGATCCTGACTGGGCTGGGCCAGATCGAAACCGGCGCCGCGGGTCGCGCGCAGTTTGGCAATCATTTCTTCATTGCTCGAATTTGTTGGCATGACTTTAATCCCGGTTTCTTTCTCGAATTTATCGAGCAAAACCTTGGGTGTATATCCGGACCAGGTAATTAAGCGCAACGTTTCTGCGGCATAGGCACCGCCAACAACCGTAAATAGAAAAGCAAAAATCAAGCATAGCGTAAAAATTGTTTTTTTCATGATGCGTGTCCTCCTTTAGCTTTGATTAATCTGGTAAAAAATGGGTCCATTTATTAGAACCATCCCCAATAGAAAAGAAGTGAAAATAGCGCCAAAATGCGGAGTCGATGAAGATCGAATTACGGATTCATCCCCAGTTCAAAACAGCAATCCGTTGATCGGTTGAAAAGAATATTCGAATAAGCCTGCAACTTTTACGATTTGTTGCGTAAAAGTTGTATTAATCGGCTTTGTCGGTTATTTAGAAAGGAACATATAACTGGCCAACTGCAGTTCAAAAAACCAAGTTTTGAGTCAAAAGTCAATCTGTATGTTTAAAAAATGAAAAAATTTACTCTAATTTGGGATTTTGATGGTACGATCCTGCCGAGCACACCCTATGACAGCGAGCAGTCATTATTAATGTACCGGATCAGTCAACCGGATAAGCCCTTCGGCTGGTTTAAGAAAGGCTATACCAGAGCCATCATTTATGCGGATCAGCGCGAAAGGTTGCGTAAAACCTTTAAGCGATTGTACATTCAGCTGTTAAAGGGTACAACCTCTTCAACCCTGGATGAGGTCTGCCGGAGTTTAGCTGAAAAATTGTCAACGCCGGATCGCCTGACGCTGAAGAAACTTAAAAATGAAGGCTATCATATGATGGTGCTTAGCTGCGGCACCGTTGATTTAAGCGAACGCATTTTAAAGTTTGCCGGGATAGAGGACTGCTTTGGCGTAATAGAAGGAAACCGTTTTCAGTTTGATGAAGATCGAATTGTGGGAATGCATCTTCGACTTCCGAACCCGGATGATAAGTTGACCATGGTGAACAAACTAAATTTGTCCCCGCAGCGTACGATCGTGGTGGGAGACGGTTATACCGATTTGCCGCTTTTAAACTGGTCCTCGATTCCGGTTATGATAGACCGGGCCGGCAAGAAAAAAAAGGCATTTACCTCTCATAATTTTCATTTTATAACCTCCATTCCGGAAATAATAAATATCATCAAAGAAACCGTAATCTAACGCCAAACGAGTAGATTAATGCAAAATAAAAACCTGATCGTTTTTGATATGGACGGCGTTCTGATTGATGTATCCAGATCGTATCGCGATTGCGTGCGTCAAACAGCGAAACTCTTTTTTAAAAAGGCCCCCTCATCTGAAAAATTGCCGGAGCCGCTTTTCCCACTGACAGACCTGGCGGCAGTCAAGCAAAGCGGCGGCCTGAATAATGACTGGGATTTATCCTGTCTTGTTATAAACCTGTTGTTTAATGTGATCGAAAAACCGCCGGTCTGTGAGCGCAAAGACCCGTGGGATCGCTATCACGAGACCATCAGTCAATGTAATTTGAGCGCCCTGGTCGAATTTCTGGAATCAACCCAAAAACCGTTGTCGGTCTTGCTTCAGGGAGCCGATAAAACCAAAAATCCCTTTATCTATGGGCTGTATAGGGGTGATGTCGGCAGTGGTAACATTATCAAGCATATTTTTCAGGAAGTCTATTTGGGAAAGACGCTTTTTGAAGCCACCTATGGTGTGCCCCCCCGTTTTTACTATAATGAAGGCTTTATCCATCGAGAAAAACTGCTGATTGACCCGGGTATTCTGGATGAGTTCGCCAAAAATAATTGTTTGGCCATCGCCACCGGCAGGCCCAGAGCCGAGGCCGATTACCCGCTGAATCATTTTGGTCTCAGAAAATATTTTTCTCAAGTTCTGGCTTTAGAAGACTGCCTCGAGGAAGAAGAGCGCCTAGCGCGGGAAGCAGGCAAAAAGGTTTCGCTGAGCAAACCCGATCCCTTTATGCTCGATGCAATTGCAGCGGAACAGCAGGATCCGGTCAGTGGATATTTTTATATCGGCGACATGCCCGATGATATGTCGGCCGCGAAGCGATCTGAAGCAGGGTACAAAGGTATCGGGCTGATTATGTCGGCACCTGATAAAGCAAGTCTAAAAAAAGAACTTGAGCGCGCCGGAGCGGATTACATCATTGAAGACTTTAAGCAGCTAAAATCATTATTATAACCTCGCCCAATCCGCCTCCGGCGGACTAACGCCCGATGGTAAAGTTTTAAACCTATAAAAGGTGCTTATAACAAAAAATGAGCTGAAATTTAAAATGATCTAAAATGCCTAAAATAGAGGAATTCTACCCGTCGAGAGCCTCCCTTCGAGAGCCTCAGGGTCTAACGACAGGGTCGAACGATCTATCTTATTAATATAGATGGAGCATAGCGACACCACAACTTTAGGCACTTTAGATCATTTTAGGCATTTTAGGCACTTCTAGCTTTAGAGCATCTTCAGGACTTATTTTCTCTGTCTTTGAAGATAAACCGTTATTTTTGAGATAGCTTAAGAGGAGTTAAATGGTGCTCGATAGGAAAATCGCTTTTGTTGACTTGAGTGAAGGATCGATCCGGATAGAGCCTTTTCCCGTTGAACTCCGGCAGCAATATATCGGCGGCAGAGGCATGAATATGTTTCTGCTCTCAAAATATTATACCCCATCTCTGGATCCCTTTTCGCCGCATAATCCCCTCATCTTCGGGGCCGGTCTCCTCACCGGCACCCTGGGTTTTGGTTCCCGCGTGAGTATTACATCAAAATCGCCTGAAACCGGACATCTGGGAGATGCCAATATGGGAGGCGAATTCGGGGCAGAGCTTGTTAAAGCCGGATTCAGCCATCTGGTCATTACCGGCAGGAGTCCCCGGCCGGCCTTCCTGCTCATCCGCAATGGTGAAATCGAGATTCGCAGTGGTCGGGCGCTTATAGGACTTGACACCGTTGAAACCCAGAAAAAAATTCGTTCTTTGCTCCGCGATGATCGGTTGCAGACGGCCTGCATCGGACTTGCCGGCGAAAACAGAGTGCGATATTCAGCCATCCGCAGCGGCCTAAAGAGTGCCGCAGCGCGAACCGGCATGGGGGCGGTGATGGGATCAAAAAATCTCAAAGCCATCGCCGTAAGAGGAACACTCGATATCAGGGTATCTGACCCCAGAAGATATCTGAACTACTATCAGCGCCAACTGCAGAAACTCATGCAGACCAATTGGGTACAGGCTCTCGGAAAACAGGGAACGCCTCTGCTTTTTGGAGCCGCAAACGCAGTTGGATTTCTAAGTGTTCGCAACAATCAGTTTACCAGTGTCGGGGAGCAGGGATACCAATTGGAGGCCGAGGCCCTGGAAGCGTTTTCCAACGGTATGGTGGCCTGCCATGCCTGCCCCGCCCACTGTCGCCACCGATTCATGATTGATGCGGGACCCTATAAGGACACCCGCGGAGAAGGCCCGGAATATGCCTCCATCGGATCTCTGGGGACCAAACTTGGAAATCTCGATCTGGAAAACATCCTCAGCGCGGTTGAACTCTGCAACCGCTATGGACTGGATACGATTTCAACAGGCTCCTACATTGCCTGGGCCATGGAATTATACCAGCGGGGGATATTAGACCGTGAAAAAGCAGGAATCTCTTTAGAGTGGGGCAATGGAACCTCAATCTTAAAAATCCTTGAAATGATAGCCCATCGGAAAGGCTTTGGCGACATCCTGGCGGAGGGCTCATTCGCCCGGGATACGCTGGGGGCTTCATCCCGGGATTATCTTCTGGAGATCAAGGGCCTGCCCATCGAAATGACAGACGAAAGGCTTCCGAAGAGCTTTGCTCTGGGTTTGGCGACTTCAACCCGGGGAGCATGCCACATGCGAAGCCGGCCTTCAATGGATGCTCTCGGGCTACCGCAAGCGTTTTTAAAAAAAATATACGGCGGCCCGGTCAGCAATCGGATTGCGTCCTATAATGGTAAGGGCCGTATGGTCTGGTGGCATGAGCTTCTGCATGCAACCACGGATGCACTGGGTGTTTGCCGCTTCCTGACGGCCTTCTCGAGCCCACACGCGCTTCAATACAGGCAATTTGCCAGGTTGATTAAGCTCGCGACGGGTCTTGAAATATCCTCCGGACAATTGCGGACCGTTGCAGAAAGGATCTATACGCTGGAGCGCATGATGCTGGTCGGCGACGGCATTTCGCGCAAAGATGACACCCTGCCCAAAAGATACTTCGAGGAACCCATCCCCGAGGGTCCCGCCAAGGGCTGTGTTATTGAAAGGGAGGGTCTTGATCGCATGCTGGATGAGAACTATCGTCTCCATGGTTGGGACCCTGACGGCATCCCGACAAAGAGAACGCTCAACAAATTAGGGATTAAAATATGAGAATTAGCGTTAATCCTTGGAAGTGCACGGGCTGCCATCTTTGCGAGCTTGTCTGTTCTCTCTTCCATTTAGGGGTCATCAATCCTGAGAAATCGGCTATCCGAATTCAGAAGGATGACTTAAATACGAGCATGAACACACCACGGGTCTGCCGCCAATGCAAAGAGATGAAATGCCTGGATGGAGAGGATGTCGTGGAGAAATTGGAGCAAGAACAATTTCTGTGGGTAAAGGCGCGGGCCGGGCGATGTCCGTTTGACAGCTTAAGCGTTTTCGGGCAGGACGCCTATCATTGTGATTTGTGCAGTGGACATCCTCAATGTGTCAATGTTTGCACTTCCGAAGCGATTCGCGTTAAAAAATAAACGGGTCCATAACCCAAAAGAAGGTAATCCATCTTGGAGCATTGGAGTAATAAAGCGTTGGGTTTGTTATTTCGTTGCGTGTTAAGGGTTACGCGTTGCGAGTTATGCACTGCAGAGGTTAGTTTGCAATATTTTAACCCGGAACTCGAAACTCGAAACGCTTCAATTTCGACAACGCTATCATTTGCCATAGGGGTTGCCGCCGGGCGCTTCGATGATTAGAGTTTTCAATTATGCGATAACCGGACCCGGAGACTCGCAAAAAGATTAGAAAATGAATATTGGAGGACAAATACCGTGACCCCGGATATTGCTTTGGTATTATCCATTCTAGCCGTCGCTGTCGTGTTTCTGATAACGGAATGGATTCCGCTGGAAGTCACGGCTTTGTTGACGTTAGGCGCCGTCGCCTTGACCGGCCTGGTGAGTTCTGCCGAAGCGCTGGCGGGTTTCAGTAACCCGGCCGTAATCACGGTATGGGCTGTATTTATTCTCAGCGGCGGGTTAACCCGGACAGGCGTGGCGAATACCATCGGTCACTTTGTATTAAGAATGGCCGGCAACAGTGAGACCCGCATGATCGTCGTCATCATGCTAACCGGCGGTGTGATGTCGGCCATCATGAACAATGTGGCTGTTGCGGCTTTGATGCTTCCGGTGGTAATGGATATTGCCCGCCATACGGGATCTCCGCCTTCAAGGCTTCTGATGCCGCTGGCCTACGGTTCTTTGTTAGGCGGTCTAACCACCCAGATCGGGACTCCTCCGAACATCCTTGTCAGTGAGGCCCTGACGAATGAGGGACTCAGGTCATTCACATTTTTTGATTTTACACCGATCGGCCTGACGGTCATGTTCGCCGGTATCGCATTTATGATGTTCATCGGCCGTCATCTGTTGCCTAAACGGGATGTTGTCAAAGAAGCATCGCGAGCTAAAGATGGCGACTGGGAAACCCAGTACGACCTGCAGGAACGATTATTTAACATCCGCATACCCGCGAATTCGATGCTTGCAAATAAAACCCTGTCAGAAAGTCGATTGGGATCAGCGTTGGGATGGAATGTGATAAGCATCACCCGCAAAGATCAAACTCTCCCGGCGCCGGGCCCCTCCGACACCTTGAGGGTCGGAGACCAGTTAACGGTTGAAGGGCGTATTGAAAATTTAAAAGAACTGAAAAACTGGCAGCAGCTTATGATTGAGGAGGGCGGAATTGATCTCGAAGCACCCTATTCGACGGATATCAAAATCGGAGAAATCCTCCTGGGAAATTCCCAATTTGTAGGCAAGACGCTTAATTCAATCGGCTTTCGGGCTCGTTTCGGGGCCAATGTGTTGGCCATTCGCCGCAACAGCCATATTAAACGCACAAATCTACAGGATGAACCGCTGGAACTCGGGGATATGCTGCTCATTGCGGGACATCATGAACAGTTGGAAGAATTTAAGCGTATCCCCGGATTTGATCAATTCAGGTACGTGCCCCGATCTGATCTCATCAACGTCTATCATTTGCACGAGCGTTTGATGGTCATGCGGATACCGCCGGACTCACTGTTGATTGGAAAATCCCTGAAAGAAAGCCGAATGGGGGAAGCCCTTGGCAGCAGAGTTTTGGGAATTCTGCGAGGAAATGATCCCATCCTCATGCCGGAGCCATGGGAAACCTTACAGGCCGACGACAGCCTTGTGGTTGAAGGACGCATGTCGGATTTTGAGATGCTCAATGGGCTTGAAGAACTTGGGATCGAACGAAGGACTCAACCCGACATTAACGCGCTTGCGTCGGGAAATATCGGATTGGTGGAAGCCATCCTTTCACCCCATACAACCCTGGTTGGAAAGACGCTGCGCCAGCTCAATTTTCGTGAAAAATACGGTCTGAATGTACTTGCCCTCTGGCGCCAGGGGCAGGCTCACCGATCCAATCTGCGGGATACGTCCCTGCGGTTTGGTGATGCCTTACTTCTGCTGGGACCACGGGGAAAATTAAAGCTGCTGGGCCGCGAACCAGATTTTATCGTCCTCACCGAGACAGCTCAGGAAGAGCTGCGCCTGGAGAAAATGAAAATTTCTATTGTCATAATGGCTGGCATCCTGCTGCCGGTAATAATGGGATGGGTACCAATCTATATTGCTGCAGTCGTAGGAGCCGCTTTGATGGTTCTTTTTGGCTGTCTTACCATGGATGAGGCCTATCGACATATTGAATGGAAGGCGGTATTTTTGATTGCCGGAATGCTCCCGCTGGGCACCGCTCTAGATCAGACCGGTGCCGCCAAGCTAATAGCCGAAGGCGTTGTCAGCCTGGTGGGTCCGTTTGGACCCAGAGCGGTCATGTTCGGCCTGGTGGTATTAACGTTTTCGGCGACGTGCTTTGTGCCGACAGCCGCACTGGTGGTGCTCATGGCACCCATTGTTCTGAACACTTCCATGAATATGGGGCTATCCCCGCATGCTTTCATGATGGCGATTGCCATGGCGGCATCCGCCAGTTTTATGACACCCATATCGCATCCGGCCAACATCCTTGTAATGGGACCCGGTGGTTATCGTTTTTTGGATTATTTCAAAGTCGGTGGTTCATTGACATTGGTCATTCTGGTAATCATCGTGACGGTGCTGCCGCTTTTTTGGCCGCTTGTTCGTTAAGTATGCACTAAACAACTTTTAAAGGAGGAGGTATCCTATGGCGTATCGATTACATCATCTACATATCATCTGCAAGGACCTTGAAAAAATGATCACCTTTTTCACCGAGACCCTGGAGGCCAAGCTGGTTAGGCGACAAAAATTTGGAACCGCCGACGGGGCTTCCCTGGACCTTCAGGGCACCACCGTTAACATAAGGGTTTCCAGAGAAGATGAAGAAATGGCGGGAGATGCCTCCCAATTGAGATATGGCTATGATCACATCGGTCTGCAGGTGGAAGATATTGAAACCACATTCACAGAATTGCAGGCTCAAGGGTTTAAATTTTTGGTGCCTCCCACAGATTTACCCAATCTGAAAATGGCTTTTTTTAAAGGACCCGAAGATATTACGATCGAACTGGTGCAGCCGCTATCGTAATAAGCGCTTTTAGGTAACTTCATAGACCGTAATAATAACTTCGTCGGCCTGCCGTTGGCCGGTGGCAATTGCCACAATGCCGTTCAGCCAGGCGTAATCCGATGCCCCGGTTTCAAAGACCGGCGTTGTGCGGAAGTAATACTCACCGGGATCGACATCCTCCCCTGATGCCAGCCGGGCGATCACTTCCGGTGGTCCGTGCCGCAACCCTCGATTATAAATATAAATAAGCGCGCCGTCCTGGGTTTCAAGTGTATACCGGGCTTCAACCTCCGTGATACCGTCGGGTCGAATAATTTGCCAGTCGGCACCACCCGGCAGCACGCGGCCCGACAGTCGGGGCCCCGAAAAACGCCCGCCTGTGATGTTGATGATGCGCCTTTCACCGTAAGGTGATTGCCCGACGATCAAAGGGGGGTCTATTTCTATTCTCGAAGAGTACAGAAATCGAAGGGTAGGCCTTACCGAAACCTCAGGAACCTGTGCGCCCGTCATAAATCTTCCTCCAGCTTTAATTATTTTGAACCTCGTTACCAAAATATAAACGACCGTGCTTCTGTCACGGCTTTCGGCTTGCAACGCCATCACGGTATTCGTTTTGAATATCCTGCAACGAATTGCCAGCTGAGGATTTATACGTGCGCGGGCAGGATCCTGTCAATGGCTGCCGGCAAAAATCGGGTTGTGATTTGCGGCCGGATCGGTTATGTAACACATCGTGGCTATAACAGACGATTTATTGACGGTTTCGAAAAAAATTCCATGCCGGCAATTAATCGTAAAATTGATCCCGCTTGCAATCAATGCATTAAAGACAAAGGAAAATTATCGGCATTTTGTCTCGTTTTGACGCTGGGTGTAATTTTTTTTACTGCATGCGCACGCCGCGCAGGCCAAAACCATCGAATTTACCTTCGCCAACATATTCCCGCCGACTCACATCCAATCCATCTTGAACGAGTCCTGGGCAAAGGAAGTTGAAAAGCGCTCAAACGGCCAGATAAAAATAAATTACTGCCCGGGCGGAACGTTGCTTAAGGGCCCCAGATTTATGACGGCGTCCTGAAAGGCATTGCGGATATCGGTAATTCCGTCTTTGCTTACAGCAAAGGGGTTTTTCCCGTTATGGAAGCCTCCGACTCGCCCATAGGGTGAAAAGCAATGAGATAAAATGAAGACCATCCTTTTTAACTGATTAGTATTGAGATTTACTTCTATTGTTTCCCTAACCTTCTTTCATTAGTGACTATCTCAACTTCTCATTAATTTTCATGCAAGATTCAGGTGGCATCATGTCGTTGCTGCTTGATGCATATGAACATCCCGTTGCGGGAAAGGTATGGACACCCCTTCAGCATCAAACCTCTCTTTAACCGTGCGGGTTATATCCCAATATACATCCCAGTAATTGTCGGTTTCGGCCCAGGGCCGAACAACAAAATTAACCGATGAATCGGCTAATTCGTGGACCTTAACGACGGGTTTCGGGTCCTTCAAGACGGCTGCATGCTTCACCAAGATCTCTTCCAATATTTTTTGGGCCTTTGCAATGTCGTCGCTGTATCCAATACCAAAAACCATATCCACACGCCGTTTATCGGTACCGGTAACATTGGTTATCGTATCTCCCCAAATCTTATTGTTCGGCACGACGACTTTTTTATTGTCCACTGTCATTAGCGTTGTTGACACAATCGTCATGGCATCTACCTTGCCGAATGTGCCGCCGACATCGATTAAATCTCCAATATCATAAGGTCTGTATATTAGAATCATAATACCGGCCGCAAAATTACTTAGTGTGCCTTGAAGCGCAAAAGCGATAATAAAGCCGGCCGCCCCAATCGTAGCCAGAAAAGGGCCAATGTTAATTTCCAGCATGGATAGCGCCACCACAAGACCCACTATGAAAATGAGTTTGCGGATGATATTTACGATAAAGTCTTTTAAAAGCTCGGAAGCACCCTCTATTCCGGCGACGGCCTTTTTAGCTGCTTTACCGAGCAAAGCTGCCAGCAACCAGGCAGCCAGCACGACAACTAAAAAAAACGAAATATTTTTGAGCCACCGCAGACCGCCTTGAGCCGATTTTAACCAGCCGAAAATCACCGTCCA
>JAQYWI010000298.1 GCA_030145015.1 Desulfobacterales bacterium
ACGAAATGCAGCACAACGAAGAAGTTGGGCTTTTTACGAAACCGGCAACCTTAAATTGGAAATTTTCAATGTTATACGGGAGGGAGAATGAGCGTTGAAGTTTACAAGCCCGAACACCATATCAGAGTTGTTACCGCTACATCACTTTTTGACGGTCATGACGCATCCATAAATATCACTCGCCGGTTACTCCAGGATACCGGCGTAGAAGTCATACATCTGGGTCATAACCGATCCGCTCAGGAAATTGTGGATGCTGCAATCCAGGAAGATGTTCAAGGAGTGGCGGTGTCAAGTTATCAGGGGGGCCATGTGGAATTCTTCAAATACATTGTGGACCTTTTGAAAGAGGCGGGTGTTTCACATATCAAGCTTTTCGGCGGCGGCGGCGGTGTCATTGTACCTCACGAGATCAAAGAACTGGAAGGATACGGCGTAACCAAGATATATTCCCCCGAGGACGGCGCCAAAATGGGACTTCAGGGCATGATTAACCATATGGTTAAACTAATGGATTTTTCTACCGTCCGGAAAACGGATTTTGACATTGCCGGCCTGACCCCGGACAACAAATTCAAGGTGGCAAACCTTATTACCGCCGTTGAATTGGCCAAAGAAAAACAAGACGGACATCTTGCCGCCCTTAGATCACATCTTTTAAAAAAGATCGGAAATCGGAAAACGCCGACCATCGGAATTACAGGGACCGGGGGTTCCGGAAAATCGTCTCTGACGGATGAGCTGATTTTGCGAATATTACACGACCTCAAAGATATTAAGCTGGCAATTATCAGCAGTGATCCCTCGCGGCGTAAAACCGGCGGTGCACTTTTAGGTGACCGGATACGAATGAACGCCATTGCAACCCCCAGAGTTTACATGCGCAGTCTGGCGACGCGTGAATCAGGCACGGAAATTCCCCATGCATTGGCCGAAACGTTAGACGTTGTAAAAGCAGCCGGTTTTGATCTTGTTATTGCCGAAACAGCGGGTATCGGACAGGGAGATTCAAATATTGTGGACATGGTGGATTTATCTATTTATGTCATGACCGGTGAATTCGGCGCCGCCACTCAGCTCGAAAAGATAGACATGCTCGATTTTGCCGATCTTGTTGTTGTAAATAAATTTGAAAAAAGTGGCGGGGAAGACGCGGTGCGTGAGGTTCGCAAGCAGGTACAACGCAATCGAAAGGCATGGAACCGGTCACCCCAAGAGATGCCTGTGTATGGAACAATTGCATCCAAATTTAATGATGATGGTGTCACCGCCCTGTATCATGCGGTCATGGATGAGCTGGCTGAGAAAACAGGCACAATATTTACATCGACCTTACCCGGAATTGAAACCCGGACATCAACATCCAAAACCATCATTATCCCGCCGGAACGTACCCGTTACCTTGCTGAAATTTCTGAAACCGTCAGATCATATCACCGGCGCACAAAAGAACAGACAGATGTTGTCCGGAAAGCCTGGCATCTCAAAGAAACCGCAACAGCCATAAGCGGTGATGATCTCCAGGGAGATACATCCGGGATTCTTTCCCGTCTTAAAACGGAAATTGAAAAAGCCGAAAAATCTTTGGATTTGGAAACCATCCGGTTGCTTGATGACTGGGAAGAGATCAAAAAAATCTACAGCAAAGATGAACTCACATACCGTGTTAGAAACCAGGAAATCAGGGTTCCGCTTTTCACGGAATCATTGGCGCATACCAGAATCCCGAAGATTGTTCTCCCCAAATTCAAGGATCCCGGTGAAATTTATGCATGGTTGAGGAAAGAGAATGTATCCGGCCGTTTTCCGTTTACCGCCGGTGTGTTTCCTTTAAAACGCCTTGACGAGGATCCCACCCGCATGTTTGCCGGTGAAGGTGATCCTATACGGACGAACAACAGATTCAAACTTCTTTCCGCCAACTACGAGGCAAAACGTCTCTCTACGGCCTTCGACTCTGTAACGTTATACGGATACGATCCTGATCCGCGACCCGATATTTACGGCAAAGTCGGCAATTCGGGCGTAAGCATCTGCACCATTGACGACGTCAAGATGCTTTATGACGGATTTAATCTTTGCGCACCCAATACATCTGTTTCCATGACCATAAACGGTCCTGCACCCATAATACTTGCCATGTTTTTAAACACGGCCATCGACCAGCAGGTTGCCGCGTTTTGCAGTGAAAAAGGAAGGAAGCCAACGGAAAAAGAATACAAAGACATATGTTCCATGACTCTGCCCAATGTTCGCGGCACGATTCAGGCAGACATTCTAAAAGAGGATCAGGGGCAAAATACCTGTATTTTTTCCATTGAATTCGCCCTGAAAATGATGGGGGATATTCAGGAATACTTCATAAAAAATAATGTCCGCAATTTCTACTCGGTTTCCATTTCAGGATATCACATTGCCGAGGCCGGCGCCAATCCCATTACACAGCTTGCCTTTACCCTTGCCAACGGCTTTACCTATGTAGAATATTATCTTTCCCGCGGCATGCCCATTGACAGCTTTGCACCCAATTTATCGTTCTTCTTTTCCAACGGCATGGATCCGGAATATACGGTTATCGGTAGGGTGGCAAGGCGCATCTGGTCCATTGCCATCAGAAATAAATACGGCGGGTCCGTCCGATCCCAGATGCTAAAATACCATGTCCAGACATCGGGACGCTCTTTACACAGCCAGGATATCCAGTTTAACGATATCCGGACAACACTCCAGGCCCTTTGCGCCATTTATGACAACTGCAACAGTCTCCACACCAACGCCTTTGATGAAGCCATTACCACCCCGAGCAACGAATCGGTCCGGCGGGCTCTGGCCATCCAGCTGATCATTAACCGTGAGTGGGGACTGGCCAAAAATGAGAATTTTAACCAGGGCAGCTTTGTTGTTGAGGAATTGACACGGCTGGTGGAAGAAGCGGTTCTTGCGGAATTCGACAGAATCGCCCAACGCGGCGGAGTACTGGGAGCCATGGAGACCGGTTACCAGCGAAGCAAGATTCAGGAGGAATCGATTTATTATGAAAACCTGAAACATACGGGAAAATTTCCGATAATTGGCGTTAACACCTTCAGGGATCCTGACGCCGACATGGAGCAACTGGCCGAGTGTATTGAACTGTCCAGGGCCACCCATGCCGAAAAGGAATCACAACTCAGTCGCCTGGCTGCATTCAAGAAACAGAATGAAAAACAAGCACCCGGGGCACTTGAACGCCTCCAGAAAGTAGCGTTGTCCGAAGGCAATATATTTGCCGAACTTATGGAAACGGTCAAGGTATGCACACTGGGCCAAATTACCCAGGCTTTGTATGATGTGGGGGGGCAGTATCGACGCAACATGTAGTTTTTTAGCTAATAATTTGAAACTTGTTTAATAGAGATCGGAGGAAAAGCAAAATGAAACAAGCAGTGATCGTAAGTGCAGTGCGAACACCCATTGGAAACTTTAACGGTTCACTGGGAACTATTGGCGCGACCCAACTGGGAGCCGTTGTGATTGAAGCGGCGGTTGAACGGGCACACATAAGCAAGGAGGATGTGAATGAAGTGATCATGGGGATGGCTCTCCCGTGCGGCTACGGCCAAAATCCGGCCAGGCAGGCAGCGATCAAGGCGGGTATGCCCTGGGAAGTTGAATGTCTCACCGTCAATAAGGTTTGTGGTTCGGCATTAAAGTCTGTGATGCTGGCTGCCCAGGCCATTCAGGCAGATGATGCGGACATTGTTGTCGCGGGAGGCATGGAAAGCATGAGCATGGCGCCCTATTATCTTGAAAAGGCCCGATTTGGATATCGAATGGGTCCGGGCAACATCGAGGATCACATGATACATGACGGAATCTGGGATATTGTTAACGACTTTCATATGGGCATTACCAATGAGCTGAGTTCGGAAAAATATAATATCAGCCGCCAAGACCAGGATCATTACGCCGCCGAATCCTATGGCCGGGCCCTTGAAACCATAAGATCCGGCAGGTTCAATAATGAAATTGTTCCGGTTAAAATCCCCCGGCGAAAAGGCGACCCTGTGCTCTTTGATCAGGATGAATGTCCCCGGGAAACCTCATTGGAAACCCTTTCAAAGATGAAGCCCGTGTTTCAAAAGAACGGAAAAGGGACCGTCGGCAATTCATCCATCGTTAGTGACGGTGCTGCAGCGGTGGTTGTAATGTCCAAAGACAGAGCAAAAGAAATGGGGTGTACCATCATAGCAACCATCGGCGCCCAGGCAGCATACGGTGTAGACTTGAAAGACCTCCTTACAGCGCCGATCTGGGCCATCCCAAAGTGTTTAAAAAAAGAAGGGATCTCCATAGATGACGTGGACCTTTTTGAAATTAATGAAGCGTTCAGCGGTTCTACTGTGGCGGTGCTGCGGGAGCTTGGTCTGGATCATGCAAAGGTCAACGTAAACGGCGGGAGCGTTGCACTGGGCCATCCTATCGGCGCCAGCGGATGCCGGGTACTAGTTACTCTGTTACATGAAATGGTGCGGCAGGACAAAAAAATCGGCGTTGCTTCCTTGTGTCTTGGCGGCGGTGAAGCCGTTGCCATGGTGGTAAAACGATAAATGAAAAGATGTTACCGGTTATTTGTTATACGTTATTTGTTTGCGAACATCCGATAAAGATTAACCGATAAGGGCGTTTAAGGAGATAACTATGGACATAACGACTTTCGGCGTTGTGGGCGCCGGCCAGATGGGAAACGGAATCGCACAGGTTGCCGCCATGAGCGGCCTTGAGGTGATTATGAGCGACATAAAGACCGAATTTGTCCAACGGGGTCTTGAAAGCATCAAAAAAAATTTACAGCGCAGTGTTGACAAAACAAAAATAAACGATGAAGAGAGGGATGCGGTTTTAAATCGAATAAAAACGACCACAGATATCAAGGAAATGTCAGCGGCCGATTTTGTGATCGAAGCGGCCACCGAGCATGAGACGATCAAGTTTCAGATATTTAGAGACCTGGATCAAGTCTGTGCCCTGCCTGTGATTCTGGCAACCAATACATCTTCCATCCCCATCGGCCGGATCGCAGCACAAACCAAACGGCCTGAAAAAATTATCGGGATGCATTTTATGAACCCGGTG
>JAQYWI010000116.1 GCA_030145015.1 Desulfobacterales bacterium
TCTGTTTCCACAGATAACCGGCAATACCGTCGTCAGGGTCACTGGAGTTGGAACCATCCAGGGTGACCAAATCTCCCGCGTTGACCGTTACGTCAGGTCCGGCATCGGCCTGCGGCGGCTGATTGGGCGAGGTCGGCGCAGAGTCGACCGGCTCAACATTAACGAATACGGTGGCGGATGATTGGAGACCACCGGCGTCTTTGACGGTCAGCTCAAAACTCAATTTGGCGTTATCAGGGGTGACTTCCGGCGCCAGAAATGTGGGGTTCATCACACCGGCATCCGAAAGCTTTACCGCAGGACCTTCGGGTTGCGTCCACATATATTCGGTAATCCCGTCGTCCGGGTCCGCCGAGCCTGAGCCGTCCAGCGTAACCTGCGTTCCGGCCGCAACGGTTTGATCAGAACCCGCATCGGCCACCGGCGGCTGGTTAACCCCGGCGATATTGACGATGCATGTATCGGTGGCTGCCATATTGCCGCTGTCGGTGACGGTTAGTTCGAATGTCATGGAAGCACCGTCGACGCCGGTAGCGGGTGCCTGGAAGGTCGGGTTGCTGCTGTTGGGATCCGAAAGGGTTACCGCAGGTCCATTTATTTTTATTTGACGCCATGAATAACCGGTAATCGCGTTTTCCGGATCTTTCGAAGCGGATCCATCCAGGGTAACGGAGTCTCCGGAAGACACTGTTTGGTCAAGTCCGGCATCGGCGACCGGTGCTGCGTTTACCGAGCCGATATTCACGATACAGGTGTCGGTCGCCTTAAGGCCGCCTATATCCGTGACGGTCAGTTCAAATGTCAGTTTCGCGCCGGCGGCAGTGACAGCCGGTGCGGTAAAGCTGGCTTCAACTGTTGCGGCATCCGTAAGGCCCACTGTAATTCCATCGACCTGCACCTGTTTCCACTCATAAGATTGGAGCCCGTCGTCCGGGTCGCTTGAGTTTATGCCGTTCAGTTTGACGGTTGTGCCTTCGTTAACGCTTTGATCGGGTCCGGCATCAGCCGTCGGTGTTTCATTGATCCAGCTGACGTTCACGATGCAGGTATCGGTGGATTTGCGATCGCTTTTGTCGGTAACCGTCAGCTCGAAGATCAGGGCAGCCCCATCCGGGCCCACGTCAGGTGAAACGAAAGTCGGCTTATCTAAAGCCGGCTCGGGCAGGTCGACGGCAGGGCCTTCAGTCTGCACCCACCGATAGGATTTGATACCATCATCCGGATCGCTGGAGTTGGATGCGTTCAGCGTGACCGTGACCCCTTCATCCACGGTCTGGTCAGGGCCTGCATCCGCAACCGGCGGCTTATTGGCCTGAAAAACAGTAACATAGACAAAATCGGTGGCGGTCGCACCGCGGTCGTCGGTAACGGTTAGTTCAAATGTTAGCGTCCCGGAGACATTGGGTGCCGTAAAGGTTGGGTTTGCAGTAGAGGCCTTGGCTAAGGTCACCGTGGTCTCACCGGTTTGCGTCCAGCTGTAGCCGACGATAGTCCCATCCGAATCCGAAGAACCGGAGCCGTCTAAAGTGACGCTTGCGCCCGCATTCACATCCTGATCGGGCCCGGCATAGGCTACCGGAGGTATATTTGCAGCCACATCCGGCACGCTGGCGGCATCACCCGGATAGGTTTGGGCATTAATTTCCACGATGTTGGTGAATTTGTCCTGGTCCGAATCGTGACTTTCTATCAGAGCCAAAGCGGCCGGGCTGCGCCCGTTAGCAATATAGGCGGTGGCATATTCGTTGAATTGTTTCGTGTTATAACCGGGATGACAGAGTGAACAATTGCTGATTGCGCTATCCCCGTATCTGCCGGTAAAATTATCAAGGTCTGAACTTTTGGCGTCGGCGATACCGGAACCGAACGCCGTTATCGTAAACAAAAGGAAAAATAGGGTAAGTCCTTTAATTGCAATCCTTTGGTTAATAAGATTTTCTGCCAATCTGAGTGATTTTTTTTGCATGTGTCCTCCTCGAAACGATATTGTGAGTTTTTGTAAGCGAACTTGGGTATCTGGGTCGGCTATCCTGAAAGGATCGGTCGTATCCGTTTCCGATTTCTGTGCTATTCTACAATAAGTGTGCCAGCACGGCTTAAGACGGATAAGTATCTGAAATTACAATTTTTAATTTGAAAACCAGAGAAGTAATAAAATGGTTTTGTATGGTTTTTCCAACAGGCGGGAAATAATAAAATGCAATCGGCAGGCTAAGCTTTTGTATTTGCACCCTTTCGGGGTGTATACTTTTGCGGAAGCAGTTTGTGATCGAACCCGGCAAGCCGGGCTCTGGCCCTCTATTTAATTTGCAAAAAAAAGGACGCGCCTCATTTCTTAACTTATTTATCTAAAATTTTTTAGACCTCGAGTTATCAATAAAAATCATTCTCGCACCCGGTCCGGCAGGGCGTTATTGAATTTTGTCTCCAGTTCCGACGCTCGGAAATAAAAAAAATGGATAAATTTCCCCCTCCCAAACGTCTTTATAAAATGGGGGCCTATTGCCGACCTATTGCCGACCTATTGCCGGAAATGGGCCTTCCTGTCTTTTTCATCCCAAAATAGTGAATAGGCTATGCGATTCACCATCTTTAAAAGACTGACAATGGGTTACGCCGCGATCATGATATTGGTTATCTTCATGGGTGGATACGTGACCTTAAGGCTTATTCAAATAAACCGTCTTACCCGTGATGCGGCCCTGGTGGATAGCGCGACTGTCGGGCAGGTAGACCAGCTTTTCGATACCCTTTTGACCCAGGTGAGTTTTGAAGAGAAATATCTTATTTCCAGAGACCGGGACTTTTACAACAAGTTTTGGGACGTGGAGGAAAATTTCTTAAAAGACATCGGTAAGCTTGAATCCCTGTTGCAGACCCCGGATGATAAAAAGCTGTTTTTAAGGGTGCTGGCGACCTACAAAAAATATCTGTCGCTGTTTCAACAGCAGGTCCTGGGTATGGGTAAAAACCCGGATCAATTCCCCTGGCAATATCATAATAAAAAAAACAAACTCATCGATACGATTAATCAGGATTTAAGAAAACTGATGAAACAGGCGCGATCTGATCGGGATAAAAAGATAAGTGCATCCAACCGGATCGTTGCGCATGTGTTAAAGACGACCTTGATCATCGTCGGGCTGGCCCTCATCGTGGGGTTGATCATTTCTTTTTTCAACACCCGGCATATCAATCGGCCGATATTGCTTTTGAAGGCAAAAACAAAAGAGATTGCCGACTCGAAATTTACCCGGATTGAAAATATTAGCTCCCCGCCCGAAATTAAAGAACTGGCCGATGACTTCAACCGGATGTGCGAACGCCTCAAAGAATTGGACGAGATGAAAGAAGATTTTATTAACCGGGTATCCCATAAACTTCGGACCCCCCTGACTGCCATAAGGGAAGCCACCAGCATGCTGCTGGATGGATCTTACGCCAAAGACCCTGAAAAACAGAAGGAACTTTTAAAGATTACAAAAATTGAGTGTGAAAGACTGATTCATTCGGTCAATAGAATTTTAGATCTTTCCCGTATGGAAGCCGACATGATGGATTTTACGTTTAAAAAACGAAATCTCATTCCGGTAATCCAAAAAACGGTGTTGAAGCTGGCCCCCATCGCCCGGAAAAAAAAGATTGATCTCGAGCTAAGGCCCCCGGGTAAACTTCCCGAGGTCTGGATAGATGAGGAAAGAGTCGCACAGGTCATGGAAAATCTGCTGGGCAACGCATTAAAATTTACTGCGAGCAACGGTAAAGTCATTATCCGGACTTCCGTCAAAAATAGCGGTAAAAAATTTTTAGAGGTATCGATATTGGATAACGGCTGCGGGGTTCCGGGAAAAGACTTAGAAACGATATTTGATAAATTTAAGCGGGCGGGGATCCGAACGAATAGGGTTCGAGGCACCGGCCTGGGTCTTTCCATCGTAAAAAATATTGTATCGAGCCATGGAGGAAAGTTATGGGTAAAAAGCAAGCCGGGAAAAGGCAGCATTTTTTCTTTTTCCTTGCCGGTTTTATGATCATGCCGTTTGCCTTTTCAGGCTGCATGGAAAAAGATAGAAGCTATCTAGCAAAGAAACGCATTGAATCTGCGCTCGAGACCGAGGGCGAAAGAAGTCTTGCCTTTGCGAGAAGTTCCATGGACAGCGGACTTTTCAAAGATTCTCTGGAGAGAAGTGAATCGGTGTTGAAGCAATATCCGCGTTCGCTGGGCGACCAAGCTCTTTTAAACCTGGGCCTGCTTTACGCCCATCCGGCATACCCGGAAGCCGATGTTAAAAAATCTATCAAATATTTTCAGAGGCTTGTTGAAGAATATCCCGCAAGCGTATTAAAAGTCGAGGCCGAAATCTGGATTTTGGTTCTGAAAGATAAGGTGCATAAGGACCGGGGGTGGAGCAAATTATCGCTAACCCTGAATGCTGTAGAGCGAGATAATAAAATAAAAACGGCCAAATTTAGAAAAATGCAGGTCGAGGTAAACGCATTGCAGAATCAGGTAAAAGGGCTGAGAAACCAGATTGATCGACTAAAGAGCGTCGACATCCGGATTGAGGAACAAAAGAGAAAAAATGGCAGTGAATAAGCGATGGTGGCAGGGAAAATAAAATGAACAAAATTTTAGTCGTCGATGATGACCGCAGCATTTTGAAGGTTATCAGGTTGCGACTGGAGGCTGAGAATTATCGGGTTGTTACAGCGGCTGATGCCGAAGATGCATTGGCAAAAGCCAGGGATGAAGGTTTTGATTTAGCACTCGTTGATCTCAAGCTTATTGGACGTAATGGCATCGAGCTTATGGGAGATCTGCATAAATTAGATCCTGAAATGCCGATCATCATCCTCACAGCACACGGGACCATTAAAAGTGCCGTGGAAGCAATGAGCAGAGGGGCTTTTAGTTATTTAACCAAGCCCTTCGATTATCAAGAGCTTTTATTACAAACACAAAAAAGCCTTGAAAATCGCAACCTCTCAAGAGAAGTAAAAAGACTGCAGAACATTGTAGAAGAAAAATATGGTTTTGCTAACATCATCGGAAAAAGCGAGAAAATGAAGCTGGTGCTGAAGCAGGTTGCTCAGGCGGCCAAAACGGACTCGTCTGTTTATATCAACGGAGAGAGCGGCACAGGCAAGGAATTAATCGCCAGAAATTTACAACTGGCCGGTGCCAGAAGAGACGGGCCTTTTGTGGCCATTAACTGTGCCGCCATTCCTGAGAATTTATTGGAAAGTGAGCTGTTCGGCTACCAAAAGGGATCCTTTACCGGTGCGCATCAAAATAAAAAGGGCCTGTTTGCCCACGCACATGGCGGCACCTTCTTTCTGGATGAAGTTTCAGAAATGCCCATGAATATGCAGGCCAAGCTGCTGCGGGTACTGGAGGAAAAATCGGTGCATCCGATAGGGGCGCGAACCCCGATTAAAGTGGATGCCCGGATTCTGGCGGCATCCAATAAAAATTTGGAAGAAGAGGTTAAAGCAGGCAATTTCCGCGAAGACCTTTTTTATCGAATTCACGTTATTGTTATTTCTATTCCGCCGCTTAGAGAACGCAAAGAAGATATTCCCCTTCTGGCCGCACATTTTTTGGAAAAATACGCAAAACAGACAGGCAAAAAGATAACGGGTTTTTCTTCACCGGCTTCCCAAAAACTGTTGCGGCATCACTGGCCCGGTAATGTTCGCGAGCTTGAAAATACGGTTGAGTCGGCGGTTACCATGGCTGATGCAAATGTCATCACCGAAGATTTAATTCTCCAGACCCAACAATTCGCAGATGAAGGTCTAAAATTTTTAAAAGATGCTAAAAAGGATTTTGAAAAAGATTATCTCATCCAGCTGATTACCTTAACCAAAGGTAATGTGACCGAAGCCGCCAAGCTGGCCGGCAAATACAGAGCCGACCTTTATGAGCTTTTAAAGAAATATGATTTGAATCCGGCGGATTTCAGGAAGAAGGGATGAGGCTGGGTATTGAGGCCCATGGAAAGAAAGCTCATAGCTGATAGCTCATAGTAAAAGGCTGAAAGCAGTCCGCAGATTACGCAGATTACACAGATTAAAGGGTTAGGTGATAATTTAATGAGGCTCAAAGCTCAAAGCGATCCGCAGATCACGCAGGCAAAAAAAAATCATCCGCAGATTACGCAGATTACACAGATTAATGCTCAAAGTCACTCGATCTGCAGGTGGTCGGTGACTCCGCATTACGCGAAAAGATACAAATCGTTTTTATTTCAAACTAGCGGGTTGCCTTCACATATCACAACCAACTGATTTTATGTTTAATTAATGCAAATTAAATAAAAGACGGACAGTGTATGAAATTTTATTCATATAAAAACAATTTAATTTCAGTAAGTTAATCGATATTATCAGGCTTTTGCGGTTATTATGTGTATGAAAATCCCTACGAAAAACCCCTTCCTTAATCCAGTCTATTTCTTTAATTTATAGTTAAATCAAATATTTATCTTTATATCCCAAAAGTGGCACACTCTTTGAATAATAGACCACGATGTAGCAGGGATCCGAGTTTAATCTATTTTAATCAGGGAGGATATCCGGGGATGAAGAAACACCGGTTTCCAGAACACATCATCAAGGCGAAGGTGATAATTACCATTACTTGCTCATTCTTAGTGGCTTTGGCCATCGCAGGCGGAACTTCCAATATCGCTTACGCCAAGAAACCTTTTACAGATGATTTCAACGCGCTTTATGGCACCAATGGAACAGACATGGGCACAACATTGGGCAGTTGCATCACATGCCATACGACGTTGGAAGGCAAGGGCTACAATCCGTACGGTGTGGATTTTTTGGTTAATGGTAAAAATTTTGCAGCCATTGAAGCGTTGGACTCCGACGGTGACGGCTTTGACAATCTCACCGAAATTATTGATGATGCCTTCCCGGGTGATCCGGCCAACTTTCCGCAACCCGGCAACAGCCCGCCGGTAGCGGATGCCGGATCCGATCAAACCATGAATGAAGGTGCGGGAGTTGTGCTTGACGGTTCCGGCTCCTATGATCCCGAGGGCGCGGCTTTATCTTACCTCTGGAAACAGAAGGGCGGCCTTCCGGTAACCCTTTCCGACGCTACGGCTGTACAGCCTTCTTTTACCGCACCGGCAGTTGGATCAGCTGACGAGGTGCTCACACTTGAGTTGACGGTTACCGATGATACCGGTCAGTCGGCTACGGACGTCGTTGCGGTCACGGTTACCTGGATTAACGCTCCGCCGGTTGCCAGTGCCGGGCCAGATCAAACCGTAGGTGAAGGTGTTAATGTTGAGCTGGACGGTTCGAATTCAAGCGACCCGGACGGCAACCTTGCATCTTACGCCTGGGTCCAGATAACTGGAACCCCGGTAACCCTGTCTGACCCCTCAGCAGTCAAGCCCAACTTTACTTCAGGGGTCGTTGGTGCCGGCGGGGAGTCATTCACCTTTGAGATAACGGTCACCGACAGCCTCGGGCTGACGGCTACGGACACCTGCATTGTGAATGTAACAGCGGGTAACAAACCACCGGTGGCCGATGCCGGCGTTGACCAGACCGTAGATGAGGGCCAGACAGTTTTCCTCAACGGGTCCGGTTCCAATGACCCGGATGGTGTTATCAGCACTTTTCAGTGGACCCAGACCGCCGGTCCTATCGTGGCGCTGTCCGCTGCCGCTGCGGCTCAGCCATCCTTCACAGCCCCGGATGTGGGACCTGGCGGAGATTCGTTGACGTTCAAACTGACAGTGACCGACGATGAAGGGTTGCAGAGCTCAGATACCTGTATTGTCAACGTCTCCTGGGTCAACCTGACACCGGTCGCAAATGCCGGCAGCGATCAAACAGGCGCTTCCAGTATAGAAGAGGGCAGCACGGTTGCGTTGGATGGCTCCGGCTCAAGCGATCCGGATGATGGGGTTGCTTCTTATTTATGGCAACCGATTGGAAGCGGACCTGCCGTGACGCTTTCCGATCCCGCCGCTGCCCGGCCGACGTTTGTGACACCGGCTGTGAGTGGGAGCGATGTGACCCTGACATTTCGTCTTACAGTTACGGACAGCGGAGGTCTTCAGGCCACTGACGAGGTTTTGGTAACCATTTATGATAACGGGATTGCCAGTTTTCCGACTGCGGTCATCACCACGATGTCCACAGAAGGTGCTCCGATAGGGATCAAGGCAGACACAGGCGGAAGCATTATTGAGTTAACACCGATGGATCCCCGCACATTGCCGAATCCTTCAGAACTGCCCGAAGACCTTATGTACGGGCTGCTCGATTTTCAAATCAAAACTGATGTGCCCGGCGGAACCGCAACAGTTGTCATTTATCTGTCGAACCCGGCACCGGATGGCTATAAGTGGTATAAATATAATGCGGTTACCCGGAAGTGGATCGACTATGCGGCGACAAATGTTAGTGGCACCAAAGGCGCTGTGTTTAATGCGGCCAGGGACGAGGTAACCCTTACCCTGGTTGATAACGGGCCCGGCGACGATGATGGCGTGCAAAACGGAATTATCGCCGACCCCTCCGGTCTGGGTGCCGCTTCAAGTTCCCTATCTGTAGGCGGTTTGAGTGACTTCGGCGGTATCGGCGGTTCGAATGACTTCGGCGGCATCACGGGATGCTTTATTCGTACTGCTGCACCAGACTCTGCAAGCGCACCTTTTAAACCGATGACAATAATCGGCTGGTTCTTGATGGTGGTCTTGGCCGGTTGTTCCGCCGCACTGGTTTGTTTCAAAACAGTAAAGCAAAAGTTTAAAACTGCTTAACATAACTACCATCCAAAAAGGCGGGGTGCGGCCTGCGGCAGACCCCTGCCTGCAAACCCTTAATCAAAAGTACGCGGATGAAGTTTAAGGTTTTTGAGGGGTAAGCTCTGCAGTGATCAGAAATTTTCTTATTATTTGCGATCACCTAACTGCCCCCTCCCCCAAAATAATATAAGTATCTATAAATATTTGATTTCGAATTATTTTTATAGTATAAATATAACATTTTAGTCTAATAAATTTCTTTTTCTAATCTCCTATAAAGAAGTAATCCTCTTCGGCCTTTTACTCAGATAAACTGCGCGGGTATAATTGTTCTAGGAGGTAGTATTCATGAAAGAGATTAAGTTCTTCGCCGTTTGCGTGTTTTTTTGTGTTTTCTTCTTGGTTTTAGCTGTAGATGTCCGCAGCAGTGAGAATGAAGGTGATTATGTCGGCACTGAAGCCTGCATGGAATGCCATGAAGAAATTTACGAAAGTTTTGTGAAAAACTTGCATGGCATTGAAGGAGACCCACGGACACCCGCTGCGAAACTGGGGTGCGAGTCCTGTCACGGACCGGGGGCCGTCCATGCAGAGAAAGGCGAATCAGGTGATATTTTCTGGCCCAGCGCCGATTCTCCTGAACCCGCCGAAAAAAAGAGCGACATCTGCCTGCAATGTCATACCAAAGGCAAGGTGGTGTTGTGGCAAAGCAGCGAACACGAAACTCGCGGGCTTGCATGCACCAACTGCCACAGTATGCATAAAGAAAATCCCAGGAACCTTGCAAAGCCCACCCAGACTCAGGTCTGCATCACATGCCATCAAGAAATTCGCCCCCAGCTGCTGAGGCAGTCCCATCACCCCATCCGGGAGGGCAAAATGAAATGTACGGATTGCCACAATTCCCATGGAACCATTGCAGATAAACTGGTCGAGGCGCAATACGTCAATCTGAAATGCTTCGAGTGTCATGCTAAAAACAGAGGGCCTTATCTGTGGGAGCATCCTCCGGCCGTGGATGACTGTCTGTCTTGTCATAAACCGCATGGCTCAACCCACGATTTTCTGTTGAATGCAAAATCACCCTATCTTTGCCAGAGATGTCATCTGAATACGATACACACGGGCATTAACGAGCTGCAAGCCCGAAGTCGAGGTGAAGCGCGCCAGTCCGTATATACCGCTTTGAATAACAGGGCCTTTTACCGTGGATGTCTGAATTGTCATAACGCCGTACACGGCAGCAACCATCCTTCGGGGAAGGCATTGACAAGATAATAGTAGAACCTATCTCAAAAATGCGTCTAAGTGCCCAGGGCTGCGTTGTCCCGCGAATTGAAATACTCACGTACTGCGTGTACGCTCCGTTTTCAATTCGCGTGACGCCTTGCCCTGAACCCTGATCCACATCTTTGAGATAGGTTCTATATAGAAAATAGAATCAAAAAGGAGAGTTTATAATGAAAAAGGTTATGTGTACATTTCTGATGACCTCATTGACAGTTCTGCTCCTCCTTTCCCATATCGCCTGGGCGGCCGGATCGACAAAACTCCATAAAATTCGGCTCGGGCAGCATTCCGGGTTTACGCGTCTGGTTTTCGATGTTGACGGAGCGCAACCCACCAGCATTGGCCCTGCATCCGCAGAAGAAGTCACTCTGGTCTATGAACAGCTTAACTTTTCAGCACCACCCGCTCGTCTTTTCCGTGATTTAAAAGGCGCAGTGACCAGGGTGAGTCATCAAAGAAAAGATAGCAAATCGGTGATCACCATCACTTTTCGGCGCCCCAATACCGAGACAAGGATTTTTTATCTGCCGGCCAGGCCGCCCCGCAAAGGCCTTTATCGGCTGGTACTGGATTTTTACCCTGAGGGGAGCACCTTAGCCGGTCCCGGAACCAGGGTGCCTATTAAAATGGCCGAAGTGGAAAAACCGGCACCCGTACCAACTCCTGCGTCCGTGGAAAAACCCGAGGTGGCAGTTGCCGAAGAGGTTCCCGAGAAAGAAGAAGAGGAACCGGCCGAGATCCCGGCCGAAGACCCCTCAGCAGCTGAGACCGTTTTGGGAAATCTGTCCGGCGAAGCCGGTGTTATTGGAAGACCTCATAGAACCGGCGACAACGACTCTTCAAAATTTACGGAATACAGAGATTTTAACGCGGTTACCGGTGAGTGGGATGTAAAATATGAGAAAGAAAATGAGTACCGTTTTCAAACCGATGCCAAAAACGTTGGTCAGGATGACCAGTATTATAATTTTAAATTCAATCGGTACGGGAAATTTAAAGCCGGTATTAGCTATGATGAGATCCCTCACCGGTTCACATTCGACTCTAAGACCCTTTATTCCGGCGTAGGTTCCGGAAACCTGAGATTGCCGGATTCACTGCAAAGCGCTCTCGAGAGTGGAGCGATTACAATAGATCAGGCGTTTAGCAACGCTGTTTCAGGAGATCCTGAATTTGACAGAAAAAAAGCGAAGCTGGATTTCGATTGGTTGGCCAAGGATCCGTTCAGTTTCCGGGCTGAATTCAGCTATGAAGAACAGGACGGCACCCGGCCGTTATTTGGTCAATTCGGTTCTGATTTTACGACTGTAGAACTATTTGAGCCCATTGATAATGAAACATACGAGATAAAGCTTATTGCCGAATATGCGAAGCTGCCCTTTTTTTTAAATGCCACCTATCATTATTCCAAGTTCAAAAATAATGAAGATACCCTGACATTTGACAATCCTTTTCGCGCAACCGACGCCATTCTGGAATCGTCAAGAGGTCGAATCGATCTGGCTCCGGACAACCATTATCACAATGCATCAATTTCAGGTTCCTATACGGACCTTCCGTTTAAAGGCCGGATTTCCGGCACGGCCGCGTGGGGCTGGATGAGGCAAGACGATGATCTGATCCCCTACACGATAAATTCTGCCCTTGCTACGCCGGCCCTTCCGGATGACAGCGCTGATGTGGACGTGAGGACATACCTTTACAATGTGTTGCTTGCCGCAAGGCCTACAAACAAAATGCATGTAAAAGGGAGGTTCCGCTATTACGAATACGATAACAACACGGATGAGATCAACTTTCCGGGGTTTGTATTTTCCGATGACTTTTTCGACGCCACCCCGATTGTCAACAAGCCCGTAAGTTACAAAAAAATGAGAGCAAAAGCAGATCTGGGCTACGATGTATGGAAGCGCAGTCGACTCAACCTGGGGTACACCTATAATCGGACCAAGCAAACCAACAGAGAAGTCGACACCATACAGGATCACATAATCAGCGGATCGATCGATGCAACCCCGGCTGCATGGCTGGGTCTCAGAGCTTCCTATGATAGGACCGAAAGGGATATCAGCAATTATGACTTCGATGTTTACCGTGCGGGAGGCTTAGATCTTGAGCAATTGCCCGGTCTCAGAAAATACGACCAGGCAGACGTGTCCCGGGACAGGGTGCAATTTCTGGCCAATGTGTTCCCGGTAGAGCCGCTTGCATTCAGCGGTTCATTCATTTACGGTCGGGATGACTTCAACAACTCAGATTTTGGATTGACGGATGACAAACATTACATTCTCTCCTTAGACGCTGATTATGCGCTCACCGATCGCCTGCACCTAAATGCTTTCTACAGCTATGAAAAATACGAAAACAAACAGATTGGCTTTGGAGAATTTGACGGTGCCGATATCAAATGGGATGCGGAAGGCCATGATGCGATCAACACCGTGGGCGGCGGCATCAAGTTAGCCGTAATTCCGGAGCGGCTCGATTTTGATATTTCCTATTCGTACTCCGACGTAGACGGTAAAATTGATTTTGACATTCCCGGCGGAGGCGTTGTTGATTGGGATACGGTAGATGAAACCCAGCTGCATATTCTGGATAGCAAATTAAGGTACCGAATCTGGAGAGGTTATTATGTTACCCTGGGGTACTTATATGAAAAGTTCGAGTATGATGATTTCAATACCAAAGGCTTTACCAATACGCCGACAGATGCTATTCTGGCCGGCACCCTGCCGGAGGACTACACTGCCCACATCGGCTACATGAAATTAACGTATAAATTTGGTACAGGTTCTGATTAACCTGGTCCTTGAAAAAAAACGGTTAGTTTTAACAGCGCCCTATTGTTTCTCTGCCCGCCTGCCATTTTTATAATCCTATATTTCTGTTTTTATACCGCTTTTCATAATAGTGTTCCGAGATGCGGAATTGCGGCATAAACGGTTGTACGGTTGTAGAAAAAAACGTTTGAATATCGGAACGGTTTTTTGACAACCACTATATATTGGACCATACACCGGGTGTATATTAATTCATTCATATAAAAACTATTTAATTCCAATAAGTTACTCCTATATGTAAAGTTTCCCGCTCTATTCAGCGTATGAAAATTCCTTCAAACAATCTGCCCAATAATTCGTCCGCTAAAAATAGTTCAAATAAAATCAGTTAGATACAACATTTTCTATTTTCTGGCACAGCCCTTGCTCAATAAGGGATCGGGTTCTCATTGGATAGGGGAATTTGAAAGAAAAGAGGTAAATCAAAATTATGAGCAAAAAAAAATTGATAATTAGCGTCGTTACCGCAATTGCTTTTCTGTTCCTTGCAGGCGGGATTTATGCCGCCACCAAAATCACTGATGAAATCAGGTTGAAAAACAAGGCCTATTCCAACCATAAAGAGGCTGTCGTCATATTTCAACACAGGAAGCATCAAGGCGAATACAGAGAAAAGAACCCGGAGCTTTTTAACTCCCAATGCGGAGATTGTCACCACGAGAAGATAAATGACAAGGAAAATAAACCGCTCGTTAATCTGAAAGAGGGTGGCGAGGTGAAAAATTGCATCGAATGCCATCAAAAAGCTGATTACGTCAAAGGCAAAAAGGCAAAGGCATTGTCAAAGGTTCAGAGACGCGAATATCATGCCAATGCCATGCATGATAACTGCAAGGACTGCCATACGAAATACAATAAGAAAAAAGGGCTAAAATCAAAAGACAAAG
Organism: Desulfobacterales bacterium; assembly: GCA_030145015.1. Next base: position 13,804 of record JAQYWI010000116.1, read on the forward strand.
GCTATGCCCCGAATACCTGTAAATCCTGCCATGCTAAGAACAAGGCCTAGTGGTTTATCTTGGAAAGGGGGTAAAACCGGAAGCAGGAAGGATTTTCTAAATTGAGTTGCTCAGAAAAGGTTACCTTATCAACTGGTTCATTTCAAAGATGGGTAAGCAAATCGACAGCACGATAAAACCAACCACACAGCCCATCACCAAAATCATGACCGGCTCCAGATAGGAGGTCAGTCGCATGATGCTGGATTCGGCCTCTTTTTCGAAGACGTCTGCTATTTTATTGAGCATACCTTCCAATTGACCGCTTTGTTCCCCTACCTGAATCATTTGAATGGACAATTGCGGAAATACATGGCCTTCATTTAGAGCCGCCCACAGCGCCTGTCCTTTACCGACGTCTTGAGCAGCGGTTTGCACGGCGTTGGAAATCAGCACATTGCCGGCGATATTTTTGACAATATCCAGCGCAATTAACATGGAGACACCGTTTTCCAGGAGAGAACCCAGTGTCCGGGTAAAACGGGCCACCGCCAGCTTTCTGGCTAAAATTCCAAAAACAGGTAAAGACAGTATCGTTTTATCGTAAGCATAACGACCGTTTTCGGTTTTCTTCAGTCGATGCAGGGTGATGCCGGCGGCAACAACGATAATAAGGATAACCCACCAAAACGATTTGAAAAAATTGCTTAAAAAAAGGAGCAGCCGCGTCGGTGTCGGCAGGACCTGGTTCATATCCATAAAAATAGCAGTGATGCTGGGCACAATATAAGTCAATAATACAAACAGGACCAGGGTGCCGATCACACACATAAATATCGGATAGGCCAGGGCGGTCTGAATCCGATTGACTAAATCCTGCTGCTTTTCGGTAAGATCCGCCAGTCGCTCGAGAACAATTTCCAGCGTGCCGGAAGTTTCCCCGGCGCGGACCATATTAATAAAGAGGGGGGGGAAAATTTTCGGGTATTGGGATAAAGCCTGCGCAAAACTTTGGCCTTCAACGATGGCATCTTTAACCTGGGCCAATACCGTTTTTAATCGAGTGGAATTGGTTTGGGGCAGCAAGGCTTCCAATGCGGAGACAAGCGGAAAACCGGCCGAGATCAGCGTTGCCAGCTGCCGCGTTAACATCGCAATTTCGGCGGGTTTGACACGCGTCAGATAGCGAGACAGATCGCTTACACGCGTCGTCTTCTTTTCCGGTGTCTCCTGGGATTCTTTGATGGATACCGGGAAGATACCGCTTGACCGCAGCTTTTGCCGCGCGGCGCGCGCGCCGTCGGCATCAATAATCCCGGAGGTCGTTTTTCCTTTAGCGTCCAGCGCCGTGTATTCAAAAACAGGCATTTCAAATTGCCTCAGTGATTTCAGTGGTTTTTTGCAAGAGCCAGCCTACAAATACTAAGAATATTACGATATTAGGCTATTTTCAACATAAAATTTTTTCCCGCTCCACTCAGAGGGCCTTGCCCTCACTTTCGGCATCTTTTTTTTAATGTTTTCGGTAATGCGGTATCCGCTATTGCAAATCCTTTTCTCAAACCGCTTTTTCCGGAGGATCCACGTGCACAATGACATCCAAAACTTCCGGAATTTCCCCGATGATACGGTCTCTGACGTCATCGGCGATGACATGGCCTGCGCGCACGGTTATGGAACCGTCGACAACGATATGCAGATCCACCTGAATGCTGGAGCTGATATACCTTGTCCTGATATCATGAACCTGCAAAACATCTTTGTTTTCAAGTGCCATCGCTCGAATCTTTTTGCGCGTCTCGGTGGGTGCCCCGGCATCAATCAGCTCGCTGACGGCCGGCCAGGTGATTTTTACGGAAGCATGCAGAATGAAGATAGAAACCACAGCAGCTCCGAAGTGGTCAAGGAAGGACCAGGACGGAAAAGCCTTGGCACCGGCAACGGCAACTAAAACCGGCAACGAACTCAAGGCATCCGTTCGATGGTGCCAGGCATTGGCAGCCAGTGCAGGGCTTTTAACGCGTTTGCCGGTTTTGGCCGTCCAGCGGTAAACAGCTTCCTTGCAAATTATGGAAACAATGGCCGCCAGAACCGCAATCCAACCCGGCGGGGCCGCGTCTTTTTGCTGCAGCGTTGAAATTGCTTTCCATCCGATTCCGATGCCGGCGGCAACCAGCACGACACCGATAAAAACCGTCACCAGGGTTTCTAAACGCTTGTGACCGTACGGATGATCGTCGTCCGGCGGACGCGACCAGTAATGTGAGCCTGCAATTACAGCAATATCTGTTGTCAGATCCGTAAGGCTGTGGATGGCATCGGCGACCAGAGCCTGGCTTCTTCCACTAATTCCGGCCACGAATTTGAAACCTGCCAGAAACAAATTTGCCCAAAGCCCAACCCAGGTCACTTTGCGGACGATCTTTTCCCTGGCAGCATCATGTGACGTTGAAGCCTGTTGACCATTTTCCTTCTGAATCACGCTAGGCGCTCCTCAATGCAACTCGCTAACGGTTTTAATGATTAGAAATGGTTTCAAAAACTCAGATTGTGTTCGAGGGCCCCGCTGAAGCGGGATTACATGTCTGATCTAAACAGATTAATGTATGCATCAAGGCGCAAGCAGAATCAAAAGCGCAGCATACACGGTCGTATGTGAGCATTTTGATTCTGCTTGCAACGCAGCCATCGGATACTAGATGGGGTTTTGAAACCATTTCTAGATAGAGTTGCCATCTGCGGCATTATGACTTATAAAATAACACTACCTTGAAATTCAATTTAAATAAAGATTATTCCTATTGCGGATTGCGGATTGTAGATTTCGGATTATTTTAATGCGGGCGGCTAAAGCAAGTAAAAAATTTTATCCTTACGCCGTGTGCCTTGCGCCTTGAGCCCGTTAAAAAAGGAAAGATGTCTGCTTTTATTGTTTTACCGGCCAACGGGCTCAACGGGTGAAACCGAGTATCGCGCACCGATTGAATAAGGCAGTCACGGGCGGATCAGCGGCAAATTAAAAAGCACAGAAAGGAATTGTGGCCATGAACCTTCTCAACAGTTTCAGTTTTGAACTGCCGACCAGAATAGAATACGGCGTCGGCGCAGTGACACGGCTGGCTGATATCATCAAAGCGCTCAATGCTGAAAGCATACTGGTGGTTACCGATAAAGGCATCGGGGATTCCGGGCTGCTGGGGCGTATTTACAATCTATTGGATGCCGACAAGGTCGCATGGAAGGTTTTTGATAATGTAGAGCCCAATCCGAAGGATTACAACGTTCAAGCGGGCGCTGAAATGGCGCAGCAGCTTGAGCCGGATTGCCTGCTGGCTATTGGTGGCGGCAGCCCGATCGATTGTGCCAAAGCGATTGCGGTGGTGGCACGCCAGGGAGGCGCAGCCCGCGACTACGAAGGTCCGCATAAAATTGGCGCGGATGTTTTACCGTTGATCGCCATTCCGACCACAGCCGGGACCGGCAGCGAGGTGACCTTTAGCTCGGTGATCACCGATTCCCGTGAAAAATATAAATTTAGTATTAAAGACCCGCAAATCGCGCCAAAGGTGGCGTTGGTGGATCCTGAGATGACCTTGACCATGCCGCCGGATCTAACGGCGGCAACCGGAATGGATGCCTTGACGCATGCCGTAGAGGGATTTAGCGCCAATGTTTCAGAGCCCCTGGC
>JAQYWI010000117.1 GCA_030145015.1 Desulfobacterales bacterium
TGAGCGGAATATTAAAGCTGACAATACCTATGATACGGCCATCATGCTTGACTGCGGCGACCTGGTCAGGGTCGGGGAAGCCGCCGCTACGATCAGCAAAATACCGACGATCATTAACATCGACCATCACGTTTCAAATACCGGCTTTGGGCATATCCAACTCGTCGACACCACTGCCTGCGCCACAGCCGAAATCGTGTACCGCTTGATCAACGCCCTGGAGATTCCTTTTGATAAAACCATGGCTACTTCACTTTACACTGGAATTTTAACGGATACCGGCTCGTTTCGGTTTTCGAACACCAACACAGCGGCATTCAGCATCAGCAAGGAGATGACGGGCGTTGGCGTAGATCCCCATAGCGTTGCGCAACACGTGTTTGGAACCTATTCCCTGGGTCGCATCAAGTTGTTAAATATGGCGCTGAACTCGATCGAAATTTCAGATAACGGCAAATTGTCGATGATGACCGTAACCCGGAGCATGCTCAACACAACCGCAACGAACGCGGAAGATTTAGATGGTATGATCAATTATGCGCGCCGCATTGAGGATGTAAAAGTCGCCGCACTCATCCATGAAATAAAAAATGGAGGCGGCAAATTCACCAATATGAATTACTACCACGTCAGCCTGCGATCCGACAGCAGTGTGGATGTAGCCAAAATCGCCGGCAAATTTGGCGGCGGCGGGCATGCCAGTGCCGCCGGATTTCAAATCGAGTCGACGTTGGTCGCCTTGAAAACAAAAATCATTAACTTGGCTGAAAATTTGTAACCCGGATGAGTTCATCATCCCCTTATACCTGGATTTTGCACGAGTCGGAGGCTTTCATATGCAAGGCATTTAAGGGCGAAGTCGTAGTATACTACTTCGAGCCCTTAATAACGCAGCAGATGAAAGCCTCCGGCTCGCGCGAAGGGTGAAAAGTAATGAGATAAAATGATTTTCATCCATTAAACATAACCCTAACTTCTCATTAATTTTCATGCAAGATTCAGGTAATAAAAAGCAAGCGTTAATAAATCAGCCGGATTTAACCGGGGTTATCGCCGTCGATAAACCTCAAGATATAACATCGGCCAGGGTCGTCGCCTATGTGAAACGCCTGCTAAATGCCAGAAAAGTGGGTCATGCCGGCACCCTGGACCCATTTGCTCAGGGTGTTCTGGTCTGCTGCATAAACGATGCAACTCGCCTTGCCAGGTTCCTGCTGGCCGGCGACAAGACCTACGAAGCGACCCTCAAACTGGGAATCGAAACCGATACCCAGGATTCGACCGGGACCGTTACCGCCGAAAGCCGGGGGTTTGATTACCCCGCAGACACGATAAGATCTGTGGTTAAGCAATTTGAAGGCATCATTGAACAGCAGCCGCCGGTGTTTTCGGCTTTAAAGCACAAAGGAACGCCGCTTTATAAGTTGGCCCGCAAGGGTACACCGGTTCAAAAGCCGGCCAGAAAAGTGCATATTTCATGCATTAAAATTCTTGCAATAAAGCTGCCGTTGGTTCATCTTAAAGTCTGTTGTTCCGCAGGCACATATATTCGCACCTTATGTGCCGACATGGGCAAGCAGCTCGGCTGTGGTGGCCATCTTTTTGCGCTGAGGCGACTTGAGAGCAGCGGGTTTAAAATTCAGCAGGCCATTTCGCTGCCTGCATTAGAAAAACTGGCGCAGGCAGGCGAATATTCAAGCTTTATCGTCAGCATGGCAGACGCCCTTCCGAGCATGCCGGCTGTCGTTGCCGATCAGAATTTGGTCGAGAAGATCAGACACGGCAAACCTGTAACAAAAAAAGATTTGAGTTTCGACTCAGGATTTGCAAGAAAGAACACGCATGCTGCGAACATCAAAGTCGTGGACGCCGGTAACAGATTGCTGGCGGTACTAAATTTTATAAAAAACCAGGATAAATTCTCATACGCGTGTGTTTTTCCAAATTAAAAAAGTCAAACCGAAAACAACATAAACGATAATTATCCTTAATAGGAGGCCAGAAAAGTGGTTTTTGATACACAAGACAAGAAGAAGCTGATTGACAAATTTAAACTGCATGAAACAGACACCGGATCGCCGGAAGTTCAAGTGGGGTTATTGACCTATCGTATTTCCTCTCTCACCGAGCATTTAAAGATTCACAAAAAAGACCATCATTCCCGCAGGGGTCTTTTGATGCTTGTTGGCAGACGCCGCAGACTGCTGAACTATGTGAAGCACAAAGACGTCAATCGCTATCGCGCCATAATCGATACCCTGGGCTTGAAACGTTAGCCAGTCCAAAGGGCTCACCCGCGCCGCCTGAATGATTAATTGTTTCAGGGGCGAAATGATACAGCGACCTTTAAGCGCACATAGACGATGGCTATAATAGATGCCTTCCCAAATCTGATCTATTTCCGGATGATATAACCGCGTCACGAAATGGAAAGTTTTGCGATTTTTTAAAGGCTCTTTAGAAATTATTCTTCATACGTACTGAAAATGCATTTGGCGTCGCATAACATAGGAGAAAAACATGGAATTTTTACTTAAAGAAGAAATTGGGGGCCGAACCCTCAGCATCCAGACCGACAAAGTTGCCAAACAGGCATCGGGGTCGGTTGTGGTTCAATATGAAGATACGATCGTCCTGGTTACCGCGGTTTCGGGCTATGAGGTCCGGATGGCGGATTTCTTACCCCTGACAGTTGAATATCAAGAAAAAATTTATGCTGCCGGCCGGATCCCCGGCAACTACTTCCGTCGCGAAATCGGCCGACCCAGTGAAAAGGAAACCTTAACGGCCCGGCTGATCGACCGACCGATTCGGCCGCTGTTCCCCAAAGAGTGGCGCTACGAAATCCAGGTGATTGCAACCGTGCTATCCATGGACCAGGAAAATGATCCGGATACACTGGCAATGATCGGCGCTTCGGCGGCATTGGAGATATCCAATATCCCCTTTGCCGGACCGATCGCCTGTGTGCGCGTCGGTCGGGTTGACGGCCAGTTGAAGATCAATCCGTCAAATTCGGAATTAGAGAATGGCGATATCAATATCATTGTGGCGGGTTCCAGAACCGGTGTCGTAATGGTGGAAGGCGGCAGCGATGCGGTTAGTGAAGCGGATATGCTGGAAGCTATATTTTTCGGCCATCGGGAAATGCAGCCCCTCATCGATCTTCAGTTCAAATTAAAAGAATCCAAGGGCGTACCCAAAAGGGTATTCACTCCGCCGGAAAAAGATCCGGAACTGGTCACTGCCTTAAATGCGCAGGCTTCAGAGCGTATGCGCGCAGCCATTCTGATCCCTGAGAAAATAAGCCGTCAGGATGCGCTGCGTGAACTCAAAGCGGAAATATTTGAGGCTTTGGGCGAAGACTATATCGACCGCAAGGCCGAAGTTTACGAGATACTTAAAGACATTCAGAAACAAATCTGCCGGAATCTTATTTTGAAAGAAGACCGTCGGATCGATAATCGAAAATTCGACGAAATCCGACCCATAACCTGTGAGGTGGGTCTTTTGCCAAGACCTCACGGCAGTGCCCTTTTTACCCGGGGCGAAACCCAGGTGCTCGGTGTGCTGACCCTTGGCTCCGGATCGGATGAGCAGCGTGTTGAAACGCTATACGGTGAGGAATTTAGACAGTTTATGCTGCATTATAATTTCCCGCCTTACTCTGTGGGTGAAACCAGACGAATTTCCGGTCCGTCACGCCGGGATATCGGACATGGAGGGCTTTCCACCCGCGCCATTGAAAAAATTTTGCCGGATAAGGAAGTCTTCGATTATACCATTCGCCTGGTTTCCGAGGTCTTCGAATCCAACGGGTCCTCATCCATGGGAACCGTTTGCGCATGCTGTATGGCCCTGATGGACGGGGGGGTACCCATAAAAGCGCCGGTGGCCGGTATTGCCATGGGCCTCGTAAAAGAAGAGGACCAGGTGGTTATTCTTTCAGACATTCTTGGCGATGAAGATCAGACCGGTGACATGGATTTCAAGGTCACCGGCACCGCGGACGGAATTACCGCGCTTCAAATGGACATCAAAATCCACGAACTTTCCAGAGACATCATGCAAAGCGCTTTGGAACAGGCCCGACAGGGAAGGATGTTTATCCTCAACAAAATGCTCGAAACCATTAAAGCGCCGCGCGAAGAAATCTCGCCATATGCGCCCACAATCATTACGATCAAGATTAACCCGGATAAAATACGTGAGATCATCGGCCCCGGAGGTAAAATAATCCGAGGTATTCAAAGTGAAACCAATACCAGCATCGAAATTGATGATTCCGGTGCGGTTAAAATTGCGGCCTTCTCAAAAGAGGAAGGTGATGCCGCAATTAAGATGGTAGAAGACCTCACCCAGGAGCCGGAAATCGGCGCTATCTATGAAGGTAAAGTGGTCAAGATCACGGATTTTGGAGCATTTGTACAGATACTGCCGGGTACGGACGGTTTGGTGCATATCTCTCAACTTGCCAATCGACGCATAACCAAAGTATCGGATGTCGTCAAAGAGGGAGATCCGCTCAAAGTTAAAGTTTTAGAAATCAGCCGGGATGGGAAAATCCGGTTAAGCCACAAGGCTGTCCTGGAAGAAAAGAATGGGCGCACCAGCTGATAAGACAGTTCTAAAAAATGGTATCCGGATTTTAACCAAGAAAATGCCCCATACACGGTCGGTTTCGATGGGGGTCTGGGTAAATGTCGGTGCCCGCGACGAAAATTTGTCTGAAAGCGGGCTTTCGCATTTTATCGAACATATGATTTTTAAAGGGACCCGGCGACGATCCGCATTTCAGATTGCCAAAGAATTTGACGCTATCGGCGGGCACACCAACGCGTTTACGAGCATGGAAAACACCTGCTATCACGCCAAAGTGATGGACACGCACACCGAAACCATGGTCGAGATCCTCTCCGATATTTTTTTAAATTCAATCTTTGATCCCTCAGAAATCGAAAAAGAGCGTCCGGTCATTCTTCAGGAAATCGGAATGGTTGAAGACAGCCCCGATGAATATGTCCACCTGCTGTCGGGCAAAAACTTTTGGGGCGACAACCCCTTGGGACGCTCGATTCTTGGCAACCCGGAAAATATCATTCGGTTTGATGCCGATCTGATTAAAAAATTTTTCCATCGTCTGTATCAACCCGATCGCATTGTGATTTCCGTCGCCGGGAATGTGGAGCATGCCGGCATAACCGACCGGGTGGGGCCGGCTTTTGAATCCATCCGGCCGGGAAACGGGATTGCCGAACGCCTCGCCACCCCGGGCCAATCGCTTGTGGATCTTAACTACCGGGAACTTGAGCAGGTTCACATATGCCTGGGAGTTCCGGGATTGGCGATTACCGATCCGCGACGGTACGCATGTTCGCTGCTCAATACGATCCTGGGGGGCAACATGAGCTCGCGGCTCTTTCAGGAAATCAGAGAAAAAAGAGGGCTGGCCTATACAGTGTACTCCTTTGCTAATTCCCATGTGGATACCGGAATGTTTGGTATCTATTTTGCGGTAGATCCCAAACGGGCGCTGGAAACCACAGAACTGGCCATAAATGAAATACACAAATTAAGAAATGAGTCTGTGGCTGCTGCCGAACTCCAAGGCGCCATAGAATACACCAAGGGCAGTCTCTTACTGGCATCTGAGAGCAACGATAATCAGATGGTGCGCAGTGCCCAAAACGAGATCCATTTTAATCGTGACATCGCCCTGCAGGAGGTCATTGAAAAGGTTGAATCGGTTACGGTAGAGCACATTTTGGATCTGGCCCAAAGTCTTTTTGAGAAAAAGAAGATGGCTTTAACGACGCTGGGCCCGGTTCAAGATAAGCAGCCATTTGAAGACATCCTTTACACCTGACTCAAGCGATAGGGGCAGCATGATCGAAATCTCCAGGCTACATTGAGGTTTCAGGTGTCGGGTGTCAGGTGTCAGAATTGAACGAAGTGAAATTCTGCCGGGTCGGATGCTGAACACTGAAACCTGACACCAGACACCTACCGGTTCCTGACACCTCAACACTGAAACCTGAAACCATAGAGTAATGAGTTCTACCCCCGTCATTAAAATTGTGCGCCTGCGTCCGGATACGGATTCAGACATCCCGCTGCCGCGCTACATGACCTCGCAATCAGCAGGGATGGATCTGTGTGCCGCCATAAAAGAAGACCTGATTCTGAACAAAGGCGAACTCACCCTAATTCCCACCGGTTTTGCCATCGCGCTTCCGGAAGGATTTGAAGCCCAGATTAGACCGCGCAGCGGATTGGCGATAAAACACGGTATCGGATTGATTAATTCGCCCGGAACCGTCGATACCGATTACCGGGGGGAAATAAAGATCGCGGCAATCAATCTGGGCGCTAAACCATACACGTTTCGACGCGGAGACCGCATTGCCCAGATGATCATAAAAAAAGTATATTTTGCCAGACTTGAAATCGTGGAGGAACTTGACGAAACCAAACGCAACACCGGTGGATTCGGACACACGGGTAAATAAAAGGTGCAAGGTGTAAGGTACAAGGCTCAAGGTCATAGAAAGCCATACAGAATCTAATCTTAGCCTTTAGCCGTGTGCCCCGAGCTGTGCGCCGTTCGTTAATAATTTGTATGACAAAACTTGAATTACAGAGACCCCGACAGTGCGCCGACTATAACCTGGCCGTCTGCGTATTGGCCAGCGGCAGCAAGGGCAACGCCATTTATATTTCAGACGGGTCTACCGCCATTCTGGTGGATGCGGGCCTTTCCGGTATTGAAATTAAACGCCGACTGAAGTCCCGGGGGCTGAACGCTAACGATCTGGACGCCATTCTGGTTACCCATGAACACAGTGATCATATCCAGGCCGTCGGCGTACTTTCCCGCCAGTTAAAGCTACCGATATACCTTAACCGCAAAATTGAAAAAAAAGCATCGATCGGCAACTCCGTTCACGAGATCCAAACCTTCCAATGCGGTTCAACCTTTCAGATAAACAATTTGGTTGTACACCCCTTTGCCATATCCCATGATGCAACGAATCCGGTGGGTTTTACAATCGGACAAAACGGCAAGCGCATCGGCCTGGCAACCGATCTGGGTACCATCACGCCATTGGTGGAAACGAACTTGAAACACTGCCACCTACTCATCATTGAAGCCAATCATGATGCGGATATGCTGGTAAACGGGCCCTACCCCTGGCCGCTAAAGCAGCGCATCCAAAGCCGCAGCGGGCATCTTTCCAATGAACAGTCAAAAAATTTACTGACCGCGTTACAGCATCGTCAGCTCGAACATGTCATCTTGGCGCATTTAAGTGAAACCAACAATACCCCTCAAAAAGTATTGGATGAAGTTTCCAAAGCCCTCACCCTTTGCAAACCCCGTTTGACCGTCGCCAGCCAAAACCGCTGCGGCGAAGTAATTTACCTCAAGTAAAATTCTCCGATTTTATTTTCCAAAAAATCTCCTAAGAATCCAATTTGCATTATCGTTTAGAATGTCATATGCAATCTTAAATGACACATTTCGAGGATTGCGACAATTCGTCTTTTTAGAAAAACACCCCAGCGCTAATTTAAGGAGTTCCGTATGACTGAATATGAAATTTATGCCCTGAAATATGCCGGGCCTTTTAAAAGCTCCGGTGCATTTTTGATGTGGTTCAAGGAGTGGGAAAAGGTCGTAGAAAGAAGCTATTATATATGGTGTCTCAAAGGGAAAAATGAAACCGTGGTTATGGATGCCGGGGTTGCACCCGAGCTGGCCGCGGATAAAAACCTCACGGGATACAACAGCCCCGCCGATATTCTCGCCCGCATCGATGTCAGCGCCGATGAGGTCCGGCACGTTGTCCTCAGCCACCTCCATTGGGATCATGCCAGCGGTGTAAGCTTATTTCCAAAGGCCAGGTTTTACATTCAAAATGAAGAATATCGTTTTTGGATGAAGGACCCGATTGCAGAGCGCCCGCCTTTTAAACATGTATCCGATGAAAGGTCCAAAGCGTATCTTGCTTCCCTGGAAGGGACCGATCGCCTCGTTCTTGTGAAAGGCGACCGGGAGATTCTTCCGGGTCTCGAGTGCCTGCTTGCGCCGGGACACACGGTGGCCCTCCAGGCCTTAGCCGTTAATACCCGGGACGGGACCGCCATCCTTGGATCCGACTGCGGTCATATTTTTCGCAATTATAAAGAGGATTGGCCCAGCGCTCTGATTGTGGATCTGGTGGGGTGGATGAAAACATATGACAAGCTTCGCAGTAAAGCATCATCTATTGATCTTATCTTTCCCGGCCATGACCCGATTATGACAAGCGCTTACCCCAAAGTAAAAAAAGATATCACCCGGCTCGTTTAGCGCGTGCCGGGGAGCAAAAAAAATACTCACGCTCGCACGCTCAAAATTGCCCGGGTTTTGACAAACAACGCCGGATCTTCTAAGTTGACTGGCATTAGCAGGCATGCTACCTAATATTGCGTTGTTTAAAGTAGGGCGGACCTCTGTGCCCGCCCATATCGGGTTTACATGCTGAATTCCGGTCGGCGCAGAGGCCGACCCTACTTTTGTAACATATTTGTGGGACATGACACTAGCAGTAGATGTCCCATGGTTTTGAAGTTCCTGCTTTTTCAATAAAAAAGTTGATTAAATCCAAAATAACAAAAGATAAAATTCCAAGTTCCAAGCACCAAATTACAAATAAATCTCAAATCTCAATTTTTCAATGACCCAAACAGTTTGATATTTTGAATTTCGATCATTGTGATTTGCCCTTCGACTAAGCTCAGGGTGGTGAGCTTGCCGAACCATTTGATATTTGTGTTTTGTGATTTGGGATTTAAGAATTTTGGTGCTTGGGATTTTCTCAATTAAAGAACTCAAAATGATGGGATCCGTTTCTAAAAAAACAAATGAATTGCATCCATCGTATCGTTTAGGCGTCGACACCGGCGGTACGTTCACCGATCTTTGCGTGTATGATGAGTCCGTTCGCAAAATTACGGTGGCCAAGGTGCCCTCAACACCGGCCGACCCCTCCCAGGCTGTTCTTAGCGGTATTCAAAACTTGATCGAGAATCAAAGCGTCTCGCCGCATCAAATCAGCTTTCTGATCCACGGGACCACCGTTGCCACAAATGCGCTTTTGGAGGGTAAGGGTGCACCCACGGCTTTGATCACGACAGCAGGATTTGAGGACGTCATCCTTATCGGTCGCCAGAGCCGGCCGAAACTTTATGATTTTTGGGCCCAGCGGCCCAGGCCGATTGTTCCGCGCAGCCTATGTTACGGAGCCCGGGAACGCATCCTTCACACCGGCGAAATTCTTACGCCCCTTGACAAATCTAAAATTGAAGCCATCGTTGCGGATATCAAAACCAAAGGGGTAGCCTCAATTGCCGTATGTCTCATCAATTCTTACGCCAATCCGGTTCACGAAAATCAGATCAAATCAATCATCGCAAGCGTTTACCCCGAAGCGTTTGTTACCGTCTCCGCCGAAGTTTTGCCCGAATTCAGGGAATACGAGCGCATCAGCACCATTTGTATCAATGCTTACGTCATGCCCCAGGTAAACGCATACATCGGTCACCTCGAACAGAAATTAGCCGAATTGCACATCTCTTCGGACCTTTATATCATGCAATCAAATGGGGGCACCATCACCGCCAAATCAGCCCGTCATTCGAGTGCCCGCACAGCCCTGTCGGGACCTGCCGGCGGGGCCTTAACCGGTGTGTATCTGTCCGAGCGCTTAAACGAGCCGGATGTGATCACCATTGACATGGGCGGCACCAGTTCGGATATCTGCCTGATTGACAAAGGCCAGCCCCGGCTGACCACGGAAGCCGACATCGAGGGTTATCCGATCAAATTGCCCATGATTGACATTAACACCATTGGCGCCGGCGGTGGCTCCATCGCCTGGATCGATGACGGCGGTGCCCTCCGGGTCGGCCCCCGGAGCGCCGGTGCCGATCCCGGTCCGGTTTGTTACGGCCGCAACGGCAAAGAACCGACGGTTACCGACGCCAATGCCATTCTGGGGCGTATCAACCCCGCTTATCTGTTGGGGGGTGAAATGGCCATGTATCTGGATCGGGCCGAAGAGGTGCTGAATTTAAAGATCGCCGAGCCCCTCGGCATCACCTTAACCCAAGCGGCAGCGGGGATTATCTCCGTCGTCAATGCCAACATGATCCGCGGCATTCGACGGGTTTCGGTGGAACGCGGATATGACCCGCGTGATTTTGTCCTGGTGGCGTTTGGCGGTGCGGGCCCCCTTCACGGCGTTGAACTGGCCAAAGCGCTTAATATGGACCGCATCATTGTACCGGTTCACCCGGGTATCGCTTCTGCATTTGGGATGCTGTCTGCCGATGTGCGCCACGATTACGTACGCACCATGATTCAGCATCTGGATCAGATCGAGCTGTCGCGTCTGCAGGCCATGTATATCGAAATGGAAAATCAGGGCGCCTCGCAACTGACCAAAGAGGGCTTTTTAAAAAAGCAAATAGAGCTGTTACGCAGAGCCGATATGCGCTATGTTGGACAATCCTACGAACTCACCATCGATGTTTCCGGTGAATCAATTGACGCAACCGTTCTGGTAGATTTGAAAAACCGGTTTCATCAAATTCACGAGAAGACTTACGGTTATGCGCGTTTGGGTGAGCAGATCGAACTGGTCAATTTGAGGCTGATCGCCCTGGGCAAGTTACCCCAGTCAGAACTGGTCGAACCCTGGCCGCAAACAGAAAAGCCGCCTGAACCGATCGCCCGGCGGGATGTTCACTTTGACGGTCAAAATTATGAGGCACCGATTCACAATAGAGATCAAATCGGCCGGGATCACATCCTGGCCGGCCCGACAATCATTGAGCAGCTCGACTCCACTACCGTGATCCCCCCCGGCTATCGGGGATACATCGAACCCTATGGTAATCTGATCATCGAGAAAGAGGTTGAGGCTTGATTAAGACAGACCCGATCACACTGGAGGTCATGCGCAATGCCTTCCAATCGGTCGCCGAAGAAATGGGCGCCGCCCTGATCCGCACGGCACTTTCACCGAACATCAAGGATCGGCGGGATTGTTCAACGGGCATTTACTCCCCGGAAGGCGAGCTGGTGGCCCAGGCCGAACACATCCCGCTGCACCTGGGATTGATGCCTTCGGTGGTCAAATCCACCCTGAATTTCTTTCCGCTGGAGAATCTGAGCCCGGGCGATGCCATCATTACGAACGACCCTTACATTTCAGGCTCGCATCTGCCCGACATCTGCATCATCTCACCCCTTTTTATTGAAAAAAGATGCCTGGGAATCCTTGCCAACCTGGCCCATCACGTCGACATCGGCGGTATCGCGCCCGGTGGTATGCCCACCATCTCAACCGAAATTTTCCAGGAAGGGCTTCGAATCCCGCCCATTCGGATTCGCAAAGGCGGACACGTCGATGAAGAACTGCTGTCCCTGATCACCAACAATGTGCGCACCAGCAATGAAGCCGTGGGCGATCTCCAGGCCCAGCTTGCTGCAAACACCGTCGGCGAAAGGCGTTTGGCGGAAATCGTCGAGAAATACGGTTCTGCAATGACGCTGACCTATATGGATGAGCTGATCGCATACTCTGAAAGACAGATGCTCGCCCAAATCAAAAAACTGCCTAAAGGAACCTATACCTTTGAAGACTATCTGGAAGGCGACGGGCTTGTTGACGATCTGCTTGCCATAAAAGCAACTGTAGATTTTCACACCGACGGCATCCGGGTTGATTTTACCGGTTCGGCGCCCCAGACCAAAGGCTCGGTCAATTGTACGCGGGCCGTTACATTGGCCTGTACGTATTACGCCCTGAAATCGGCCATTAACCCCCAACTGCCTTCAACCGGCGGCACGTTCAAGCCGGTGGAAGTCATCACGCCCGCAGGCACGATCGTCAATCCCAATTTTCCGGCGCCGGTTTCAAATGCCAACATCAATACCGCCCAGCGAATTGCCGATGTGGTCTTAGGCGCCCTGGCACAAACCATACCGGATAATGTGCCGGCCGCGTCCTCGGGCTCTATGGGTCTGTTTACCATCGGCGGAATCGATCCGCGCACGGGGCGGTATTATTCTTATGTCGAGACCTACGGCGGCGGACAAGGTGCGGTGGTCAATCAGGACGGCATGGACGGTGTTCACACCAACATGACCAATACCCGCAACACCCCGGTTGAAGTCATTGAAATTGCCTATCCCCTGCGGGTGCACAAATACAGTTTGGTTCCGGACACCGACGGCCCGGGAAAGTTCCGGGGTGGGCTGGGATTGACCCGCGAATTGGAAGTTCTCGATCACGCTCCGGTCATGAGCCTCGGCACCGATCGTTTGAAACTGCACCCCTGGGGTCTTAAAGGCGGCAAAGCAGGGGGCACGGTGGGCTCCCGTATCATCACCGCCGCAGGCGAAGAAATCCCCCTGCCGAGCAAAACCACCCGCGAAGTGGCGCCCGGTTCGCGCATCATTTTACAAACAGCCGGCGCCGGCGGTTATGGGAATCCATACAGCCGTGATCCGCAACGGGTTCGGCAGGATGTCATTGAAGGATTCATCAGTGTTGACCGCGCCAAAGATGCCTACGGTGTCGTCTTGAATGCCAAAACCCATGAAGTCGATGATGCCGCCACCCGTGCCGAACGGAAGCAAAGGAATATAAAATCAGGTTAGCATCAAGTTCTAATACCCATTAACCTATAACCCTTAACGCCGAATTGAGCGCTTCGCGCTCAATTCGGGCATACGCATGCAGCGGTAAATTGTTTTAATTTGCCAAAAAAAAGAAAAGGAGGAAAAAGCATGAAACGTTTTATGATCCTGACAATTTGTTTAGTTTTTCTCTTGGGAGCTGGCAACGCCATGGCCAAAACCTATAACTTTGACATGGCCAACGAATACGCCCCCACCTCGATTCACGGGGAAAACGATACGTTCTTTATCCAAACCTTGGAGCGACTGAGCGGCGGACAGATCAAGATCACCCACCATCCGGGTGCCTCTTTAGGGTATAAATCCAAAGATCAGTTCGACGCCGTTACAGACGGTGCCCTGCCCATCGCCGATACCTATGTGGGACCGCTGCGCGGCATCCATCCCATCTTTCTGCTCTCCTCGCTCCCCTTTCTGGCCAAGACCATTGACGATGCCAAGGTCCTCTGGACGGTTTCGGCACCCTACTACCAGCAAGTCTTGAAAAAGAGCAATCAAGTTCTCCTTTACGTTTCCCCCTGGCCCCCCTCAGGCATTTGGGCCAAAAAGCCGATCCGCAGCATGGCGGATTTAAAAAACCTAAAAATGCGGACCTATGACCCCAACGGCACCATTACGTTCAAAAATGCCGGCGCAGCTCCGATTCAACTCTCCTGGTCGGACGTGGTGCCGCAGCTGGGTACCGGCGGAATTGAATCCGTATTGACTTCGGCCGAGGGCGGCGTATCCGCTAAATTCTGGGATCTTTTGAGCCACTTCAGCGAAATTAACTATTCAGCTCCCCTGAATATGATTCACATGAACGCCGACGCCTTCAACGATCTGCCGGCCGATCTTCAAAAAGCGGTTTTAAAAGCCTCTGACATGGCCAATGACAATTCCTGGAAGGCCGCCTACGGAAGAGTGCAGCAAAATTATAAAGACATGAAGGCCAATGGGATGACGGTGGTCACCGACGTTCCTGCGCCTTTTTTAGAGAAACTGTCTGCAGCCGGACAACAGGCCCTTGATCAATGGTTAAAGAAGATGGGACCGGATGGCGGTCTGATTTTAAAAGAATACCGTGCCAAGATAGGAAAATAAACGCCAGCATTAACTTCAAAGGCCCGCATCCAAGGCCTAACCTGATGCGGGCCTTATCAGCTCATTGAATATTTTAGATTGAATATAGTCAATTCCGGCTTGCCCGGGTTAGGTTCTAAATATGGAAACGCTTGAGAAAATTTCCTATCGACTCTCTAAAATCGCGGCCTATCTCTCGGCGGGCATCCTGGTCTACATGGTGCTGCACATTCTTTTCGAAATTACACTGCGGCTTTTTTTTGCCAGGTCCACCTATGTATTGGATGAGTTTGTCGCCTATGGTACCGCAGCCATCACGTTTCTGTGCCTGGCCTATTCCCTGCACGATGAAGCCCTCATCCGCGTCGGCATGCTGCTCAACCGTTTACACGGTAAAACTAAAAAGGTACTCGAGCTCTTCAGTGTGTCCATCACGTTCGTCGTCGTCATTTTTATCATCTACTATTTCTGGACCAAAACCTTCTGGCGGGATCTGATCCGCGGAACCGTTTCGGAAAGTATCGCCGAAGTACCCTTATGGATACCGGAATCATTTGCCTTGGTCGGGCTTTTGCTTTTCGCGCTGTCACTTTTTACCATGTTGCTGCGCCTCATCGTCGGTGGTTTACCGGAAACTTCTAATCAGACCGGTTGATCAAAGGAAATTACCATGGATGCAATGATAAACAGTTTGTTTCTGCTCTTGATGATGATATTTTTCCTGGGGAGCGGGGTATGGATTTTTGCGGGATTGATCTTGATCAGCATCATCGGTCTGTCCGTCATTGTGGGTTATCCCGCGGATCGCATCGGTGCCATCATGGTCAAACGCTTGTATGCGGCGTCCGGAAGCTGGGAGATCGCCTGTATTCCGCTGTTTATGTGGATGGCGGAAATTATGTTCCGCACCGATATTTCCGAGCGCCTCTTCAGAGGACTGGCACCCCTGGTGGACAAACTGCCCGGGCGGCTGCTGCATACCAATGTGGCCGGTTGTGCCTTGTTCGCCGCGGTCAGTGGATCGTCAACTGCAACCACAGCCACCATCGGAAAAATCACGGTTTATGAACTGGAAAAACGAAAATATGACCGCAAACTTGCCATCGGTTCGCTGGCCGGCGCCGGCAGTTTTGGTTTGATGATACCGCCATCCATCGTATTTATTATTTACGGCGTGATCGCCGAGGAATCTATCACCAAGCTATTTATTGCCGGTGTTTTTCCAGGCCTGCTGCTGGCCGGGCTTTACTCAACTTACATCATCATACGATCGCTGATTCAACCGCAGGTGGCTCCCCAAACCGGCGCTGAATACACCTACAAGGATTATATCCGCTGTATTGGATTATTGCTGCCGATCCTGATCCTGATCGTCATCGTACTGGGGTCCATCTACACCGGAATCGCAACACCGACCGAAGCGGCCGCAGTGGGCGTCACCGCAGCACTGATCATGACCGTGGTGCTCAATCAAATGACTATGCAGGTGTTTATCGAGTCACTCCTGGGCGCCCTCAAGACATCCTGTATGGTCTGTTCTTTATTGGCGGCGGCTGCCTTTCTGTCCACGGCCATGGGCTTTTTGCATGTCCCGCAGGATATCTCCAAGGGAATCGCCACCCTGGGCCTGTCGCCTTACGGTCTGATGGTGGTTCTGGGTATCTTCTATGTGGTTTTGGGATTTTTTCTAGACGGCATCTCAATCACTGTCATGAGCTTGCCCATATGCCTGCCGTTGGTCGTCGCCGCCGGTTTCGATCCGATCTGGTTCGGCGTATTTTTGGTGGCCATGACCGAACTGGCCCAGATCACACCGCCGGTGGGTTTTAATTTATTCGTTCTCCAGGGATTGACGGGTTACTCCATCGGTTACGTTGCTTTGGCGGCCGCACCCTTTTTCGTGATGATGGTCATCGGCGTGGCTATTATCACCTTTTTCCCTGAGATCGCCCTCTGGCTGCCCCAATTGTTGTTCGGCAAGTGAGGCCACCGGACATGTCAACCCATAGAACGCCTGAGTTTTAAGCGCAAACGGCGATTTCGAGATGGATCGCCATCTTTAAGGAGGGGAATAATGGGCCTTATCACCCTTATCAATTCCCGCATCATTGACTGCACGGGCAAGGATCCCATTGAAAACGGAACGGTCGTCATCGAGGGGGATCGCATCAAAGAGGTGTTGAACACGGCACCCGGACCGCTGCCCGACGGGGTTGAAAAGATCGACTGCAGGGGTAAAACCTTACTGCCCGGGCTCATTGATGCCCATGTTCACATCGGGTCGGTGGATGCCACATTCACCGAACAGCAGCGCAAAAATTTTACTTCCACCCTGGTCATCAAAGCCGTTAAAAATTTAAAAGACACGCTCGACCAGGGATTTACCTCCATCCGGGACGCCGGCGGAGCCGACCCGGGTTTCAGGCAGGCTGTTGCCGATGGCCTCGTGCCCGGTCCGCGCCTGTTTGTATGCGGACGCATCATCTCACAAACCGGCGGGCATGCAGACGGGCGTCTGCCAACGGAATCCTATCGACCCGTTGAGCATATGGCCGGCACCATGTCCGGAATTTATGACGGCGTTGATGCGGTTCGCCGGGCGGCACGCGAACAGATCCGCCAGGGCGTTGACCATCTCAAAGTGATGGCGGGCGGCGGCGCCATGTCGCCGTCTGATGAAATTGATACGGCCCAGTACAGCATCGATGAACTTAAGGCTGTCGTATTTGAAGCCGATAATGCCGGGAAATATGTCAGTGCGCATTGCTATTCAGACCGTTCTATCAAAAATGCCCTGTCAAGCGGCGTAAGAACCATCGAACACGGGAATCTGATGAGCGCCGAGGTGGCCCGGTCCATGAAGGATTCAGGTGCTTATCTCGTTCCGACGATCATCACTTATGAGAAGCTGTCGGCGATGGGTCTCGATCTGGGCGCCAGTGAAAACAATATCCGTAAGATCGATCAGGCCCTGGAAAAAGCTTACATCGCTTTGAGTCATGCCCAGGAAGCCGGCGTTAAAATCGGCTCGGGCAGCGACCTGCTGGGGCCGATGCAGTGCTACAAAGCCGGTGAGCTTGAATGTCAGGCCAAAGTCATGGGTCCTATGGGTGCCCTGGTGGCCGCCACCAAAACCAATTCCGAAATCATTCGCCAGGAGCAGACGCTGGGAACCATCGAAGCCGGAAAATTGGCGGATCTGATTTTAGTTGACGGTGACCCGCTCAGCGACATCACTGTTTTGCAACAATATCAGGAGAAAATTGTCCTGATCATGCAAGGGGGGCGTGTTTATAAGAACCGGATTCAAAACTGACGGCCTTGCATTTTTAAACCCAATCTACAAAATCCCAAAACTTCGCCTTCCGTTCGCTAATCTTAAATTTTTGGTACGTTCTTAATGATTCGATGCAGGCACGAATTACACAATTTGGGCACATGCGAAATATTTGAGACTTTCGTATGCATTATTCAATCGGACATTCCACAAACTATGGCAAGAAGTCTTCTGTTGCATAATGCCAATATTGACCGAGGACTGTTGGCAACATTGCCCTTCCAGAACG